>JAZDKP010000328.1:0-12440 GCA_043802925.1 Fibrobacterota bacterium | reverse complement strand
CTGGTCGTTGGAGCGGTTGTCGGTTCCGTCCGTCAAAAGGATGATGACCGGCTGCGAACCCGAGTTGGTCCGGTACTTCATGCAGTAATCGATGGATTTCCACAACGCGTAATAGGTGGCGGTCTGTGTATCGCCAATGCGTTCATCCGGCGGGTTGCCGCTCCAGTAGTAGTCAACCATCTGTGTCATGGGGAAAAAATACGAGGAATCGTATTCATAGCGCTGTGGGCGTGTGGCGTTAAATACCGTATCCAGCCCGTAGCTGAAATGCCAGTAGTCCCACATGAGACGCTTTAGCCCCCAACTGGCGCCATTATCCAGTCGTAATTTGTCCCAAGGCGCGCCGTAAATGTCTTTCCCCATGAAAGTGTCGATGGCGCCCACCATGCTGCCAGGGACAAAGGCCAACGTGTCCTGCGGGTAAACGCGGATGGAGTGCGCGGTATCGAGCGCCGTGGGGAATATCTGGTAACCGCACCAGGGAAGCGTGACTTTGGGCGTATAGCCGAACAGGTAAGCTTCGATACCGCCATACCGCATAAATGCAATATTGTCGTTGCGCTGCAAATGGCCGGTGGGGGTGAGCGTGGTGTCCGCAAGCGTGTCGAGGTTGCCCACGAACTTTTTTAACGCCGCGTCCATGAGGTAGAGCTTGCGTCCCGTGCCGTCCGCTGAATAGTTTTTCATGGAAAAGCTGAAGTCGAGAACCATCATGATATCGAGTCCACCGCGGCCGCTGCCGGCTTCGGCTTTTAATATGACCTTGGCGGTAGTGATGCCCGTGTCAGACCCCTGAAAGAAGATGGTGTCAGCCTTGAGGGTGTCGTTAAGGACGTGTTTGGCATAGGTTAATTGTGCGCCGGACTGTGAAACAAGCGCAAACAGGGACAAAACCAATACCATGACAACAGCATTTGCTTTTAACATGGAACACCTCAGATTAAAAAAAGATTTAATAAATTTCAGCTTTCGTCGTTATCGAGGCAATGTATTTAATGTATTATAGTAGCATCAGTTTAGTCGTTAAAATATAAAAAAAGTTTAATATAATATAGGAAAATATTATAACGTAAGATGCTGTGGTAAAATGAATTGCGAAAATAGTTGGCTTGTTAATTAAAATTTGGTCAGTTTTTGTATTAGGCCTGAATACCTTTTCCGTTGTTGAAGGACAGTCATTTCCAGGATTTCCGGTCTCCCCCAGACCTCTATATGCTCTTTAGCCCGGGTTATGGCGGTATAGAAAATCTCCCGTGTCAGGAGGGGGGTCATTTTATCGGGAAGAATGAGCAACACCTTTTCAAACTCGGATCCTTGCGCTTTGTGAATAGTCATCGCGTAACAGGTGTCATGCAGGGGAAGTCGTCCCGGTAGTATGTTCCGCAGGTTCGCTCCCTCCGTTCTAAAGAACGCCCGAAGTCCCTGACCGCTGGCTCCAATGACTCCCGTGTCTCCGTTAAAAAGGCCGAGTGTGTAATCGTTTTCCAGGCACATCACGGGCATTCCATGATAGGGGCCGGCTGCATCCGGGCGTCCCGCCTGTTTCCGTGCCAGGGCGGACAATCCCAGATTCAGGCTGTCCTTTCCAGCCCTGCCGGTGTTCGTCACGCAAAGAATCCTAAATCGGTCTATTTCTTCCAGGAGTTCTTCCGGGGTGCGGGCCCGGGAAAGCGTTTTAAGAACCGGTTCCATTTTCAGTTTGAGCATGGACTGAAACCGGTTTCCTTCAGGGGGGGAAATCAGGTTTCCAGATGAATTCAAAATAGCCACGGCTTCGGCTGCGTTGCCGGACTTGACCGCTGCGGCGAGAGTTTCAATCTGGCTGTTCCCTTTGAAACGGTGTTGGCGTGTGAGCTCAACCAGACAGCCTTGGAGCAGGTCCGAAGAAGCGCAGGCCAGGCATATATCACCCAGGACCGAACCGGGTTCCACGGAGGCGAGTTGGTCCTTGTCACCGATGAGTACCAGTCGGCCGTCTTCCGGCAGTGCGTCCGTCAGTTTTGAAAGAAGTGCAAGGTCGGCCATGGAGGCTTCATCCACAACAACCATGTCAAAAGGTAATGGGTTTTCCGCGTTGTAGCGGAAATAAGGGGTGTCGCGAACAGGGCGCAGGAGCCGGTGCAGGGTATAGGTTGCGTGGTCACTCCCGGGGAGCGTTTCGCGGAGCGCCTCTTCCATGCGGTGCGCGGCCTTGCCGGTCGGGGCTGCGAGTGCGACACGAAACGTTCCGGAGGGGTCCAGTGTCCGGAGAACGGCCAGCATTCGGGCCAGGGTCCAGGTTTTACCGGTACCCGGACCGCCGGTGATGATGCACAATGATTTTGTGAGCGCGGTATGGACAGCTTTGCGCTGGAGGTCTTCCTTGTCCGGAAAATGGATATCAAGGGCTGATTGAAGCCGGGATTCCTCTGTCACGCATCCTTTTGTAGAAACCGCAAGAGAACGCAGAGCTTTGGACAGCCTTTCTTCGTACTTCCAGTAACGATAGAGAAAAATGTTGTTATCTTTAATGATAAAAGGCTGTTGCATACTGTCGTCATGGCTGATAAACGGGTGTTTCTCAAGCAGGGACATTGTATTGACAGGAAAGTATCCGGACAAGGCCGGGTCCTGCATGGCTTCGGCCAAATCAAGGCAGGTGTGACCTTCCGAAAGCTGGCGGCTGAGCAGTGCCGCAACAAGGGCGAGCAGTTCATTGTCTGTTTTCACCTGGCCGGCGATCCAACGGGCAAAGGCGCGGTCCAGAGAGGAAAAAAGTTCTGAGTCAAGGAATTTCATGGGAGCAACGCCCTTTCAAGCTCCAAAACAAGTTGGCCCGAAGGACGGTCATAAAAAATACCGTTTCCGGGTGTGCCGAGTCCTGCGCCACGTAGAAAAATATAATAGACCCCGCCGAAACAGCGTTCATAATCATAGTCCTTCAGTCGTACGGAGAGGTACCGGTGAAGCGCAAGAACATAGAGGTGGTATTGCAGGAAGTAGCAGCTTTGAAGCATTTCCGTTCGCATTTCGTCCTGACCATAGTCCCCGGGCGAGTTGCCGAGATGGTTGGACTTCCAGTCAAGGAGGTAGTGCTTGCCGTTGTGTGTAAAGACAATATCCATGAACCCCCGCACATAACCGCGCATGGGCTGGAATTCGAGGCGCTCAATCCGTTCCGGAAAGTCCCGGACCCCCGCGTCCGCAAAGAGAGCGGCCAGCCGCTGCCGGCTGAGACGGGCCAGTGGAAAGCAGAATTCGAGTTCCGAAAGCCGGTCCGTTTCATTGACCTGTCCCAGGGTGAGCCCCGGTGCGAGCGGGACGGAAAGCACCCGTTCCACCATGTCGCAGACAGGCCCTTCGGAAATGTTCGTGAACCCGTAAGCGTCCAGCGTTGACCGGACGAGCGGGGCGGCCTGGCCGGGCGCGTGGAAGTCAAGGTGTTCGAATATTTCGTGGAGGCATTTACCTGGAAGTGCACCGCGCGGAAAGGCGAAAAAGCCTGACGGCTGCACTTCTTCCGTTACAGGCGCGGGCAATCCCTCGTCATCCAGTGTTGTGTCAAAATGCGCTGCGGTCCGTGTCAGCGATGAAAAGCTTGTGACACGCCAGTCGCGAGGCAGGGCGGCTGAGAATTCCGGTAGCGGGGGCCGGGCCTTGGTACTGTGTGCGGCCTGCCATGGTGCGACCGAGAAGAGGGGCGCATCGTCCAGAACGATGGCTCCGTTAGAACCGGCCGCAATACCACGGAGACGTTCAAGCATTTGCGCGGACGAAAGGGCCCGCATATGCACCCCGAGTTCCTCCACAATGCGGCCGGGCGTGAAAGTTGTGGGGTGATGCAACAGATAAGCCGGTGCCGAGGTCTCGGCCGTGTTGAACCGGCCCCAGTAGAGGTAGCAGCGGTTTTTGGCGCGTGTTAAAGCGACATAGAGAAGACGGAGGTTTTCGGCCAGTTGGTCGTTTTCCGCGAGCCGGATATGCGCATCAATTTCGTCCGAACCGAGGTCAATGGATAAGCGACCGTCTGTTTCCGAATGAAAGGCCACCATGTCACGGCTCCGCAAAGAGGAGGCGCTCCAGGTAAAGGGACAGAATACAACGGGGAACTCCAGCCCCTTGGACTTGTGCATGGTCAGTATCCGGACCGCGTCCTCATCTTTTTCCAGCCGGAGCAGGTTTTCCTCGCTCTTTTCCGATTTCTTTTCGCGTTCCCCCTGGAGCCACAGCAGGAGCCCCAAAGGGGTAAGCCGTTGTTCCTGCGCAGCCCGGGCCGCGAGTTCAAACAGGTGGAGAAGGTTGGTGATACGCCGCTCGCCGTCGGGCAGCGCGAGCAGCCGTTCGCGCACGGAAAAATCGCGCAGAAACCTGTGGAACATGGCCGCAAACCCGGAGCCGTCCCAGAGGGCGCGGTATTCCTGGAAGCGCGAAAGGAGGCCATCGCGGTCCGTGCTTCCATCCTGCAGGTGCAAGAGCTCCGCGGCTTCCATGCCCAGGAGCCGCGTGGCGCAGGCCGCAATAACGGCCCGCCAGTTGCCCGGAAAGGCCGCGGCTTTGAGTAGCCGTGTAAATTCGACGCACTCATCGGTCTTGAAGACATTGCCCGAAGAATAAAGGACCGCTGGAATGCCGGCATCCGTCAATGCCGCCTTCATGAGCGCGGCCTCATCGTGGCTCCGTACCAGCACTGCAAGGTCCTGGGGGCGAAGTGTTTGGTCGTTGAGGAACGCCCGGCCCTGGCCGGAGAGCCCCAGCAGCCGGCCCACTTCGGCTGCCACGGCCCGCGCAATGCGCGCCCGCGCATCGGGTGCGCTCAAAAACGCGTCCGGGTCCGTGTCAGACTGAAGGTAGAGGAGGTGGAGGCCCGCACCCGGGCAACCGTCGAGCAGCAGCGGCTCCTTTTTGTCCGCTTTGCCCGCGGCCCCGACCTCGGGCAGCGCAATGCGCTCCGTGAGAAAAGGGGCGCTGCACGCGGAAAAAAGGGCCTTGACCCCGGCCACAAGCCGCTCCTGCGAACGGTAATTCGTTGTGAGTGTAAAGGAGGTGTTGTCGCCCACCTGTTTGGCCGCGGAGAGGTAAGTGGCAATGTCCGCGCCGCGGAAGGCGAAGATGGCCTGCTTGGGGTCGCCGATTAGAAAGAGCGACCGGTCCGGCACCTTGGCAAAGATGCTGCGGAAGATTTCGAATTGAACCGGGTCCGTGTCCTGGAACTCGTCGATGAGAGCGGCCTGGTACTGGCCGCGGACAAAGGTGGAAAAGCCCGACTCCGTGTCAACGAGGGCCCGATGCATGGCGGTGAGCAGATCGTCAAAGTATTGGGCGTTCAACGTTTCTTTTTTCTTTTGGGAATCCTCTCGAAAGAACCTGATGAACTCCCCTTTCAGTCCGGTCAGGGCGCGGTCAAACGCGGTGAGCAGCGATTCGCACGCCCGGAAAAATTCGGGATGCTGCACGTCGCACAGAAGGGGGGTGCGGTTTGCGAGCACATTGGCATAGGCAAATTTATCGAGTGCAAGACGCACCTTTTTGTCCTGAACGAGCGGGTCCCTTGCCGCTGTCAGGGCATCGATTCCAGACGCCCAACGCGCAACCGATGACGTGGAAAAACTTCTGTGTTTAAGTTCCCTGGACGTACTGAGATAATCCACGATTACGCTACGCGAAACAGCCCAGATGTCTGCAATGGTTTTGAACGCGGCCTCCAGTATTCTGTCAAAATCCGCCAGTCTGAAGCTTGCGGTGTCGGGCAGGATGACCAGTCCGGGTTCGAGGAGGTGTTTTTGAATGTAAGGCAGGAACATTTCAGGGGAGAGTATTCCTTCTTGTAAAAAGAACGCCCGGAGAAAGAGGGGGGGCGCATTGTACAGCCGGGTGCGCCAGAAATCCTGCGCAGTCCCGAGTGAGAGCGCGCCCGCTTCCCAGTCGGACAGGAGCCGCGAATCGTAGCGCGCTCCGCTTTCGAACGCAAACTCGTGCAGCATGCGCAGGCAGAAGCTGTGGATGGTGTGGATGGCGAGAGCGTCAAAATCGTAGAGCGCTAGCCGGACGCGCTGCAGGGCTTCCCGTGAATCGCCGGCC
The DNA here is from genome assembly GCA_043802925.1 of Fibrobacterota bacterium. Taxonomy (GTDB): domain Bacteria; phylum Fibrobacterota; class OXYB2-FULL-49-7; order OXYB2-FULL-49-7; family JAEUSG01; genus JAZDKP01. The sequence continues at coordinate 6,383 of JAZDKP010000328.1, read as the reverse complement.
TTGTCAGCAAGGGCCTTGAGCACTGGATCCACCGGGTCCGTGTCGTTGTTCGATCTTTTTTCGAGGAGCGCCTTCATGTCGAGCAGCCCCTTGCGCACACGGTCGCGGATTTCGCCCGTGGCAGCTTCGGTAAAGGTCACAATAAGTATGCGACCGGCCGGGACCTTCCGTTCGAGCAGGAGTCGAAGGAAGAGGCCGGTGATGCTGTACGTTTTGCCGGTACCCGCGCTCGCTTCAATAAGAACCGTGCCGTCCAGCGGGCAATCGGGGAGGTTGAAGGTAAGCATGGTCAGAACGCTTCCGTATTGTCAAGAATGGGGCCGTACACGGCCCGCGCGGTTTCCGAAAATTCCGATTCGGCCAGGGGATCGCGGCCTCGGAAAGCGAGGCCAAAGTAGGAGTCCACGCTTTCTTTTCCAAAGGAATATTTTTCATTACCCGGGAGCCAGGCCGCATCCGCTTTTTTCCGCGCTGCGGCAACATCAGCTGGGGTTTTCCGCAATTGCCCTATATATGCCAGAGAGGCTTCAGGAAAGAATGGAAGCGGTGTGTGCAGCCCTTTCCAATAGAGCCGGAGAAGATCCGTGAGGAGCGCCCGTGAGTCAACGGGCTTTTTCATCCGGTAGCCAGCATCACGAAGCAGAAGGCAGCTTTCCGAAGGCATGCCCGGTATATCGGCCGCGCACAGGGCAAGATGGCTGATCCAGAGTGTGAGACGGCGTATTGCGCGGTCACCGGCCGGGTGCATCATAAAGGCAGCGCGCTCAAAACAGTGGCTAAGGCTGCCGTTAAGCTGGAACCCATCGATGGCGATGGAAATATTGACAGGGGGGAGCAGGGCGCCCGGCGCAAGGCTGAGGAAGCGCTGGCGGAACTGCGCGGCTTCGTCCTCAAGGAGCGCGAGCTGCGCCCGGCCCGCTTCGGCGTGCGGAAGGTCGCCCGAACGGAGGAGGGAGGGGCTGCTCGATGCGCGTACCGGGCCGGTCAAGGAATCGCGGATAAACAGGAAGCGGTGAAGGCTGTTGAGCGTGAAGGGTTCGCTGTCCTGCGACGCTTCCGTCTCGTCGTCAAGGTGCAGGCTGAGGCGGCGCTCAAAGAGGAATCGGGATGGATTGCAGAAAAAGCGGGACAGATCCTCGATGGTCACCTGCCGGAAGGAATCGTCCGGAACGGGCAGCGGCGCGTTTGTGAACCGGGGAACGGTTTGCGCGGGTTCCAGAAACCGGCAGAGCGCCGCATGGTTTTCAGCGGAATAACTGACACGGCGCGTATCAACGTTGCTGAAATAATCGGGATGGAAGCCGTGCAGCCGGTGGCGGACCGTCAGCGCTTCGCGCGGCGCAAGGCCGCTCTGCAGCCGGAAGGCGCGGTCCACATGCTCCAGAAGCTCGCTTACAAGAACGGAGGGCAGGCAGGGGGCGTTGTCCTGCACGCTGCGGCCCACGTGGCTTATGTACAGTTCGTTCCGCGCCGAAAGAATGGTTTCGAGGAAAATATAGCGGTCATCCATGCGGCGCGAACGATCGTTGCGCCGGCGCTGGCCGGGACGGGCCATGAGGTCAAAACCGAGACGCGGGTTTTCGCGCGGGTAGTCCTGGAGGTTCATCCCGAGCATTGCGATTATTTTAAAGGGCACGCTCCGCATGGGCAGCAGCGAGCAGAAGGTGACGCCCTGTGACAAAAAGCCCTGATGCACCTGTCCTTCGCGGAACGCGCTCTCAAGATGCTCACGAACCGCTTCGGCGCCCAGGGACTGCGTCAGGCCGGCCCGTTGTGCGCTCTCCTGTATGGACGCAAGCGCGCGTTGGATGAAACCCGTATCTTCTTCGTATGCGCCCGCGTTGCTGAAAAGGCGGTCCAGCGCATTCCGCAGCACCCGGCACCACTCCGCAAGAGGCCGGGGCGCCTCGAGCGTAAGCGCGAATTCGAAAAGCGCGTCAAGGAACTCCGCAAGCCCGCCCAGCGCGGAGGCGCCCTTGCCTTCGATGTCGCCGAACGGCGCGATACCGTTGACCGTGTTGGTGCCGTTGTCGTGCATGGCATAGCCCAGCATCATGCGGTCGAGCCCCGTGCGCCAGCTGTTTTCGCGCACACACGGCAGGCCCAGCGACGCCCTGTGCGCTTCGTCAATACCCCAGGCGGTGCGGGTGCGCATGGCCCAATCGCGTATTCGCGGCATGTCGCTTTCGGAGAGTCCCTGCTTTTCACGCACGGCAAGGCACTCCAGCAACGACAGAACGTACGAGGCTGAAAGGCGTGAGGACGCGGCATTGAACAGGGAAAGAAAGGCGGAGACCGCGGGCCGGTCGCTTTTGACGCTCTTGTCCGCCACACTGTAAGGAATGCGCCGGCGTTCGTCTTGCACCGTGCCAAAGACCGCGTCCACGAGCGGGGCGTAGGTTTCAATGTCGGGCGCCATGACCAGGATGTCGCGCGGTTCAAGACCGGGGTGGCGCACAAAGCAGGAGAGGAGGTAATCGTAAAGCACCTCGACCTCGCGCATGGGGCTGTGGCAGGCATGGACCTGTAGCGAGGTGTCGTCCGCGGAAATGGATTGCAGCGCTGAGTCGGCGGGCTTCATTTCGAGAATATCATTCTGTAAAAGCTGGAGCAGACCGGTCCCCCCCGTAGCCGTGGAATGGTCGGTGTGGTCCGGGTCGAGGCTGAAAAGAAGGCTGAAAAATTCTTTACCCTGCTGGCCGCATGCATCCAGCAGGGGGTGGCTGGTTTCGAAATGACTCTGCTCCGCGGAAAGACCCGCGTTGAGGTCGATGAGTGACAGCGTGCGCTCCGTGACTTTATCGAACCAGTAGCCGCTGCAGGGATTCAAAATGAAAAGATGCACGTCGAGGGATCGCGACAGAAGTTGGAAAAGCTCGAGGTGAAAGGGAGGCAGCGAGGAAATGCCGAAAAGAAAAAGGCGCTCCGGGATATGCCTTGGCCGAAAGGGCCCCATTCCCAGATGCTGGATAAAAATGTTACGCATAGAAGCGCGATGGAGTACCCCGTTTTTCGTCACCTCACCGAAGAGCCGCGCCTGCCATTCGTCGCCTGGGGCCGCAGGCCGGCCGTGTTCCCATTTTTCAATCCAGTCGGGCCGGAAAAGGGCGTATTGATCAAAAAGGTCCGCGAGGCGGATGGCGAGCTGGTAGGATTTGAGCCCCTGCGTGTCGTCCGAAAGGTAGCGCCGGATGCCGGTGAACCCGGGGTCGCTTTTGCAGAGTCCGGGTAGCAGCTCCATGATGCGGAATGCGGCCCATTCCTTTTCGTAAACCGTCTGCTCGGGTGTTCCGGACCGGATTTCCGTAAACAGTTCCTGCACCAGATGGTTGGGAAAGGGAAACCGGACATTGGCGCACACACCCAGGGAATCAGCCAGTGAAAGCGAAAGCCAGCGCGCCATGCCGCGGCTCTGGACCACCACGGTCTCGGGTGTGAAGGGGGCGGCCGGCGGCTGGCGCAGCAGAAGGGCCATGGCTTTGGCCAATGCCTCTAGACGGTTACCGGTATGAAGGTGAAAGCCTGGCATAGTTTGTCGATGAATCGATTGTTAATGATATGTACGCGGGTAATATAATATTTTTATAGGTCAATTTTTGTCCCACCTCAATCTTATAGAACGGTATGATTACACTTCAGAACGTCAGCAAGGGATTCGGTGGCCAGGCTATCTTTGACCAGATAGGTTTCTACGTAAACCCCCGGGAGCGCATCGGTGTGGTCGGTCGCAACGGGCACGGCAAGAGCACCCTTTTCAATATGATCACCGGGCAGGAGTCGTGCGACAGCGGTTCCGTGATGCTGCCCAAGAACTACCGCATCGGCTTTCTCACCCAGCACATACGCTTCACCCAGCCCAATATCCTCGATGAGGCTTGCCAGGGGCTGCCACCAGAGCGCCAGGACGAGTCCTGGAAGGTGAAGAAGATCCTCGCGGGGCTGGGTTTTGCCGAATCGGATTATTCACGTCCGCCCTCCGTTTTTTCGGGTGGCTACCAGATACGCCTCAATCTGGCAAAAGTGCTGGTCTCGGAGCCCAACCTCCTGCTCCTTGACGAACCCACCAACTTTCTTGACATTGTCTCCATCCGCTGGCTTATCCGTTTTCTCAACAACTGGCAGGACGAGCTCATGATTATCAGCCATGACCGCAGCTTTATGGACAGCGTGGTCACCCATATCCTCGGCATCCACCGGCAAAAGGTCAAAAAGATTGAAGGGAGCACGCAGGACTACTACGGGCAGATTGAGCAGGAGGAGGAAATTCACGAAAAACGGCGCCTGAACAGCGAGAAGAAGCAGAAGCAGATGGAGAAGTTCATCGACCAGTTCCGGGCCAAGGCGCGGCAGGCCAATCTGGTCCAGTCGCGTATCAAGGCGCTTGACCGCATGGAAAAACTGAGCAAGCTGGGCCACATCGAGACGCTTGACTTTTCCTTCAACAGCGCACCCTTTGAAGCCAAGTGCATGCTCGAGGCGCGGAACCTCACATTTTCCTACACCGGTGAGGCACCCTGGCTGGTCGAAAATTTCAGCCTGGACATGGGCCCGCGCAACCGCATCTGCATTGTGGGTAAAAACGGCAAAGGCAAGACCACGCTCCTCAAACTCCTTGCCGGAAAACTGGCGCCGCTCTCAGGTTCGGTGCGGCTCCAACCACAGACCCGGACCGCCTACTTTGAACAGGCCAACACCGCGGAATTGCGCGACGACTTTACGGTGGAGCAGGAGATGATAGACGCCAACCCCGCGGGCGACCGCAAGCGCGCGCGCGACGTGTGCGGCATCATGATGTTTTCGGGCGACAATGCCCTTAAAAAAGTGCGCGTGCTTTCGGGCGGTGAAAAATGCCGCGTACTTCTGGGCCGCCTGCTTCTCACGCCTTCCAACCTTCTCCTTTTGGACGAGCCCACGCACCATATGGACATGCAGTCCACGGACGCACTCACCGAGGCCATCGACGCGTTCGAAGGCGCTGCCGTCATCGTCACCCACAACGAACGGATATTACACGCCATCGCCACCCAGCTTGTGGTCTTTCACCGCGACCGGCTCTTTGTCTACCACGGCGGCTACCAACAATTCCTCGAAGAGGTGGGCTGGGACGAGGAGGACACGGGCGGCCCCTCCACGCGGCGCTCGCCTAAAGATGCGGACGCGGACTCCCGAACGCCCGCGGCACGTAAGGATCAACGGCGCCTTCGCGCGGAATTCAACAAGCGGCGGGCCGGCACGCTTGCGCCGCTGAAAAAGCGGATGGAGGAACTGGAATACCGGATTATGGAATCCGAAAAGGAGCACGAAGAGGACACGCAGGAATTTCTGGATGCCTCCACCCATATGAACCTCGAGCTTATCAATAAACTGTCCGTCTCCATGCCCCGGCTCAAGCACGGCATCGATAAAATGTACGAGGAATTGGACAAAATCACCCGGGAGTACGAGACACATAAAGCGGCATTTGATTCGGAAGGTGTTGTGTTTGCAGAATGAATAAGCTCATCGCCACCTGTCCGCGCGGACTTTCCACGTACCTCGCCGCGGAAATCATTGGACTCGGTCTTCCCGTTTTTGACACAACGGACAACTTTGTGGAAACCGAAGGTACGTTTAATGACGCCATGCGGCTCAACCTTTGCCTGCGTACCGCGCACCATGTCCTCTATTACCTCTGCGAATTTGAATGCCCTTCACCCGACGCTCTCTACGAAGGCACCCGCGCGTTTCCATGGGAGGAGTGGCTCCCGGTGCCCGGTTACTTTTCCATTGAAAGCGATTCGGACCACGAAAGCGTGCGCGACACCCGGTTCCCAAACCTCCGGTGCAAGGACGCCATTGCGGATCGGCTCCTCGAAAAGAAAGGGGCGCGCCCGGATTCAGGTTCCGATAAAACCGGTGCGGTCATCCGTCTTTTCTGGAAGGCGGGCCATGCGTCGATTTACCTCGACACATCGGGCGAACCGCTCTGCCGGCGTGGTTACCGTAAAATGCCCTTCAAGGCGCCCCTCCAGGAGACGCTGGCCGCAGGCCTTCTCCTCGCATCGCGCTGGAACGGAGAGACCCCGTTTGTGAATCCCATGTGCGGCAGCGGCACGCTCGCCATTGAGGCCGCGCTGATTGCCATGGGCCGCGCGCCCGGCCTTTTGCGGAACAATTTTGCTTTTCAGCATGTGCGACCGTTTGATGCGGCCGCCTACCGGACCCTTTGCAATGAACTTTCCTCGCAGGCGAAAGTGCGGCCTGCAGGTTCCATCATTGCCAGCGACATCAGCGAAGAGGCGATTATGGCTGCGCGCCAGAACGCAAAAATTGCTGGCGTGGAGGAATGGATTGATTTTCAGGTCTGTGATTTTGCTGAAACCCCGCTTCCGGCCGAACCAGGG
>JAZDKP010000327.1:0-2006 GCA_043802925.1 Fibrobacterota bacterium | reverse complement strand
CCACTGTGTTTGCGGGAACAGCAACGAGGCGGAAAAGAGGAGGGTGATGGTGGTGATTTTCATGTTGGAAAAAATAGATAGCGTATATTCCTTGAATCAAGCAAAAGCGGAACAACCACCTTTGCGATCAAAACCCTTTCTCCGTATCCGGGTTGAACTGCTGGAGCGTCTCTTCTGCGCGCAGTATTCCTTGGGCGTCAAAGGAGATACGGGATCTTTGAAGACTCAGAAGCGGAAATGAGCCATGAATAACACTTTTGCCTGAGTCGGACGCTCATCGTTTTTGCCGACAACCCTGTCCATCACGACACGAACGGGATGGACAAAATTGTCTGGTTTCGCTATTGAGGACTTTACAGGGTGGCTTGCAACTTCTTTAGCCACAGGGTATTATTGCTGAACGGTTGCCTTGGCATTTTTCTTTCTTCATGATGAAAGAAAAAGCGAACGTGAATTTCAGGGAGGCGGTTATGCAATGCAAAAAAAGCCATGTTTTCATCCTGTTAATCCTGACGCAGCTATTCTTAGGATGCCAGTGCGAGAATAAAAACAACATCATGGGCACAGCCCGGCCTGAAGGGCAAGCGGCGTCCTCCGAGGAGGGTGTGTCGGAGGCGTTCAACCCTTTCTCCGACGGTCCGTATGAGGCCCTGGTGGCGGTGCCGGAGGAGGAATCTGATCTTTACGCCGATGGCGCCTTGGGCAAGACGGTCGCGAATGCCGTCGATACGGTCACCCGGAAACCCAAATGGCATTATCGGAACATCCTATTGCCAAAACAGAGCGGAAAACTTTATTGGTGTCTGGCGCAAAATTGCGCGGACGGCATTGACGCAAAACCGCTGTTGCGCGCCGCTTTCGCACTTTGGCAACCATATGTGCCTTTTACCTTCATGGAAACAACGAATAAAAAGGCCGCGAATATCGTTGTTACGTTCGTCAATACAAAGGAATATCTCGGGGCGGATCAAAAGAAATACTGTTGGTACCGGAGTTGCAGCGGAACACAGATATTGGCGGCCTGGTTGCCCGCGGTAAAGTCCCCAGGGTTGGGGTTTGATTATCGCGGAGACGCCTTTATTGATGATTACGAGTATAACTGGAAGACCGGAGCCGTTCCCGTCAAGGGCAAAAACGGTTATTATACGGCCTACCTCAAAAATCTGATGAATCATCTTGTCGGCCATCTGATCGGCGTGGATCATGTTCCGAATTCCGGCGCGGTGATGCAGAGCTGTTATGTCGGAGGCGCCAAGCTCACGGACGCGGATATTTTGGCCGTGACCACACTCTACGATTTCGCCTATCAGCTGGTGTATGGCGAGGAACATCGGTACAAAGTGACGGCGGAAGCCTGCTCCCTGTTTACTGGGCGTTCGATTGGGGAAAATGGCGAGATTCAACGGCTTTCCTGGAACCTTCCCTTCAACCGGTTACCGTCAAAATGCAAATATGATTATCGGAAATTCCTGATTGATGTCGCTTGCATGAACACGGTATGGATGCGACAGATCCAGATTAAGGTGGGGGAGTGCTGGCCTAAAGACAGCGCGATTGCGGCCAAATATGTTCCGGCGATGTATCGGGCCATCCTGAAGCGCGAACCGACTTCAGCGGAGAACAAAATCTGGGTGCCCAAGGCGATTCATGTGAATTCAAGGAGAACGTTTGTGACCGCGCTGGTAAACTCGCAAGAGTGGAGTGACCGGTATGTCAAAGAGATGTACAAAAGCCAGCTTGGGAGAATGCCTTCCGCGGCCGAATGGAGCCTCCATGCAAACGGAATCACGAAAGGAACCGTCACGCCTTGGGAGATTGTTTACAGGCTTATCGGGGGTCCGGAGTATTTCAACCTGTGTTCTCCCAGGAATAATTCAGGATTCATTTATCGCGGTTTCAGGACGCTGATAAATGCGGATGCCGCCAATCCCTGGATGTACGCGAATTATTCGAACAAGATAGATCTTTACAAGCTTTGGCTGGCGAACATCGATTAACAGTTTCCA
>JAZDKP010000326.1:0-2829 GCA_043802925.1 Fibrobacterota bacterium | reverse complement strand
TAAAGAGCGCCGTCAGCACTGCTTGAATCGTCCCGTCGCCCCCGTTTACCACTATAAGGTCCACCCCATGGCAGGCAAAATCACGAATCGCTGCTTTCACCTGTTCGGGATGAACGGCCTGGCGGTGCAACGCCTGGCCGTAATCTGCAAGCATCCTCTCAACAGGTTGCAATCCTTTTCGGTTTCCACCACTTAAAGGATTGCTGATCACGCCTATCCTGAGCCCCATAGGGTCGGCAGGCCTTGCGGGACAGCCGGCGGCCCAATGAGCTGTGGGTGCGCGGTTGCTCTCATTGATGGGGCTGGTCCTATCCATCACGGCAGGCGCGCGCGCTTTGTAAAGATCCGAACCGCAAGGGATTCCATGCCCGCGCCCGGGTCCATGAACCAGGTTTGCAGTGGTCCTTGGGTGATGCGAGTATATCCGGCCATGCCCAGGCGCACCACCAGAAAAAGGCTGGTCCATGCTGTCCAAAAGGCAACGGCCACAAGGCCAAGATCGGGACGCCCCAAAAGGGCGCCGGTCGTGAGCAGAAGCATATTGGGATTTCGCCTGGCTGTAATCAGCCTGAAATAGGAATCAACCGGACGCCAGCAAAAGATCCCGAATTCTCCCAGGCCCCACTTGAACAGGCCTTCGGTCAAACGACCAACCACATAGCCGATCACAATGCACCAGATAGCCAGTGAAAACCATCCTCCACTGTCCGGATAGGACATTCCCAGGCCAATGCCCCACAAAACATACCAAATGGGCGGGTGGACAAGGTCAATAATATGGTCCAAATAGTGGCCAAACCGGCTGGATGTCACCGTTACCCGCGCCAGTTTTCCATCCACAGTGTCTAAGAAAGTCATGGCCCAACCTGCCAACAGGCCCCAGCCATATTGTCCGCGGGCGAACAACACCCCTGCAAGTATTACCAGCGCCAAACTGATTAAAGTGACGTGGTTGGGACGGATCCCAAAGCGGACGCATTGTCTGACCATCCACAGGGCCGGTACCGGCCAGACCCACTTTGTGATCAAATCGGTGACGCCCTTATATGACCAATTGTAAAGCCGCCGCTCCAGGTCCCTGGTTTTCTCAACTGAAATGGGCAGTACAAACGGGGGAGCAGAGTTGCGCAGGCTTTTTTGAAAAGAAATGGGTAAGGTTTCCAGGGTTTGCGTTTTCACCCCGGACAGCGATTTAGCCCCTGAGGTTTTTCCAATCACCTCCAGAGCTTGATAGGCGAGGCCGGCGCTAACACGGGCTGCAACAGCGACTTTTTTCCCTTCGGATTCAAGCTGCAGGATCAGGTTCGGGGTTGATGCCAGATACTGGATCAGGCGGTCGTCAAAGAGGTACCCGCCGTCGAAAATCAGGACCGAATCATTGCTCTTAAGAACGCTCAGGTCATTGATAAGGGTACTTTCCCCAGAGATTTTTAACACACGTTCAATACGCTGCCCGGAGCTAATGCCCCAAATCCTGGCCGGGCATTCTCTATGTATGTAAGTATAAAGAGCCATAACAACGCCTTCTTTATTGGATAGGGTCTATGCTTGAGAGAGTCCTCTTGCCTCCTGCCATAAATGGGGCGCCGGAAAGCTCTCAACGCATGGATGGACACGATTCGACCGTCAATGTAGCAGAATATTGCAGGGTACGTCAACCATAAAAGAACTTTACAAAAAGGCCCCAATTCTGTATACGTACGCCATGGCTATGATTTTCTCTGATAACAAAAAGCCCCGTACTGGCAGCAACAGTCCCCATAGGAATCATGCCGCAGGAAAAAAATTCGTTCTGGCCCATCTTTCCGACCCGCATATTGCATGCGTAAGCCCAGTTAAAAAACGCGATCTTCTAAATAAACGGCTCCTTGGTTACCTGCGATGGCGACTGTTCCGAAAGAGAGCGCACCATGATGAAATCCTCTCCATCTTGCAAGAAGACCTTAAGAGCACAAGACCGGATCATATCGCCGTTACCGGTGATCTGACCCATCTGGGTCTGCCTGCTGAATTCAAAAAAGCCCAAATGTGGTTGCGATCACTCGGTACACCGGCTCAGGTCACCGTTGTTCCAGGCAACCATGACACTTATGTCCGCTCAGACTGGAACCAGACTTTTGCCTGGTGGCTGGATTATATGGTGTCCGACCCACCTTACCAGCACAGCGCCCGGGTAAGCGGTTTTGATGACCTGTTTCCAACGTTGCGGGTGCGGGGCCAGATCGCGCTCATCGGAGTGTGCTCCGCTCATCCAAGCGCGCCACACCTGGCCATCGGCACCATGGGTGAACCTCAGTTAAACAAGCTGGAGACTGTCCTTAAACAGACCGCCGCCCAAGGCCTTTTCCGTATCGTGGCAATCCATCACCCGCCCCTATCCGGTATTGAAAGCTGGCGTAGACGCCTGACGGATGCGCGTTCACTACGCACTCTGGTCGCACGTTGTGGGGCTGAGCTCATCCTGCATGGACATGTGCATAAGGCTGTCCACCACACGCTCAACACCCCGTCAGGCCGAACCACGGTGGTGGGGGCGACGTCGGCTTCCTCATCGAGCCTGACATATCAACGCCGTGCCTGTTACTATATCTATACCCTCACGGCCTCAGAAAATGCCTGGGACGTCCACACTGCCCAGCGTGTCTATTGCCCGGATGCTCATTGCTTTATTCCCGGAAAGGAACAGCATTACCGGTCACAGGGCAAACTGGACTAGACAAGAACACGCAGACGCCAAAAAGCAAGGCCGGATATGAATACTACTGGAATCATCGCCGTAATGAGCGGGTTCAGATTTAACAGCAATCCCATGTGCATGACCATCGGATC
>JAZDKP010000325.1:0-4558 GCA_043802925.1 Fibrobacterota bacterium | reverse complement strand
TCAGTGTTTTTATTGACATCTCTTCGCTCCGTTTCTTGTTTCTTACACTCTGTTCATCGACACAGCCAAAATTTTTCTTTAGGTGTTTTTTAACGCTTAAGCTTTTCCTTTAAGAACCTGAAAGAAAGTCCATAACATGGTAAGAAAATTCCCATTTCAAAGCTAATCGTGTATTTAATGTGTTAATCGGCTGTTTAATGTCAATGCATTGATTTTAGTTAAGATATGTAAAAGTTAAAGTTAAAGTTAAGTTACGGGCTTGGATTTTGCTTAAACTGGGCAGGATATCTTCTTTTCAAATATGACAGGGGAGAGCAGGAACCATGACAAAGAACAGAAAAAGACCCACCATCGCGGAAAGAATCGTCCAATCGCGAAATACCGAGCGAAGCGTAAAAAAGAACAGTAAAAAGAAACGTTTCGATAAAGGCGGTGATCGCAGCGGCCTTTATGGGTTCCTTCTGATTTGCCTTTCCGTCCTGTCCGTCTTGAGTCTTGTTTCCAACCTTCTCGATCCAGCGGACAATATATTGGGTAATTACCTTGGCAGAGGGTTGGCCCGGCTGCTGACCGGTTTTGCCGGCAATGTGCCGTCGCTTCTTTTTCCTGTTATCTTTTTCCTTTTCGGCTGGAACCTGGCTCTTAAGAAAGAGGCGGGCCATTCCTACCGGCAGCTTTTTTTCGCGGGTCTCGGTTTTGTTGAGCTTTGCGTCTTCTTAAGCATCCGGAACCTGGGCGAAGGCCGGAGCTGGGAGCAGTTCCATACAAGCGGCGGCCTTCTTGGAAATTTCATTGTGCAGAATATCATGAGCCTGGCGTTTGGGACGCATAAAATAGGCGCGGCCCTGGTCATGCTTCTTTTCATGTCCGCCACACTTATCTGGGGTTTCCGCATTGACGTGCAGCAGCTCTTTCTCCGCATCCGCGCCATCGCGGAATATGTGTTTGGCGGCCTGTTCTCGGGTGTCCGCCAGATACAGCTGGCCTACGGTGCGGGCAATGGCGACGCGAATGCCACGGAAAAGGGACGCACCGTAGGGGCACGCAGGCGCAAAAACGCGGCGGACCCGTCCGGAAACGCAACGGCTTTTACTTCGGACGGCATGGACCGGCTTCCTGCATCAGCCACGGCTGAAAAGACAACGAATGAAACCGAGGCGGAAGAATTCGACCTCGATAATATAGAAGATAACGAGAACCTGTCCATCAACCAGTCGCTGAAAATGCGCCAGGACAAGCGCCAGCGCGACTTTATGAAGGAGTTCTCGGACCCGGTCATTCGTGAAATCGCCCCCGAAGAAAATGCCAGGCAGAAGGCGGAAAAAACCGTTGCCAGCGAAGACGACGTCCTTGATGTGGTCACGGAAAAGGCCGAAGAACGCGGCAGCTCGAAGCGGAGAAGACAGGGCCGGAAAAGTGAAATGACGGAAACCGGTGCTGACGAGGCTTCGGTCGCGGAAGGTATTGATGCCGAAGCAGAGGCCATCGCATGTTCCGCCAACGCTTCCGGCGAAGCGGGCGCTGAAGGGGAGGCCTTGCCCGAACCTGTGGAAGAAGTTCATTATGATGAATACGTGATGCCCACCCTGGATCTTATCCAGGATCGAGTGGCCCAGAAGCGCGTCGTTTCTGATGAAGAAATAAGGGCGAACGCGGACCGTCTTATCGAGAAGCTGAAAGATTACAAGATTATCGGCGCCATTTCCGAGGTCTGTCCTGGCCCGGTGGTCACCCGGTACGAGCTCCAGCTTGCGCCCGGCACCAAGGTGGCCAAGGTCGAAAGCCTTTCCACGGACCTCGCGGTGGCCATGGCCGTCTCCAAAATACGCATTTCGCTGGTGCCCGGCAAAAGCGCTATCGGCATTGAGCTGCCCAACCCTTCGCGCCAGACCGTGTATATCAAGGACATCATGACCGCGCCTGAGTTCAAGGCCGCGGATGACGAAATCCGCCTGGCTGTTGGCAAGGACATCGCGGGCGTTCCCTATACCGTGAACCTGACCAAAATGCCCCACCTGCTGATTGCGGGCACCACGGGTTCGGGCAAGAGTGTGTGTACGAACTCCTTCCTGGCAAGTATTCTCGCCACCAAGCGGCCCGACGAGGTGAAGCTCATCCTTATTGACCCGAAAGTGGTCGAGATGACCATCTATAACGGCATTCCGCACCTTCTCTCCGACGTAATCACCACGCCCAAAGAGGCGGTGTCGGCCATGAAATGGGCGGTCACTGAAATGAACCGGCGTTACAATGTCGTTGCAGCCGCCACTTGCCGTAACATCGCCCAGTTCAACGAAAAGGTGAAAGACGGCAGCATCCAGAATACCCGTATCGAGGATGCGGACAAGAAGCGCATGCCCTACATCGTCATTATCATCGATGAGTTGGCGGACCTCATGCTTTCCGTGGGCAAAGAGCTGGAAGAGGAAATCGTCAAGGTGGCGCAGAAGTCGCGCGCCGTTGGCATCCACCTCATTCTGGCAACCCAACGGCCCGAGGCCAAGGTGGTAACCGGTCTGATTAAATCAAACATGCCGTCGCGTATCGCGCTCACCGTGAACAGTTCCATGGACTCGCGCATTATCATGGACGACAAGGGGGCCGAGGAATTGCTGGGCATGGGCGACATGCTCTACAAGGCGGTCGACATGCGTGAACCCATCCGGCTGCACGGCTGCTTCATTGAAACGTTCGAATCGGAAAAGCTGATTGAGTTCGCCCGCAACCAGAACGTGAAGAAGGAGAAAATACTTTCCTTTGAGAAGGAAGGCAAACGGTGCGCGGCCATGCTTCCCGAGGGCTCGGACCCGGAAATTGACGAACTGGGCGAGGCGGGGCGCGTCATCGTGATGCGGCAGATTGGCTCCACCTCGTTGATCCAGCGTAAAATGTCGGTCGGCTATGCCAAGGCGGGCCGGCTCATGGATCAGCTCGAGGATGCGGGGATTGTGGGCCCGAACATCGGCAGCAAGGCGTGCGAAGTGCTCATCACGGACGTGGATTCCGTGGATTATTATCTGGCGGAATACCTGAAGGGAACGGCCATCAACGGCGCGGCCTCCTGATGCAGTCCATTCTTACCGCTCCGGTGGGGGAGCTGCAGGCCCGGGCGGTCAAGGCATGGCACCGTGAAGGGACGGTGTACGGCGAAAGTGATTTCGCGTCTCTCATTCTGACCCAGCACCGCTTCAACTATGAGCTTTGGCACCAGGAAGACCAGGCGCGGCGCAAGGATGTGGATGCCGGCGTTATCGCGGGCGTCAAACGGGCCATTGACGGCTTGAACCAGCAGCGCAACGATGCCATTGAAAGAATTGACGATTATCTTATCGGCAAGATTGAAAAACACGGCATCCGTCCCGCGGACAAGGCACGGCAGAATTCAGAGACCCCGGGCAGCATCGTGGACCGTTTGTCCATCCTGGCCCTGCGCATTTACCACATGACCGAAGAAACCGAGCGTGAGGATGCGGATAAGGTGCACCGACAGAAATGCCGCGACCGTCTTGTCATTCTTACGGAACAGCGTACGGATCTTTTGACCTGCCTTCAGGAATTGCTCACGGATGTTTTATCAGGGAAGAAAAGGCTGAAGGTCTATCGTCAATTTAAAATGTACAATGACCCGGCCCTGAACCCTGCGGTGTATGGCCGTGGTTTACCATGATCCTGACGAACCCCCGCCGCCGGACGAACCGCCGCTGAATCCGCCGAACCCGCCTCCGCCAAACCCTCCGCCAAAGCCGCTGCCGCCCGAATAAGAGCGCCGCCCGCCGCCCATCATATTGCTGAGCAGCATGCCAAAGAGGATGGCCCGGCCAAAGGGGGTCATGAGCAGGAACCCGGCAAGGAGCAGCAGCAGAATAACGGCCGGAAGGGGAAGGGGTTCCCGCTTTTCTTTGCGGACGGGCCGCATACGGGGAAGATGGGCGGGCCGTTCAATTGTGATGCCGTAGTTTTGCGCAGCAATGTCAACAATCGCCCAGAACCCCTGGGCGATACCCGCGTCCATCTGGCCGGACTTGAATGAAGGGATGATAATCTTCCGGATGATGGTGTTGCTCTGCAGGTCGGTTAAAAATCCTTCGGCCCCGTAGCCGTTTTCAATCCGGACCATTCTGCG
The DNA here is from genome assembly GCA_043802925.1 of Fibrobacterota bacterium. GTDB lineage: Bacteria > Fibrobacterota > OXYB2-FULL-49-7 > OXYB2-FULL-49-7 > JAEUSG01 > JAZDKP01. The sequence goes on along the minus strand of JAZDKP010000325.1, from coordinate 435 downwards.
GTCAGGTAAAACGATTAAGAGCGCGCCTTCGTTGGTTTTCTTATTCCCGATGCCCCATTCGCGGTAAAGCCTGTTGGCGAGCTCCTCAATGGGTGTGTCACCCGTGCTGTCCATCGTCACCATGGCCAGTTCAAAACCGGTCTTTTGTTGGAGTTCCCGGCCGGCTGTTTCCATGGATAGCGCTGTTTCCTGCGTCAGGAGGCCGGCGAAATCGTTGATAAGCCCCTTGGGTGCAGGGAATGCATTTCCAACTGCGGCAAAGGACGCTGGGCATGTCAGGAGAACCAAGAGGGATAGAATTTTTGGCATGGTTGGTCTAATCGTTCTTTTAAAGAAAATAATTTAATGGATGCACGGATGACACAGGGAACTCACCCTCCCCCCTTTCCAACCAAAAAGTCCACCACGCTCCCCCCTTCCTCTCTTGACAAGAGA
>JAZDKP010000324.1:0-2268 GCA_043802925.1 Fibrobacterota bacterium | reverse complement strand
CTTTCGTTTTCAGCAATGCTTTTATCTGATCGGTTGTCATTTTGGTCCAAAACAAACATAACAAGACACAATAGCAGACTCTGCTTCTATTGGCTATGTAACATTGAAATAGCCGAAGCTGATTTTCGGGAACTGAAGGCGGATTTGTTTCATCAGGGTTGTTATGCCCATCGGTCTTTGGCGTTTGGCCCTTCGGCCTGAGCTCAGGGAGAAGGCAGGACAGGCCCTTCGGCCTCGCTCAGGGCGGGCCCGGTCAACCGTGTCCATGTACCAGTCCGGGTCAATGTTCAGGTTCCGCCACTGGATCATTTGCGGGGTGGTTTTTTTAAGCAGCCTGCAGAACGCCCTGCATTCGGCCGGGTCATCGGTCACGCCGGGGAATGTCAGGTAGTTGACCGAAATCCACACGCCTGCCTTGCGGGCGATATGAAATGATTCCAGGACATCATCAAGGGAATAGCCGCGGCACCGGTAATACGCGGCATAGAGCGTCGGCCGGGCGCTGTTCAGCGAAATGCGGATGCTGTCGAGTCCCGCGGCGGCAAGCCGCTCGACAACGCCAGGCATGCTTCCGTTGGTGTTGAGATGGATGGCGCCGCGTTTTGTTCTTTTGCGGATCGCGCGTATGGCCGCCTCGATCAGGTCGCCCTTGAGGAGCGGTTCGCCTTCACAACCCTGCCCGAAGCTGATCATCGCGCACGGCGCTTTTTTCAGGTGCGGGACCGCAATTTCGACTATTTCTTCCACGGTCGGGACAAAACCAATCCGCGCTTGCGGGGACGGGATTGACGTGAAGTCCTGTTTGGAAATGCATCCCTGGCACGCGGCATTACATTCGCCGGACACGGCGACCGGCGCTTCCCACCGTTGCAGGAAAAGATTGGCGGCGTTGGGACAACCGTATTCTTTCACGCATACAAGACCATGATGCTCCACCAGCCGGTTCCCGGGAAATTTCCGGATCCAGCGGCGGATCTCACGGTAAACCTTCTTCATGTCGAAGCGTGAAAAATCATGCCTGGGGTCGCGGTCCACGCGGAAGGCGGGGACATGAAATCTGCCGCGGTGCCAGCATACGGCGCAGTAGCAGAAGAGCGGGAGCCGTGGCGCCGTCTTTTCCGCTTCGAAGGCGGCGAGCGCGAGGGCGACATAGCCGGGGGGCAGAAAGGCGGCGACGGCGACGTGATCACGATTTGCCAACTCAACGGTTCCTTTTGCGTCGAACCCGAGGGCGCGGCGCCCGGGAAGCAGGTAAAGCCGGCTTGATTCCGGCAGGGGAATAAGCAATGCGGGGTCAATCGGGCAGATGGCGCGTCCACTCCGGCCCGCAGCGGCCAGTTCAGGCCGGTCGGTAATCATTCCTTTGCTGTCGGCAACCACGGTTGCTGGAAAAGCGGTCATGGGATGAAAGGATAGGGCAAAAACATGAAAAATGAAATCTGATTCTTCACCGTTGACAGGGTAAGTGGCGCGTGCGGGGGGGGATTAGGTCGTGTCATCCCGAGCAGAGTCGAGAGATCCCAAAAATAGCCTGAATCTCGATATTGAGATTCTTCGTCCCGATCAAATCGGGGCTCTGAATGACAGCCACGGTATGACCTGCCCCCCTAAACGAAGAACCTTTTTAAATATTTGCGCATTTCTGCCGTTCGACACCATGAATATCTTCGCAAATAGGGCATCTTTCCGGTTGTTTTGAACTGTTCCGCAAGCTTATGGTTAAATGTCTTCCGTGAATTGATAAATTGTCCCCACCATCCGTAACTCCATAAAACGTCTTCAGTCGGCGTTCCCATGTTTTTCTTCCATTCGTCCGGAAAGAGGTTGTTCCATTTAGGATGAGAATTCAGCCAGGAGGCCGTTCCGATTTCAGATATGCCGAATTTCGCCTCGCAATGGTCCAGCAAAACGATAAAACATGCCGGCAGATACGTTTTGTCGTCAAATATTGAGCCGGGAAAACATGCGTTGGCAATATGGAATCCAATACGTTTGGGATTATCATGATCAGCACAAAGATTGTATTTAAGGCTTCCGCACTGATAGCCTTTATAATCTGTGCCTGCTTTTAAATCTTCGACATCCCGGCCTCCCCTGTCTTTGATCAAAGGGATAAGCGTCTTCATTGCATAGTTTTCAAATGAACTGAAATCATTCCTGTTCCTGGCCGAATTGTAGGACTGCTCCAATAAATCCACTATATTGAGCCATTCAGCCGGTTCCGGAACATCTTTGACATTAAGACAACCGGGATTGAAAACCGTCTTG
>JAZDKP010000323.1:0-14248 GCA_043802925.1 Fibrobacterota bacterium | reverse complement strand
AACCCGCATCTGCGTCCTGGCCGTGGGCTCCCCGCTCCGCGGCGACGACGCGGCCGGGCTCCAAATCGCCGGACTCCTTAAAAAAAGCTGCCCCCCTTCCCGCTTTGGCGCGCGCCTTAAAATACTGCTGGGCGAAACCGCGCCCGAAAACCTGACCGGCGTCATCAAGGACTACAATCCGAGCCACCTGATTATCGTCGACGCGGCCAATTCCGGGCAAGAGCCGGGCACCATCAGCGCCATCCCGCCCGATAAAATTGGCGGTATTTCCTTTTCCACCCACCAAATCCCGTTAAAGCTTATGATCACGTACCTGCATGAATCCATCTCGAGCGCGGTCATGGTCATTGGAATACAGCCCCAAACCCTGGATTTCGCGGCTCCCATGTCCCAAGAGGTGAACGCGGCCGTCAAGGAGGTCGCTGCAACGCTGACACAGGAAATCCACGCGGCGCTGGAAGTGAAGAGGGCAGGGAAAAAGCGATAACCTCACCTCACCCCCTTTCCCCCTCTCCTGAAGGAGAGGGAGCCGTATGAGCGATTCCGTAATACTATAATGAAAACCAGCGCCATGATCATTTTCTTCACGGTCTTCCTCAGCCTCTACGGCCTCATCAATTATTACCTGTTCATCCGCGGACTTCAGGCGCTGACGCCACCGTCACCCTTCCGTGGTATTTACATCACGCTCTTCCTCTTTCTATCGCTTGCGTTCATTGCGGGCAGGCTCCTGGAACGTGCCGGTTTGACCGCAATTGGCGTGCCGCTCAACTGGGTCGGCTCCTTCTGGTTCGGGGCCATGACCTATTTCTTTTTTATCGTAGTCTTCGTGGACATGCTCCGGCTTGTCAATCTCTGGCTCCACTTCTTTCCGCCGTTCATTGCGGATAATTTGATCCAGGCCCGGCGGGAAGCCTTTTTTGTTGCATTCACCGCGGTCGTGCTGCTCATGGCCGTTGGATATTATCAGGCGTTAAACCTCCGTGTGCGCACACTGGACCTGTCCATTGCGAAGCCCGTGCCCGGCCGGAAAACGCTGAACATCGTCATGGCCTCGGACATCCACCTGGGCGTCATTGTGGGCCGGAAACGATTTGATCGCATGGTTGGCACAATAAACGCGCTCGCCCCTGACATTGTACTGTTGCCCGGCGATATTGTGGACGAGGACCTGGCTCCCGTGCTGCGGGGAAACATAGGCGAGTCGCTGAAACGCATCCGCGCCCCCCTCGGTGTCTATGCCTGCACCGGGAACCACGAATATATCGGCGGCGTGGAAGCGGCCTGCCGATACCTGTCGGAACACAACATCCGCATGCTGCGCGACGCCTCTGAACTCGTAGACAACGCATTCAATCTGGTTGGCCGTGAGGATTATTCCTCGGTACGCTTTTCAGGCATTCGACGGAAGCCGCTCAAGGAGCTGATGCGCGGGGTGGACCGCAGCCGGCCGGTCATCCTGCTTGACCATGAGCCGCACCGGTTGAACGAGGCCACGGCGGAGGGCGTGGACCTGCAGCTGTCGGGCCACACCCACCACGGCCAGTTCTGGCCCATCAATTGTATCACTAAGCGCATCTTTGAACTGAGCTACGGCTACATGAAAAAAGGCAACACGCATATATATGTCTCGAGCGGCGCCGGCACCTGGGGCCCACCCATCCGTCTTGTGGCCTGGCCGGAGATTGTGAACATCCGGGTGCGGTTCGGGGAGTGAACCGGGCTTTTAGAAGATGCCCTTTTCCTAGAAACCCTTTATGAAAAAGCCTATGTTCCATTCCTCCGGTTACCTGATGCTGATTCTGGCGTTGTTAATGGTTGCCCGGTCGCCTTCGCAGGCCGAAATTACCTTGACGCCTTTTTCTTACCAGGACTGCAAGCGTTTTATAAAGGGAAAAACCTTCGCGTCAAAAGAGGAATTGATACAGCTCTTTTATGAAATCTACAAAGCGGACACCATAGACAATATCATGCTGACCCGCGAAACCATCCTCAAGCTGAAAAAAGACATCAAAACCTATTTTCCACTAAAAAGCTGCAAGGCGATCCGGCTGACGCACCACGAACTGACGCTGCTGTTTGATCATGACCTGGTGATTCCCATTCCAGGAATGTGGCGGCAGGTCAAGCTATACATGCCAAGGGAAGTGGTCTTTTTTGTGAGCCGGTTTCCGGAGGACTCACAGGCCGTGCGGTTCAAATTGAAAAAAGGATATGTCAACGTCCATACGTCACGACTGGCCAAGCAGCTGAACCCTTTTGCCGTGGACATCTACGGTTTCAGCTTTATCTATAAAATCGATTACACCCGCAAGCACTCGACCATCGGGCTTGAAGAGCTGGATTATGTGCCGATGGACAGGCTTTCGTTCCACCAGACCGACACCGGCTTTACCGTGGCCACCCACCACAACATGGCCAACCGTGACGGCACACTGACGTTCCGGCCGCAGCGGGTCCAATACTTCGGTTATACGGCCAGTCTGATCGGAAAGGACTCCATCTGCTACAACAACCGGAAGACCGAAAAAGACAGAGCCAGTAACATGGCCTTTCGCAACATTATTGACGCGGTGGGCAAAAACCCCAAAAACGCTTTTAAAAACGGCCTTACCAAGACCATTACTGTCATGTACAATCTGGAAGCCAGTGAAGGCACGTTCTACCAGGGATTTGTCTTCGGAAAGAAGTGACGGCCCTGAAAGAATCTCTCGAAAAAGTGGGCGCGCGTATTATGCTATTCAGAGTCTGTTTACAAGGGGGCAAACCATGGGCCGCAGACAGTTGATGGGTGCGCTCCTGGGCGCAGGGACCGGGGTTCTGGACCTCATCCCCATGGTCATTCAAAGGCTGTCGTGGGACGCCTGCGCTTCAGCCTTTTCACTCTGGGTCATCAGCGGGTTTCTCATTTCCAATTCCACGCTCACACTTCGCCCTATGCTCAAGGGCATTCTGATATCCTTCCTGGTTCTCTTTCCCTCCGCCGTGCTCATCGGCGCGCAAAGCCCCCAAAGCCTCGTTCCCATCAGCGCTATGACGCTGATTCTCGGCGGACTGTTGGGATTTACTGTCGGGAAAACAGAGAAGTAAAGATAAAAGACCGGCTGAAGATAACTGCGAATGCGTCAGCGCGGGAGCGCGACGCTGGCCACAGCGTAATAATTAGCCTTGTCAGCCAGAAAACCGGTCTGGATGGCTGCACCGGCCTTGCTCCACGCCCAATACGGGGTGATGGCAGCGGAATCGAGCGCGCTGAAATTGACCTCGTTTTTAGAAGCGGCCGGGCCGTACTTGGCCTCGAACAACGTGTTGAAGAACTCGGCGGAAAGCCGGACGTTGTCCGGGGTATTGTCGGCCCTGGGGAGCGCGGTCCGGAACTGGAGTTCGCTAAACTTTTCCTCGGAATTGAAGATCCAGCGTGCCTCGACCGTGTCTTTGGCCAGCAGGTACTTGGAATAGCAGCACCCCGGCAGCGTAATGAGTTCCTGGAGCTTGAGGTCGCTGAAATTTTTCCGTTTGAGGGCCGAGGTCTGTTTGAAGCCGAATCGGATGCAGAGCTGCCGGACAAGTGCGTCTTTGGGCACACCAAACGGCACGTCTTTAAAGCCGAACTTTTCCACCTTGGGCTGGGCGGGCACCGCGGGTATCTGGCTGAACGTGAGGGAGGCGGTCAGGAGTAAAAAAGCTGCAAGTAACATAATTTTCATGATGTTAATATTGTTATTAATGAAAGTAAAGTCAAATGTTATATCTTTTTTTTCTCAATTTTCCTTTCTTTTTAATCACGATGGGTCTAATTCGGCCAAGGCCGGAAATTTCATTTTTCTGAAGGAACCAGGGCAACGTCACAACCTTTTACCAGCATTATCCTCTCCCCCACGCCCTTAATATGGTATTTCATTTGTAGTTTAATTCAGAATATGGTATTTTCATATTTAATACAGGAGGGGTTCATGAAACATTTTCTTATTCCGGCACTTACAGCACTTATAATCGCCTTCACAGGCTGCTGTTCGACTCCGGCCACGACCGAAGAAACCAACGCGGAAAAAAGCGAAAAAGCCGCGAAGGAAGCGGTGCAGGAACTCGACAAGGAGCTTCAGCAATAGGATGACACCCAGAGAACGGTTCATCGCAGCCCTGGAACGCAGGCCCATCCAGGGTCGCGTGCCCCATTTTGAACTGGAGTTTTTCCTGACCATGGAGGCTTTCGGTCGGCTCCATGCCTCACACCGCCAGTTCCACCAGTGGAACCAGATGAGCGAGCATGAACGCGACCTCCACCGTAAGGACGTGGCGGACCTGTATATTTCGGTGCTCAAACGCTTTGAGCTGTCGGGCACCATTTTTACCTGGGTCAAAGGCTGGGAACGGGAAGACGTGCGCAAGGCAATCGAACACGCGCGTAAAATCGACGGCAACAACCACTTTATCAGCATCCACGGCGACGCCACTTATTCCATCCCCAACGGCAACGACATGATGGACTTTGTCATGAAGTTCGCGGACGACCCCCAAGGCATGAAGGACGAGGCGCAGAAAAACGTGGACAAGGCGCTGGAAAACGGGCGCCGGATGAAGGAATGGGGCGTACTGGACGGCTTCTGCCTCTGTTCGGACTACTGCTTTAACGACAATCCCTTCTTTTCACCCGACATGTTCGGCGACTTTGTGGCCCCCTACCTCAAGCAGCTTGTCAAAGGTTACCGCGACATGGGGTATTACGTCATCAAGCACACGGACGGCAATATCATGCCCATCCTCGACGCGCTGGTGGACGCCAACCCGCATGCGCTGCAGAGCCTGGACCCTCAAGGCACGGTCGACATCGCGGAGGTCAAACGCCGCGTCGGCGATAAAGTCTGCCTGATCGGGAACGTGAACTGCGCCAAGCTGCAGACCGGCACCGATGACGAAATCCGCGAATCCGCGCGGTACGAGCTGAAGCACGGCATGCCAGGGTACGGGTACGCCTTCGGGACCAGCAACTGTATTTACACGGGCCTGGCGCTCGAACGGTACGAACTGATGCTCGACGTGTGGCGCAAAGAAGGGAATTACAAGTAATATGCAACGGCTTCGAACAGCGGTCGGAATCGGCTTCATTCTTATCGGTCTGCTCCTCTCTACTGTCTATTTCATACCTAAGGACCTGCTGGCCAGCCCGGCCTTTGGCCAGTCGCGCCTGTTTTCGCTCTACATCCTTCCGTTCGGCTTCTGGCTCTTCGGCATCGGCCTCCTGCGCAGGCAATCCATTGACCATTCCAGCGGCGTCGTGTTTGCGGACGGGCCCCACCGCATCCTCGCCTTCTGCGTCAAAAGCCTGGTTCTTCTCGCGCTCTTCCTTCCCCTCAACAAATTTGCCTTCTCTGTCTCCGGCAAAGCGCACGCTATTTCAGGCCTCCTCTTCGCCGTGCTTTTCCAGGTTGTCAATGTCTGGCTCCTGAAAAGATACGGGGCCTCCATCGGCAAGCTCATCGTGGGCCTCCGTGTGCTCAAAGCCGACCTCACGCCCATCGGCTACCGCGAGGCACTCATCCGTTCCAGCGTTGAGATGACACTTTCCATTGCCTCGGCCTTTGTCATCTCGCTGACGCTGCTCCGCGTCAACTACGACTATGTCCGTCTGATGCCCTACTTCCAGGCCTCCAATTACATCCTCGCCAGCACGCCCCCGTTTTACGCGCACGTCATGGCCGTGCTGCAGCTGTGGGTTTGGGCGGACATGGGGATGATTCTGTTCAATATGAAACGGCGCGCCATCCACGACTACATGGCCGGCACCATGGTGGTGCTGAAAAGTTCTTACCGGCCCACGCGCGTGGCGCGCAGCATCGCGGCCACAAGTCCCTTGTAAAATACGTGTTATTATGATTTTTAAGAATCCGCCCCTCGCCCCGGAAGACATCAACGAGCACGGCCAGGTCGTCAACGAAAAAATCCTGAACCGCGATCGCATCAAGTTCGGGTTCGGCACCATCCTCTATCAGAGCGAGGAGGTGGGGTTGGGCGGCGTGCCCACGGCCATCATCCGCATGCTTGGCGGCAACGACTTCCACCTCGGCATTTACGGCGCGGTCAACGGCATACCATCGGTCTTTCAGTGGGTCGGGACCCTGCTTCTCCGAAAATTCAATTCCAACCGCAGGGCCATGCTCTTTGCCATGGCCGCCAACTTCGTTACCGCATCACTCATCGTCTTCTGCATCCTCGCCTCGGTCATCCCTCAGTTCAAGCCCTTTTCCCTCTGGGGCTACCTGCTTCTGGCCCTGGTTTTTAACGCCGTGGGCGGGACCCAGCTTAATATTGAAAGCGCTTGGATCGGCGACCTGGTGCCCACCAACCGGCTTGGTTGGTTCACCAGCGCCAAGTGGATCCTGGGCGTGCTCGGAATCTGCCTGTTCGCGAACGCTATCGGCAAAGTCTGCGACCGCTACCCCAATGCAGCCGGTTACTCCTCCATTTATATTCTCTTTGCCCTCTCCTTTATTGTGGCCGCCTTCCTGTTCAAGACCGTGACCGACCGCACTCCCAAGAACGCCAATTTTGTAAGCGCAGGCTCAAGCCACCATGAACGGCTCAACTACACGAGCGCCGCGCTCTGGTGTTATATCGGTTTTTACGTGCTATGGGCCAGCGGCCGCAACATCATGTTCGCCTTCAACAATGCTTATCTCATGGATGTTTTCGGTTTCAGCCTGTCCAAACTGGCCCTGCTATTCACGCTCCAGTACTTCATCAGTTGCATCGTAATCTTTATTGTCGGAAAATTCACGGACAACACGGGCAACCGCATCCCCCTGCTCTTCGTTTCCGGGTTCGTGGCCCTTTCCATGTTCCTGTGGCCGCTCACGGCTTGGATGGGCCTGGGCCCAGTCATCGCCTTCTTCATCATCAACGGCGCGGCCGGCCATACGCACGCCATGCTTGCCATCAACCTGGGCCTCGAAATTTTTCCGGACAAGGGACGGTCGGCCTACCTCGCGTTCAGCCGTTTTTTCATCGGCTTTATCGGCATTGTCATGCCCATCGCTGCGGGAAAAATCATGACCTCCGTGCCATTCATCCACAACTTCAGCCTGTCCCTTCATGGCGCCACACTCACCCGTTACCATCTCGCGTTCACCTTGGCCGCTTTTATCACGCTGGCCTGTACCGTGCCCCTGCTGCTTCTTGGCAGACGCAAGGTCGTGAGCGGCTGATGTAACACGCAATTAAAAAACGGAAATCAATCAGGTGGCGGAATGGTGATGGCCGGAATGTCCGGGTTCCCTGCCGTTACGGATGGAGGTGTGCTTCCGGCAGGAGGCGCAACCGCCTCATCGCCACCCGCAGCCAGCAGGCCGAGGGTCAGCCCCAGCAGTGCCACCCCGCCCATGGAGCCGTAGCGGACATAGGGATTGTCCCAGGTCACACGGTCCAGATTGAACCAGCCCTTATACCGGCATGCGATAATCAGCTTCGTCCCCACGGTTCTCACCTGGAACTCCGGAATCGACTTCTTGACCTTGATGATGAAATAAGTGATATACGCCTCGCTGTCCCTGTAATGGCGGGTAAAGGCAAAGCGCGCGGGCCCGTTCGGGAGGGCCAGGGAATCCGGGCCCTGGTCCCGCGTTTCGTAGAACGCGAAAATCATGGCCTGCGAATCCGGCACCGCATAACGGGGCAGTGCCGCGGGCACGGAATCGAATGTCAGCGTGATGTCAAAACCGTTCGGAAGCTTCTCCACAGCGCCCGCCAGAAGGGTGTATTTAACGAGCGCGGGGTCCAGGTCGGAAATGACAAGGGAGATGGCCCGGGCTTCCTTATCGATGCGATAGGCGCGTTTCCCGATGAGGTCCACCGCGGCCCGCGTGATAACTTCCTGGCCGCCTGTGGTTGTAGGCGACCCCTCCCAAAGGATGACCTGCTTCACCGGAAGGCGCGACAACACCTCCGGGAAGGGCTGGTTCATGAGCGTATTCGCAAACTCAAAGGTCACGCTCTCCGAGCCCTCCTCCCCGGCCTGGAGCGTATAGTCGGGCGCGGTGTCAAAGACAAAGCGTACAATCAGCGAATCCCGGCGTGCGGTTTCCGCGTACTCCACTGCGAGCAGGCTGCGCAGGATCGCCTGAGGCGCTGCCACCGATTCCAAATGGGGACCCGCCTGGCTGACCACGCCGGACGTATCCGCCAGCACCTGCGCAATAAGGCCGGACGCTGCCATCAGGAATATTGCCGTCCACCGTTTCATCATTTTCATCCTCATTTGACCATGAGCATTTTACGGGTCAGGCAGAAGCCCCCGCCTGTCAACCGGCAGAAGTAAAGGCCGCTCGACAACGCCTTTTCGTGATTGTCACGGCCGTTCCACACAACCCGGTAATACCCGCTTTCACGCTGTTCGTGCACGAGCACGGCCACCTTGACTCCGCGGATATCATAGATTGATATATCCACGGCCGTGTTCCCTTTCGCACCCCGCGGGACCGCATAATCCAGGGTTGTGGCGGGATTGAACGGGTTCGGATAATTCCGGGACAGGGCAAAGCCCCCGGGCAGTTCGCGTAGGCCGCCGGTACGCTGCTCCACGTAAGCGCGGTTGCCCACGATGATTTCGAATTCGCGCATTCTCTCGTTCCTCTGTCCCGTAAACACATAGGCGCTGTCGGTCTTGAGGTTGACGCGCACCCCCCGGTCACGGTCCGCGGCAAAAACCTCCAGGGATTCGGGCAGCGCGGAAAGACCGTTGATTCGACAGGTATACGATACGCCCTCGCGGATACCCGCCACCACCGGATGCCAGGTCTCCCCGCCTTCGTGGAAGGTGCTGTAGTCATGGAAAAGCCTGCCCAGGCCCGCAGGGTAACCCGGCCGCGCAAACCAGGTCATGACGGCCTTGTCCGGGCCGGCCGGAGGCTTTGGAAAATCGATACCTGCGTCAAATCCCGGCGTTGAGCCCGTACGCCCCACGCCAAAACCGTTGTGCGCGTCACAGGTATTGTCTGTTTCCACAGACCATTCGAATGAAAGGCCGGCCTCCTGCTGAAGCGCCTTTGCGGACAGCGACGTGGAATAGGGCGGAATCTTCAGGGTCAGGGGAGCACTTCCGCTATTGTAGACATAATAGCCCTGCCAGGGTTCAAGCGAACCGGTGGAGGGAAGGACCGTCCAGCCGCTGTCCGGATAGGCGTAAGGACCGACCAGGTCCGTGCTGGGCGTGGAGTCCTTGACCGCGCTCCAGGCCACGTTAAAATTGAAGGGGTTGCTGACCGCGGTCCAGGTGCCGGGCGGGAGCGTAACCGTGAAGCATGCGTTGACAGGCTGAGTGGCACCGCTGTCAACGGCCAGGCGTGCGGACTTCTGGGTGGTGTACAGCCAATAGGCCCTGCCGGGTTCCAGGCTGGTAAAGCCCGGCGTACCGTACTCGTTGTAGACACTGTCCTGCCAGGCGTAAAAACGCCACTGCTTCCGATAATTCCCCAGTCCGCCCAATAGTCGCGACACGCTCTTGTCGTCCGCATCCAGAGGCATGCTCATCAGATGATAGTTGTTGGACGGAAGCGTATGGGCCATGACCGCGTCCCTGAACCTTACCGGGATGTTGCGCCGCACTGTCTGCAGGGTCGAAGAGCCGTCCTGCGCCTGGATGTAATACTCAAATCCCGAAGCGTTGGCAAGCGCATTGTCCAGTTGGACCTGGAAAGCGCCGTTATCATCGGGCAAAAGCGCCATGGAATCAAAACCCGTTGCCCCGCCCTGCCGGTAATACAGCATGGCGGTTGCGCCCTGAAGATTGTCGGTCACGCGGCCTGCGATGAGGATGCCGGTGTTCTGCCGGACCGACAGCGTCCGCAGGCTATCCTCAGCTACAGGCAACAGCGTATCGATGGCCAGCAGGGCCGTGAACAGGGCCGATGTCTCGTAACGGATAATGCCGTTTGAATCAGGAAGTGCGTCCGCGACCACGGACCAGCTGCTGTCCAATGGATTGAACCGGAGGAGCCGTACACGCGTGCGATCCGTGACCGGGTTTCCGGCCTGATCCACGGTGTCCGCCTGGAACGTCAGGATCAAAGTGCTGTCAAAGTTGATTCGCGAAGAACCCGAAAAGTCTAGTACAGGCGTCACAACGCGCAGGCCGGACGGGGTGTTGTAATTCGCCAGCGAATCTTCGCGGAGGAGGATATGCGCACCCCCGTTGTTCGCTTTGAACGTGAATGAAAGATAGGGCGCCAGGTCCAGCGTGCCGCCTGTGTCAGGCAGGCCCGACGGAGAGACAATGATGCTGTCCGTGGTGTCGATGAGAGCGCCGAATGAAGCGGTCACACGGTAACTGCCGGGAAGCAGGCCGAGAAAATGTCCGTCCGTGGTGACAAGGGAATCCGGGCCATCCAGCACATGCCAGGTCAGCGCCGGAAGCGGTGTGACGTCGCGCCCCTGTGGGTCGAACAATTGAGCCGCCACGGCCAGGGTCTCCCCCGTTTCGATGTTACGGGAACCGCGAAGGGACACGGTCAGCGCAACCGGTTTGCGCGGGTCCGTAATCGTGAGCAACCCGCTGGAGTCGGAAACGAGCGCTCCATATTGCGCGATAATACGGCAGGCCCCCTCGCTGTCGGGCCGGAAAAACCCGGCGCTGTCAACATGGCCGATTGTCGGCGTAACCGTCCAGGTAAAGACAGAGGAAGGCATCACAGCATTGCCCTTGGCATCCTGCAGGCGCGCCTGCACGGCCAGGGAATCGCCAAGGTCGATGGAGGCCATTGGAATGGAATCGAGCAGGACCGTGTCGGGCGTGCCCGGCGTCACGGTCAGTTTGAGGGAGTCACGAAAAGTGCCGTACACAAGAATGACGTTCCCGGCGCCCGACTGGTCCGGGAACAGGGTGTCGCCGCTCCGCACCTCGCCCAGACGGCTGTTCATCAGGTAAGCGCGGCCGACCAGGTCGATATGCGCGCCAAAATGATCCAGGCCATAGGCCGTGAGCGCAAGGCTGGAATCCGCGGTAATGGACGCGGAATCCGGCAAAAGCACGATGCTTTCGAGGCTGCCGGCCGTGATGGTCAGGGCCGCGGAGGTGTCCGAAAACGCAAGCCGGGTCACGATGACGGAGCACGGGCCCGCCATCGTGGGACGGAGCATACCCAGGCTGTCAACCGATGCAATGGCCGGTTCCACGATGAAATGCACGGACGTATCGGGCGGAATGACGTTGCCTTTGGCGTCCCGGGTGACAGCGGCCACGGTAAGGCTGTCGTAGACCGACAGGGTCCATTTACTGAAGGACTGCAATGTGACGGAAGCCGGTATGCCGTATGTCACGGTCAAATAGAGCGTGTCCTTGAGGCCGCTCGCCACCAGCACCACGGTCCCGCTTCCTGCCTTGTCGGGGACCAGCGTGTCGGCATCGTTGACATAGGCCAGCGTCGGCGTGGTCAGAAACACGCGATCCGTAATGACGATGGCGTTGCTGTCCCGGTCCAGGCCGTGGTAATCCAATTTCAGGGAGGAGTCCGCGGCCAGTGCGGCCGTGTGCGGAGAAAGCAGGGCTTTCACCATGCTGCCATGGGTGACCGTGACATTGCCCGTGGTATCCGTCACGCTTCCCGAAATCAAAGCAATGCGCGTGATGCCCGGCCGACGCGCGTCAAACAGACCCGTGGCGCTGATGGTGCCCATGCTGTCCATGACGCTCCATGCCACGGAATAGCTTCCGGAAAGAAGCCTGTTGGAATCCGCATCGTAACCCGCGGCGCTGAAGCAAAGCGTATCGTCCGCCGTCAGGTTGGCGTTGGAGGGGGAAACCGACAGACGGGTGAGCCTGCCGGGCGCCACGACCATGGTATCGCTGGTGATGGAAAGGCCTTTCAGCGAAGAGGTCGCCTTAAGCTGAAACCGTCCCGTTTTGCGCGCCGTGAAAAGCCCTGTGGCCGGGTTGATAGAACCGACGGAGTCCGGCCCTGTCATGAGCCAGGTAATGGTACCGGCATGGGTGGGCTGGTTGGAAATGTTGCGGCCCTCGGCGGTAAAAAGCAGGGCCGTGTCCGAGGAAAGCGTGTCCACGACCGGACGCAGGACAAGGTAATGCAGGTCCAAATTGACGACTTCGATGCTGTCAAAATTCCCTGTGATTGGTCCGGCATTGAAGTTGTAAATGATGTCTCCGTATCCCAGACTGTCTGGAAACAGCCGCACCGTGGTTCCGGTATCGGCATTCTGGCGGCCGGAGAGAATTCCGGTAAAGGTCCAATTAACCGATGTGTCAGCAATATAATTGCCGAACGTATCGTACGCCGCCGCTGTCAGCCGGAGCGTGTCGTTTGCCGCGACCACGGTTTTTCGTGTCAGGACAGCACCGCTGTTGTTGACACCCGTTCTCAGGCTGATTTGCCTGACATGGCCGGGGCGCACAAGGACCGGCACCATGTTGGATGCCACGCCCGACACCTGCGCGAGGATGCCGCCCGAATCCACCTTGGCCGGATGGAACACGTCGAAGGTGTCCACGGAACCGATGAAATTGCTGGCAAGGTAAACAGGTTCAGCGGGCAGGACCACGCTGTTGCTGTCCGCATCAAAGCCCGCCAGCGTCATGTTCACGGAGCTGTCCACCTTCATCGTGATGGAGGAGGGAATCATGGCCAGCCGGTGCAACCTTCCCGGTACCACGGTGATAGTGTCCGTGGTGTCGGAAATACCGCGCAGGCTGGAACGGGCCAGGACCCGCCCCGTCCCTGCTTGGGTGGCAATGAACACGCCGTTATTATCGATGCGGCCGATGCCGCCCGTGACACTCCAGGCCAGCGTTCCCATGGGCGCGGGATTGTCCGCGATATCGTAACCCTGCGCGGAAAACGCGATGACGGTGTCCGAGGAATAAACGCCCGTGACAGGCGACAGGTTTATCCGCACCAGACCGCTCTGGATGATTTCTATTTTGCCCGTGCTGTCCGTGACCGCGCCCGACTGCGCGGTTAAATACCCGCTGCCGGTATCCGTGGAGGTCAGCGCGGCCGAGGTGTCGGCGCCGGCCAATAGTTTGCCCGCAAGCCCACCGGTTGCGCCCCAGGTCACGTGCTCGTTGCCGCGCAGGTTTCCTTTGCCGTCATAACCGGCGGCGTAGAACCACGTGGTGTCCTCGGTTCCAAACACATAGGCCCCGACCTCGCTGCCCAGGCCGTCCGGCGCATCGCGCAATGCCAGCCGGGCCAGCGCGCCGGGACGGACGATGACGTCTCCCGTGGTGTCAAAAAGGGACCCGCTTCGGCCGATGACCTTGAGTGTGCATACAGAAGCAGGCGTATAAAGGCCGCTGACGGAACCGATTGCGCCGGCCGGCTTGGTGAGTGACCACTGCCATGAACCCAGCGCCAATTCGTTCGAATCCGCGTCATAGCCCTTCAGGGTGAACTGTAATGTCTGGTCAGCCGTCATGTCACCGCTGGAGGGAGAAACCGCAAGCCGTCTCAACGCGCCGTTTGACACGGTGACAACACCCGAGGTGTCCCGCACGCCCGATGCAACCGCAATGATGCGCACCGTACCCGGCCTGCGCGCCGTAAACAGACCGCCGGCGCTGACGGCGCCCATGGTATCCGTGACGCTGTAGGCAAACCCGGTAGGCACCGGGTTGCTGTCCGCGTCAAATGCCACGGCACTGTAACTCAGGCTGTCGTCCGTGGTGAGGGTCTGCGCAGCTTTTGGGCTTATCACCACCCGGCTGATGGCACCCACCGACACGGTCACCGTGCCCGTGGTGTCGCCGGTTGCCGTGGAGTGCGCCACCCAGAGCTGCCCGTTGCCCGGTCGCTTGGGCCGGAAAACAATCGTATGCGAAAAGGCCGAGGAAAGTTCGCCCTGGAGGCTGATGAGGTTCCAGGTCACGGTCTGGTCGGCCACGAAGGTGCCGATGGAGGAATAGCCTGCCGCATATAAATTCAGTGAATCGTCCGTGGAAATGGCCGTATCCAGGAGTTCCGCCCCGGTGCCGTTGGCGCCCGTGCGGATACGCACGTATGTGACCTGCGCGGTGATGGTTACCGGGCCCGTGCTGTCACGGAGTCCGGTGTTCGGCTCCTGCGCGTAGACCTTGCCGTTCCCCTGTGAGACCGGAGCCAGCCGCGTCACTTTCCCGCTGGCCGGCGACAGAGCGCCTGAAATCACGGAGGAGCCGCTCCAGTTGACAACCGTGTCCCGGATGAAATTATCCTTTGCGTCGTACGAGGCCGCGTAAAGCTTCAGCGTGTCCTCCACGCCGATGGTA
>JAZDKP010000322.1:0-6069 GCA_043802925.1 Fibrobacterota bacterium | reverse complement strand
GGACTTGTCGAACCCACCCCTGTCAGCCCGGCCGAAGAAAAACGCGGCCTCAACGTCATGGGCAAAACCATCATCAATGCCTTTGTCGATGCGGTCGGCAAAAACGGGACATTCTTTTTACCCACGCATTCCTGCAACTTTATCGGGAATTACTCTCCCGGTAATTTAAAGGTCGATGTCCAGAAGGACGCGGAAGGCAAGGTCGTAAGCCGCACCGTTCTCGATGACGGGTATTATAACAAGGCCAAAAGCGAGTCCCTGGTGGGCGCCCTCACGCAGGCGGTCATCCAGGACGACCGTGGGCTCCGGAGCGAGCATCCTTCGCATTCCATCGCGGGCATCGGGAAGGAAGCGGACTATCTGGTCAAGGGCCACGATTACCATGCCCAGCCTGTGGGGCTGCACAATGCCTTTACCAAGACCGTGGGGCTTGACGGTGTCATCCTTTTCGTGGGCGACACCCTCAAGTCCAACACCACTTTTCACGCCTACGAAACCATGCTGATGCCCAAGCTCGGCCCCTATTTTGCGGGCGCGGTGGCGGTCGAATCCAATGGCCTCAAGTTCCTGGCCGGCCAGACCTGGTCTCCGAACCTGCACCGCGACTTTTACGATGAGCACAAACGTCCCACACGCGGCATCACGGCCATGCGCCAGTCCGGCCTGCTGCACGAGGGCAAACTCGGCCGCGGCCCGGTTTTCTGGTTTAACGCCAAGGAGATGGCACGCTATTTCGCCGAGGTTGTTTACCCCCAGGAGCCCGACATCCTTTTCTGCAATACCCCGGCCACGTGCACCGCGGCCTACGATTGCGGCAATTGCACGGCGATTATCCGGTCGCTGTACGGAAAAGAAGACGGTACCTGGGACGCCGCTAAAATAAAGGCGGACTACGACACGGAATACGTGCGGCTCATGCAGCCGGGCGTCCAGCGCGTCCAGTACTGATAATAAAACGCACAACCGAAAGGGCGGACATGGCACGCAAACTGACAAAGGACGAAACCGACAGGCTCAAGGCAAACGGCTGCACCGCGGAAAGCTGGGACACCGTCCAGGTCCATGACGGATTTCTCACGGATCGCGTCCGCAACAGCCATTTCGCCGGCAAGGTACTGCTCGGAAAAAACAGCGGCACCCTTTTCGCAGCCGGTGTTAACTATCCCTGCGGTGTCTATGGCGCCACGCTCGTCAACTCCGAGGTTCGCGACAATGCGCTGGTCCGCAACGTGGGCGCCCATGTTTCCAACTACGTCATCGAAGAGGGGGCCGTGGTCCTGAACGTGGCCGAACTCTCCGCCACGCCCAATGCAACCTTCGGCCAGGGGACCCCCATTGAGGCCCTGAACGAGGCCGGCGGCCGTGAGCTGCCTCTGTCCGTTGCGCTGACCTCCCAGATCGCTTACCTGCTGTCCGTCTACCGCTACAGGCCCGCGCTTGTGTCAGCCCTCGAGACCTTGTTAAAAAAGGAGACCGAACGCTTCAAGGGACAGCCTGGGCGCGTTCGTCGGGATGCGCGCGTCATCAACTGCGGTGCCATCCGCGATGTCATGATTGGTGCCAATGCGCAGGTCACGGGCGTGGCCGGACTCACGAGCGGCATTATCGACAGCAACGACCTCGACCCGGTCATTGTGGGCGAGGGGGTGTCCGCTGATTCCTTCGTCATTCTTTCCGGTGCCCATGTCACCACGCACGCTATCCTGAACCGGGTCTTTGTGGGCCAGGGGGCGCGCATTGGCAAGCAGTTCTCCGCTGAAAACTCTGTTTTTTTTGCCAACTGCGAAGGGTTTCACGGCGAGGCCTGCGCCATTTTCGCGGGCCCCTATACGGTCACGCACCACAAGTCTTCGCTCCTCATTGCGGCCATGTATTCCTTTTATAATGCGGGCTCGGGAACCAACCACAGCAACCACATGTACAAATTGGGCCCTGTGCACCAGGGAGTGCTCGAGCGCGGCTGTAAGACCGGCTCCTTTTCCTATCTGCTGCTCGAGGCGCACCTGGCCCCGTTCTGCATTGTTCTCGGCAAACATATGGCCAATATCAATATTCCGGACTTCCCCTTTTCGTACATCTCCGAGAGCGGGGGTAAAACCTACCTGACCCCGGCCATGAACCTCATCACCATCGGCACGGTGCGCGACCAGGAAAAATGGGCGCAGCGCGACCGGCGCAAGGACTCCGATAAAAAGGACATCCTGAACCCCTCCGTCTATTCGCCCTTTACCGTGGAACGGATGCTCCGCGGACGCGACGCACTCATGAAAATCCATACGGAGACCCCCAAGGATGTCGAGTCCGTTAACGTGGGCAACACCCTCCTGAGCCGGCTGCTGTGCAAGAACAGCGCCAAGTATTACACCATGACCCTCGAACGCTATCTCTGCCAGAAGACTTTTGTCAAAATTGAGGACCGGCTCAAGACCGGTGCATCCTGGGCCGACGCCCTGGCGTCGCTTGCGCCCGCGCATGAGCCTGACATGGAATGGGTCGATGTTTGCGGACTACTTGCACCTAAAAAGGCGCTCGACACGGTGCTGAAGAAGCTTGAAACGGGCGGTTTCGAGTCCACGGAGGACTTTACCGATGCGCTCGCGAGCCTTCACGCCGCCTACGCGGACCACGAGTGGGCTTATGCGTACGCCCGGTTCAGCAGCGTCTTCGCTGTTTCACCCGACCGGCTCACAAAGGAAAAGGCCGTCGAACTGCTTGAATCCTGGAAGACGACCAGCAAAAAGATTTTCAACATGATCCAGGCGGACGCGGAGAAGGAATACGAAGACTTCGCGAAAATAAGCTACGGACAGGACGGAGGCGAGGCGGACGCGGCCGCGGACTTCAAGGCGGTCCGGGGCGATAAACTGACGAACAAGGTCCTCGTGAAGATGCGCGAGGGCAACGAAAAATTCCTTGCCGGTGTCGATGCACTCGTGGCTCTTGTAAAAGAGGCTAAATAACTTTAACGGATACGGGGAGGCGCTCATGACAATGCAGGAAGTTGAAAAGAAAGTCAAGTAAATTACCGGGCAGATTCTGAAAAAAGACCCGGCACAAATCAAGAACGAACACCGCTTTGTGGAAGACCTCCGCGCGGATTCCCTCAAGTCGCTCGAACTTGTGGCCGCGTTTGACGAAGGTTTCGAAATCGAAATGGACGAGGACGACGCCCTCAGTGTCAGGAACGTGGCGGACGCGGTGGCGTTCATCGAAAAATACGTTAACAAGAAGTAATCCTTGGATCCTGTCCACGCTGTCGAAGAAGCCCTTCTTAATTCCGCCTTTGTGCAGTCCATCCGGTCCGCGCAGGCGCCGGTTGCGCCCCGGATGCGGGCGCTCACGCACAAGGAAATCGACCAGCTGCTGCGCCAGGGCAACCTGACCACCGGCGAATGGTCACACCTCCGCGTGGCAGAGGAATTCACCCCGCGCCGTATCTGGCAGAACACCTTTTTCGGCGAGGTCGAAATCGGCGTGCAGACGGCGGAGTTTGACGTCAACGGCATTACCCGAAAGGCGGGCATTTACAACAGCGTCATTTATGACGCCAAAATCGAAGACAATGTCTTTATCAAGAGCGTGGACGGGTTGTCCAACTACCGGGTCCGGACCGGCGCGGCGGTGGCCGACTGCGGCAGCATCCAGACCACCGCGGGTTGCACCTTCTTCAACGGCGCGGTTCTTGACGAAATCGGGGTTGAGACCGGCGGACGCGGGGTCCCGGTTTTTGCCGAAATCACACTGGCGCTTGCCGCAAAAATAATGCGCAGCCGGAGTGATAAGAGGCTGCTTGCCGGCTATGCCGAGGCCGTGATGCGCTACGCCCGGGCCGTGACTTCCGGTTGGGGGGTCATTGACCGGAACGCCCGCGTCCTCAACACCAACAAAGTGCACAACGTCTACCTGGGCGAGGCGGCTCAAATCAATAACGCGGTGCTGGTCGAGAACACGACCGTGCTCAGCAGCGGGGAGGAACCCGCCCGTATTTCCGATGGCGCGTATGTCAAGGACGCGGTCATCCAGTGGGGCGCAGAAATCAGTTCCATGGGGGTTCTTACGCAGTCGGTCATGCTCGAGCATTCGCACATTGAGTTCCACGGCAAGGTACACCAGTCCATCCTCGGCGCCAATTCGGGGGTGGCCAAGGGCGAAATCACCTCGTCGCTGGTTGGCCCCTTCGTCGGTTTCCACCACCAGAGCCTGCTTATCTCGGCCTTCTGGCCCGAGGGGAAGGGGAACATCGCTTATGGCGCCAACGTGGGTTCCAACCACACGTCGCGCGCGCCAGACCAGGAAATCTTTCCGGGAGAAGGCGTTTTCTTCGGTCTCGGTTCCAGCATCAAGTTCCCGGCTAATTATTCCAAATCGCCCTATTCCATCATTGCCACGAACGTCATTACCCTCCCGCAACGCGTCGAGTACCCCTTTTCACTTATCAACTTGCCCTCGGTCGCGGTGCCCGGCATTTCACCGGCGTTCAATGAAGTTTTGCCGGCCTGGGTACTGTCTGACAATATTTTCTTCATCATCCGTAACGCCTGGAAATATCAAAAGCGTGACAAAGCCCGGAGAGAAAAGTGTGTTTTTGAAATATTCCGGCCCGATATCATGGATCTTGTGACAGCGGCGCGCGACCGGTTGGCGGGTGTGCAGCAGGTCAAAGAGTATTATGCGGACCGGGACATCGCAGGGCTTGGGAAAAATTTTATCAGCGAGGCCGCGCGCAAGGAGGCGGTCGAAACATACGGATTCTATCTGAGGTATTATGCGCTGACAGGCCTCTTTCGCCAGGTGCTTAAGCAGGGCAAGGTCGACGCGTCGCTGATGTCCAAAGCCTCCCCGGATGCACGCTTTGAACATGAGCGCTCGGTTTACCAGCATGAAATGGCCGGTCTTTCTGTCCGGGAGGCTCTCCAACAATACCGGGCCATGGATAAGCAGGTGGCGGATGGTGTGCTCGAATGCAAACGCAAGGACGATATCCGCGGCATTCGCATCATCGACGACTACGCCGAAGCGCACACTCTGGCCGAAAACGAAAAGTTCATCCGCGAGAATTTCGAGGAGACGGCACGGCGGAGCGCGCGCATCGAAGGGTGGCTGAAGTCATAAGGGAGCTTCCGGTGCCACAGCCCTTTATTCCCGAATCCGAACTGCGCAACCGTATTGCCCGGCTCCAGTCATCCCTATCTTCCGCGGGCCTCCATGGCGCTTTCATCACCGACCTTCCGGACATGCTCTATTACACAGGCACGCTCCAGCAGGGCATCTTTTTCACCCCCGCTGAAGGGGACGCGGTGCTGTTTGTCCGGCGCAGCCTCGACCGTGCGCGTAGGGAGTCTCCTGTTGTTTCCATCGGCTATGCATCATTCAAGGATATCCTTGCGGAGATCCAGCTTCGGAACGCTTCTTTGGCGAAAATCGGCATTGATGAAGGCGCCACGACACTCGCCTATTTTAAAATGCTGAAGAAAGCTTTTGTCGCAACTGAATTTTCCGACTGTGCGTTGTTGCTTAAGAAAATCCGCGCCGTAAAATCTACGTATGAGCTTGAGAAACTGAAGAAAGCAGGGGAGGGGAGCCGCCAGGCCATGGCGGCCATGCCTTCTCTTGTGCGGGAAGGCATGACCGAATGGGAGCTCGGGTCCAAAATGTTCACACTCGTTTCGGACCTCGGGAAAAACTGCCTTGCGCGTCTTACGTTCGGCAGCGGCGAGTTTTTTCTCGGCAACATCACTTTCGGCGACAATTCCAATTATCCCTGCGCCTTTGACGGCCCGGGCGGCATCCGCGGTCAGTCGCCGGTCTGCCCTTACGGTGGCAGTGACCGCAGACTGAAAAGGGGAGACCTCATCTTTATCGACCTCGCTTTCCCATTTGAGGAATACTATGTCGATAAAACCCGTGTTTTCTCTCTGGGCCAACCGACTCCGCATGCGTTCCAGGCCCATGCGCGCTGTCTTGAGGTCCAGGAATCTCTTCGCAAACGGCTGCTGCCCGGAGCCATCCCCTCGCAAATCTACGACGAAGTGTATGCCGAAGTTGTGCTGCCAAACGGTTTTGACGACC
>JAZDKP010000321.1:0-4442 GCA_043802925.1 Fibrobacterota bacterium | reverse complement strand
GACCGAGAACGCATTCGCGTCCGTCGTCGAGATCGACACCGGACCCGTATAATTCGTATCTCCCGAAAGCTGCAAGGTCCCCATGATCGTCAGGTTGTCCGCAATCGCGTTATCCCCCAGATAAACATTACCGTCAACCTCGAGCGTGTTCTGGATATACAGGTCGCCGGGATACTTCGCATAATTGACCGTGCCGTTCGTGTTCCATATATACACACCGCCGTCCACCACCAGTTTCGCGCCCGGCACGGCCGAGCCGATACCCACATTCCCGCCGGAGCCGACATAAACCGTACCTTCCACATCCAGCTTCTGCTGCGGCGCGGTGGAGCCGATGCCGACGTTGCCGGTGGTCCCGCTCACGAAGAAAAATTCCTGGGTATCATTCTTGACGCGGAAGTCCTTGGCGGAAACAGGCGGCGCGGACAGGAAGAAAAATGCGGTCGACAAAAGCGGCAGAAAGAAGAGGAAACGGCCCGGCTTCGAAGCTCTGGCGCATAAAGGAATAGTAATAATTTTTTTATTATTCATAAAGACGACGGCTGTCTTTATGATAGCAAACCGCGACCCGGCCTCAAGCAATATCGGGGATATTTGATATCGCTCCCGGGGAGCTACGCACCGTTCAAAAGCCACAAAATTTTGTGGCTCTACGTACACGTACCCGACGCGCCCGACGCGCCCGGCGTGCCCGCCCGACGCGCTCCTCCGCGCCTGCCGCGGCCCGCCGTTCGATCACGATGATCCCGTGCACATGGTCCGGCATGACCACAAATTCGTCCAGCGATACGTCCGGAAAATGCTCCGGGATGGCGCGCCAGCAGGCCTCCGCCGCCTCGCCCGACGGCGTCAACCGGACCGCGTCGTCCGCGACATCCCCGAAGACGCAGCGCTTGTCCTTCACGCACACGGTCACGAAATACCCGCCTGCCGGGGCGTAGTCCCCGGACGACAGACGGAGCGACCGCGAACGGTATGGGCCCTTGTATTTCGGCATGTTTTTCTCCGTGAATTTCATGAACCACGCGCGGCGGTCAGGCCGGCGCGCCATGGTCCGCGCCGGCGCTCGCAGGACTTGCGGGACCAGCGGGAACCACAGGACCGGCCCGCGCCCTCACCCGGGCCGGGCGCCCCTTGCGGGCTTTCTTGTAAACCACATGGAGCGGAAAGAACTCGTAATAATTCTCCTCGTCGAACCAGGCGCATTTGATATGAAAGAGCCTCAGGGAGGTCAGGCGCGAGAGGGCGAGCGCATAAAGCGTCAACTGCCCGACCGGCCTGGCCTTCTGCGCCGACGGTTTATAGTCCAGGATATGCACGCAGCCGTTGCGCACCTGCAAAATGTCGATATGGCCCGTGATGATCTCTTCATCCGTGATCCTCACCGGCACATCGAACCCGAGGCGGTCGCGGAAATGCCGGACATCATCGGCATCGAGCAGGACCGGGACCTCGACGGCGACCGTCACCGAGTCGTTGGCCAGCATGAAGCGCTGCAAAACTTCATGGCGTTTGGCGTTGTTGTTCACGGCCTGAAGCACAAAACCCGCGGCGCGGCAGGCGGCGTTGCCGGGCTTGGGAATGACCCGCGTCCGGTCCATATTGAAGATATCCTTCATCTCCGAGGCCCTCAGCCGGCTTTCCTTGAATATCTGATGGGGGCATTCCGCGGAGACAAGGTCCAGGAACTCCTGCAGGGGCGTGTACTGGTGGTTTTTGAAATCTTCCTCGAGAATGAGCTGAAGCTTGGCGCGGTGGTACTGGAAATCGAAAATCTGGCCATGGAACATGTGGACGCGCTCGATCGTCTCCCCGGGAGGGAACTTGCCCTGCGCGAACCTGCGCATACGCAGAAACGGCAGATAACTTTTGAAATCCTCGACCCAGTTATTCACATTCTTCGCCGAAACGCTTATCCCGAACTCCCGGCCGGCCTTTTCGGCCACCTCTTCAAAGGTATGAAACTCGTTATAAAGCGTGAGCGCGGTCAGGATGACGTGAAGGGGAAAAGTCCGGTGCTTGCTGATGAGCGGGGTAAAACGCCGAAGGCAGTCCCGGCACTGGTACAGCTGGGTCTCGGCGTACTTGTTTTTGCGCACGCCGCTTTTGACCACTTTCAGGCTCTGGCAATAGGGGCATTTCTCCGGGACCGCGGCCGCGAGCGGATTCGCTTTCCCGGATTCGTCTTTTTCAGGCGTTAAAAGACCGTAATTTCTCTGCATTTTTCCGGATCATCCAGGTTTTTGTTTGATCTGTCCCGTGGTCCTTTGTAAATACGGCCTCCCCGGAAATCCCTGCGGGATTTCCGGGACTGAAACCCCCGAAATCGCTTTTCGATTCCAGGGGTCGCCCGGCCTCCGGCTGGGCTGGCGGCAGGGTTTTATACCTTGAAAACACCCGCGCCCAGGCTTTCTTCAAATTGAGGATCTTTATTTTCTGGCGGCTGTAGCCGGTGATGATGCCCTGGATCTGTTCGCGCAGCCCCCGGTTTCCGCTCTCTTTTTCATCCAGGCAGGCCAGTAAAAAATCAAACCGCGCGGTCATCAGGGACACGGACCGGACCGCATCCTCGAGTTTGCCCAGCGCAGAAGACAGGTCGGTGAACTTTTCACTGTAACTTTCCGTGATCCAGACCGGGATCTGTCTGGACATTTTCTTGAGAAAAGACCATTCCTCCGCAAGAGAGACCCTGGCCATCGAAACAGCGGAGGCTTCCGTGGCCGCGGACCCGCGAAAAATGACCCGGGACGGAGACACGAACTCATTGAACTCGCGTTCAAGCCGATAGACCTTTGAAGACAACAGGTTGGTTTGCTGGTAAACTTCCAGGTCCCGGAACGACCGCACTGGACTTTTGACCCGGAAGCTTTCCTTGGTGTGCTGGGGATCCTTGTTGTACCCCGCGTGGATGTATTTGCCGTAAAATTTTCGGTATGCCATTTTCCTTACCTTTTAATCAAATAATACCATCTATTTTCCTTTTTATCAATCAATATTTATTATTATTCAATATTAAAGGAATACCCGTAGGGCCGCGGCAATGCCTCGGCTCTACGTTCATCACTCGAATTTTCAGCTAATAATCACCATAATTCTTGAAAAGACCGGCAGGTTTCGTCTAAATCAGTGATGACGGCAACAAGTGCGGAGTCGGAAATACAATGTTAAAATCTGCCAAATTTTAAGCAATGTCGGCAAAAAGAGTGTCATTATCCCAGCAATTCAACAAATTCATTCACAGACAACCCGGCTTGACGAATAATGGCCCGCAGTGTCCCCCGATCCAGTTCTTTATGGTCAGGAACAACGACCTGCGCAAAAGGATCATCTTTGCGCAAAGTAATATGGCTGCCTTCCCGGCGCTTGAAATAAAACCTTGCCTTGCCCAGCGTCTTTATGCATTCAGCGCCGGAGACCACCGGCAATTTACTCATACCGCCACCACCATGACTTCAAAATGCTCTTCCGGAACCGGAAGACGATCATCTTGTAACGCATGAATATAACAAGAAATAGCCTCTTTAATATTCTGAATGGCTTCCTCTTTGCTTTTACCCTGACTGATACAACCGGGAAGGCTTGGACATTCTGCGACCCAAAAGCCGTCTTCTCCTGAATAAATCACCACTTCTCTCATATTATTACCTCCAATTTATTTTAAATATAGCACAACTCCCAACCATGTGTTAGCAAAATATGACTCCGAATCAACAAATCACCCGAATTTTCTCGTAAAAATCACCCGAATTTTTGAGAAAAGCGGCATTTTGCTGTCAAATCGAGTGATGGACTGGGCTGTTTTGCGCAAGCATGACCAGGCATTCGCAGCGCGCCGAGGCGCGGAAATCATTATTCTCGACGATCGCTCGGTCGCTGGGAGGCGGAAATCATTGCAGGTTAATAATCACATCGCCTTTGACCTCTAATTTTGCAGAAGGCGCCGTCGTCCCGATGCCGACGTTGCCGCTAAACAAACCAGTCCCTATTACATCTAATTTTTGACGAGGCACCGTCGTCCCGATGCCGACGTTGCCGCTGGCTAAAATTCGCATCTTTTCACCATATGTTCCTGCGTTCCAAGTGGCGAAGGCGAGGGCTCCTGTACCACCAGTCGTCAATGCATCAGTTTTAACTGCGCCAATCTCCGCTATACGTTTATCAGCGTTTGAAAGTCCTGTAATGCCGAATGAAATTATGCCTGCGTTCGTGTTGATAGCAGTCTGAGCATTTGACATTTGGAATAATGGGTTATTGGTGGAAGCGTGAATCTGTACCAATCTTTCCACATCACCGGTTCCAAAGCTGGCCGGCCCTGTCGTCCCGATGCCGACGTTGCCGCTGGAGGCCACGGTCAGATAATCGCCTGCCCCGCCAGCGACAGATGAGATCTTCAAAGGCGGCGCGTTAGAGGGGCTCTTCACCACCTCCAGGTTCGCCAAAGG
>JAZDKP010000320.1:0-10789 GCA_043802925.1 Fibrobacterota bacterium | reverse complement strand
AACGCAGAAGACCGCGAGCGTGATGACCTCCTGGAGGGTCTTGAGCTGCACCGCAGTAAACTGGCCGTGCCCCCAGCGGTTGGCCGGCACCTGAAAGCAGTACTCCACAAAAGCGATGAGCCAGCTCACGAGAATGACCTTCCAGAGCGCGGACTGTTTGAATTTAAGGTGCCCGTACCAGGCAACGGTCATAAAAAGGTTGGAGATGGTGAGAAGAATGACCGTCCGCATGAACTTATTCCTTGAATTTACGGGGTCAAAAAAGTTTCCCGGCCCCGATTTGACCGGTCAGTCATTTTTTATTATCTTAGAATAAAACAAAAGGGGCCGGAAAAACCATCCGGAAATTCCCTGTCAAATCAAAATAATCTCTGGGTAAGGGGACGAACAATGGCTTTTTTTATCTGTCCGGTGTGCGGTGAAGAGGTGGATAAGAAGGCCAAATCCTGCCCCAACTGCGGCGCGGACGAAGAAACCGGCTGGGGCGACACGCACATGGACGGCGTGGACCTGTACGATGACGAGGATTACAAAGAATCGCGCGCGCGCGAATTCGGGGAAGGACCGCAGGCGGAAAAGTCCGGAAAACGGATCCTGTTCTTCATCGTGGCTATCGGGCTTCTTGCGCTCATGCTCGCGGCCTATTTTATGTAACTCATCCCCTCCTCTTTTTATTCCTCGACGTGGGTCTTCTTTTGCGGGGGTCCGGGGGGTCGAGCCCCCGGCGCGTTTTTGCAACTTTTTGCGCGGTCAAAAAGTTGAATAAGAAAAAAGTTTGCTCTGATTCTTCCACTTCTTCTGTTTCAAAAGATCTTCCGTCTGTGCACCCCCATTGTTTTATATTTATTCCTTCCATCATGCTGAAAGACATACTCGCAAAAGTCATCGGCCGCTCCAATTACGTTAACTACGTGATGTATCTGACCAAGGTCTACCACGCCTTCCGCACTTTCCGCCACCCGGCCGCGCCGCTCATGCGCCAGCGGCTCATCCCGAAAGGGGGCGTAGTACTCGACATCGGCGCGAACATCGGCAAGTTCACCGCACTGGCGGCCAAAGCTGTGGGTTCTTCCGGCCGCGTCTACAGCTTTGAACCCGTGCCTTTTGTTTTACGCGTGCTCAAGACCATGGTGCGGCTCCGCTGTTTTCGCCAAGTCCGCGTCATTGAGACAGCGCTTTCGGACCGGAACGGGTCGGCGGATATCCGCATCCCGCTCAAGGACGGCTGGAAGCCCCTGGTACCCATCGCGCATCTTGGCGAAGCCGAAGAATCCGGTGTGCTTAATGTGACGATTGAGCTCAAGCGGCTTGATGATTTCTGCGTGGCTGAAAGAATCGACAAAATCGATTTCATCAAATGCGATACGGAAGGAAGCGAATTCGCGGTCTTTACCGGGGCCAGGGAATGCCTGGCACGCCACAAGCCCACAGTCGTTTCGGAGATATACCACGACTACCTGGCGCGCCGGAACGCGACACCCGATATGGTCTTCAATCTGTTTCTGCCGCTGGGTTATAAAGCGTTCCTGATTCATAACAACGGAATGCTGGCACCCACGGATCGGTATATTTCGCAGGCGGACTATCTGTTCATCCACCCGTCAAGAATGGATGAAAAAACACTGGCCCCTTTTCTTCAAGAATGTTGAACCGCTGTCATACGGCTTGACTTTCAGCCCCCTTCGTCTTTTATAAAACCTCCCGATTCGTATGACATTTGTTGACAAAATCTCCGGCAAGTGACTATTTTAATCGTTCCACCTGCGGAGGCATCTTGCAGCTTACGGTTCGTGACGTTTCAAAACTTCTGAACCTCTCCGAGCGCACCATCTACAGGTATATCCAGCAAAACCAGATTCCGGCCTACAAAATCATCGACCAGTACCGGTTCAACCGCGCGGAAATCCTTGAATGGGCGACCGCGCAGAAAATCACCGTGTCGCCGGATCTGTTCAACGATTCAGACGAAGGGCCGCAGGAACTTCCCAACCTGCTTGAGGCGCTGAAGACCGGAGGCGTGCACTACGGCCTGAAAGGCGACACCAAGGAAACGCTGCTGCAGAACGTGGTCCATACCATGTCCTTTCCAGCCGGTGTGGACCGCGGTTTCATCCTCAAGGTCCTGCTGGCGCGTGAGGCCCTTTCCTCAACAGGCATCGGCGAAGGCATCGCCATCCCCCACGTACGCAACCCCATTGTGCTGAACGTGCCGCAGTCGGTGATTGCGCTCTTCTTTCTTGAAAAGCCCGTGGACTTCGGCGCCATTGATGGAAAACCCGTGCATTGCCTCTTCACCCTCGTGAGCCCCACGGTCCGGACGCACCTGCATCTCCTCTCACGTCTCGCCTTTTCGCTGAAGGACGGGGCCTTTAAACAACGGATTCTCGAACAAGCCGCTCAGGAGGCCCTTTTTCAGGAGATCGGCCGTATCGAAGGCCGCATTCGTTGACAATAAAATGATGACGCTCCTGCTCCTTTCCGTGGCCCTTCTTATTCTAACCTCCCTGCTGTGTCCGTTTCTGCGCAAGGTAAAGTCCGCAGGCGCCTGGGGCGCAAGCATCGCCTGCCTCGTTGGACTGGTGCCCGCGCTGGCGTGCCTCGTCAACGGACGGACGGAATCCTTTCACCTTCCCTGGTCCGTTCCCGGCGGATCCTTCTATGTGACGCTTGATCCGCTCTCCGCCTTTTTCCTGGTTCCCCTCTTTCTGCTCTCTCTCCTCTCCGCAATCTACGGGAACGGGTACCTCGCGCATTCCCACGGCGGAAAGGAAGGACGCACGACCTGGCCCTTCTATAATATGCTCGTGGCCAGCATGGTGATGGTGGTCATTGCGCGGAACGGGGTGCTTTTCCTTGTGGCGTGGGAGATGATGTCGCTTTCCTCTTTCTTTCTTGTGACTTTTGAAGATGACAAGGAAAGCGTGCGCGCAGCCGGCCTCACCTACCTGATTGCGGCCCACCTCGGAACGGCCTGCCTCATTCCCATGTTCCTGCTGCTGGCGGGCAACAACGGCCCGCTCGATTTTGACGCCATGGACGGCGCCCTGCTGACATCCGGCACCGCCTCCGCCGTGTTTCTGCTCGCATTCGCGGGCTTTGGCACCAAGGCCGGCTTCATGCCGTTTCATGTGTGGCTGCCCGAAGCGCACCCGGCCGCGCCCACGCACGTGTCCGCGCTCATGTCGGGGGTTATGATTACAACCGGCATCTACGGACTGGTCCGCGTGCTCACGTTCCTGCCCGAACCGCTGCTCTGGTGGGGTATTCTCCTTACCACAATCGGGATTATCTCCGGCATCCTCGGTGTGCTCTTCGCCCTTGCCCAGCACGACCTTAAACGCCTTCTCGCCTACTCTACCGTGGAGAACGTCGGTATTATCGGCATCGGCCTCGGCATGGGCCTCATCGGGCTCTCGCTGCACATCCCCGTGCTCGCAACGCTCGGGTTCGCGGGCGCGCTCCTGCATGTGCTCAACCACGCGCTCTTCAAGGGCCTGCTCTTTCTTGGCGCAGGCGCGGTCCTGCAGGCCGCGGGAAGTGTTGCGCCGGACCGCCTGGGCGGCCTGCTGAAACGGATGCCTGTGACCGGTCTCTGTTTTCTCGTGGGCGCGGCCGCCATCTGCGGCCTGCCGCCCCTGAACGGATTTGTAAGTGAGTTCCTCATCTTTTTCGCGTCGTTCCAGGCCGTGCTGATGCCCGGCGCGGCGGGCATTCCCGCGCTCGCGGCTGTGGCGGCCCTGGCCGTCATCGGCTGTCTTGCGGCGGCCTGCTTTGCCAAGGCGTTCGGCATCGTCTTTCTGGGCGAACCCCGTCACACCGCCGCGGACGCGGCACGCGAAGCCGCGCCCGCCATGACCGTTCCCCAGGCGATTCTCGCCGGACTCTGCGTGGCTATCGGACTCGCGCCCTTGTTCGTCCTCCCTCTGCTCGCAGGCCCGGTCTCCGCACTGCCCGGCCTGGATGCGGCCGCGGTGGCCGGCGCGTTCGCCCTTCCCGTATCCGTGCTCACACGCCTGTCCGTGGCTGCGGCCGTGCTAATCGGGTTTGCGCTCCTGCTTTTGGCCCTGCGCAGCCGCCGGCTTTCCGCGCACGCGCCCGCCCAAAGCGTGACCTGGGACTGCGGCTACGCGCGTCCAAAACCGCGCATGCAGTACACCGCCTCCTCCTTTGTCCAGCCGCTCACCGCATTTTTCGCCCCCCTTCTCGGGACGCACACCCACACGCAGGCGCCACGGAGCCTGTTCCCCCGGTTCGCGTCGTTTGAAAGCAGCACCCCCGATGCTGTTTCAGGAAAATTCTACGCCCCGCTCTTCCGCGCCATGACACGCGGCTTCTCGCATATCCGCTGGTTTCAGCACGGCCGGATTCAGCTTTATATACTATATATCACCGTCACCTTAATCGTATTGCTGCTATGGAAGACCGGTTGACCCGCCATCTTCTGACCGCGGCCTTCTGGGCCGTTTCGGCGCTGTTGGCGCCGCTTTTACCCGGTATCGTCAACCGGGTCAAGGCCTTCTTTGCCGGCCGCACAGGCATCCCGCTTCTGCAGGGCTACCGCGACATTTACAAGCTCCTGCGCAAAGGCGCGGTCTACAGCCGGACCACAACCTGGGTCTTCCGCCTCGGTCCGGTCCTGGGGCTTTCGGCCATGCTGACAGCGCTGATGATGGTCCCCTTTGCCGGTCATTGCGCCCTGCTCGCGTTCGAAGGCGACATCCTTGTTTTCGCGGGCCTGCTCGCCCTCGCCCGTTTTCTCACCGTGGTCTCCGCGCTGGATACGGGTTCGGGCTTCGAAGGCATGGGCGCGAGCCGCGAGGTCCAGTTCGCGCTGTTTGTGGAGCCCGCCTTTTTCCTGGCCATGGCCGCGCTCATGCGACAGGCCGGGAGCCTCTCGCTGTCGGGCGTCTATGGCGCGCTTTCCCTCGAGACCTGGCAGGCCGCCGGACCGGTGATTGCGCTCTCCGCCGCGAGTCTGTTCCTCGTCTTCCTGGCCGAAAACGCGCGCGTTCCCGTGGACGATCCCGATACGCACCTGGAACTCACCATGATCCACGAGGTCATGGTCCTCGACCACAGCGGCCCGGACTTTGCCTACATCTCATTTTCATCCTGCGTCAAATTCTGGGCGCTCGGGGCGCTGGTCGCCGGGCTCTTTCTTCCGAAGGCAGGCGCCCTGCCGGCCTGGGCGCATATTATTGTGTTCATCTTAATCCTGGTTCTTTTCGCGATCCTGGTGGGAACGATTGAATCGGTGCTGGCGCGGCTCCGGTTGCTTAAAGTGCCGCGTATGCTGATGGCCGCCTCGGCGTTCGCGATCCTCGCGTTGATTCTTGGAGCGGAGTTTTAAGCCATGCACAGCCTCATGGACCTCCTGCTGGTGCTGCTCCTGCTTACCAACCTGCTGCTCCTGGCCACCAGCCGGATGCGCTCGCTCATCCGCATCGTGGCGCTGCAGGGAATGGCCATCGGCTGCCTCCCCTTTCTTGCGGCCGGCCACGCGCCCGCCGTGCGTGCGCTCCTGCTGGGCCTCGGCATCATCGCGCTCAAGGGATTCGTGATGCCCGCGCTGCTCATCCGCGCCATGCGCGAAACGCGCACGCGCCGGGAGCTGAAGCCGTCCATCGGCCCCACGCTCTCGCTGGTCATCGGCATTCTCTCGCTCCTCGCGGCGTTCTGGATCTCGTCCCGCCTTCCGCTGCCCCGGCCCGCGCCCTCGCCCATGGTGGTGCCCGCGTCGCTGGCCATGATTTTCTGCGGCCTGTACATCATCATCAGCCGGGCGCAAGCGCTGACGCAGGTGCTGGGCTACCTCGTGCTCGAGAACGGCATCTACCTGTTCGGCGCGGCCCTGCTCATCGAGCAGCCGCTGCTGATTGAATTCGGCGTGCTGCTCGACGTGTTCGTGGCGGTCTTTGTCATGGGCATCATTATTTTCCATATCAGCCGCGAGTTTGACCATATCGACACCAACCGGCTGTCGGAATTAAGTGATGCACCCGGCACAAACGCCCCTGAAAGAGGCGCACCATGATTGCCGCATTGATCCTGGTCCCTTTTATCGCCGGTCTCATCACCTTTGCCATCAAGTCGGATCGGACGCGCCGGGCCATTTTAATTTCAGCCGCGTCCCTACACACGCTCCTGACGCTGGCGCTTTTTGTCCGCAGGCCGGTCCCCGCACCCAACGCCATCTTCGGCCTTGATGCACTGGGGCTGCTCTTCCTTTGCCTGACAAGCCTGCTCTTTCTCGCGGCCACGGTGTACGCAAACGCATATTTGAAGAGCGAAAGCCGCGGCCTCAAACGCGACACCGAGGAGGACCTCTTCTACCAGGACGCGTCCCAGGCCCTTTTTACCGGCTGCCTCCTGCTTTTCCTCTCGACCATGACCCTGGTGACCATGAGCCTGCATTTCGGCGTCCTCTGGGTGGCCATGGAGGCCACCACGCTCTGCAGCGCGCCGCTCATTTATTTCCACCGCCATCATCGTTCGCTCGAGGCCACCTGGAAATACCTGATTATCTGTTCTGTCGGCATCGCGCTCGCGCTGCTCGGCAACCTTTTCCTCTCCGTGTCCGCAACCCGCGCGGAGGAGTCGCTCCTCCTTTCGCGCCTTCTCTCCGCGGGCCGCGCGCTTGACACGGTCTGGCTCAAGGCCGCCTTCCTTTTCCTGCTGGTTGGCTACGGAACCAAAATGGGCCTCGCCCCCCTGCACACCTGGCTGCCCGATGCGCACAGCGAAGCCCCGTCCCTCGTGTCCGCGCTTCTCTCGGGCGCGCTACTCAATTGCGCCTTTCTGGCTATCTTGCGCATCCACCAGGTCTGCGTGGCCAGCGGCCTCGCGGACTTCAGCCAGGAGCTCTTTATCGTCTTTGGCATTGTTTCGCTCTTTTTCGCGGCCTTCTTCATCCTCGGCCAGACGGATTACAAGCGGCTCCTCGCATACTCCAGCGTGGAGCACATGGGCCTGCTTGCGCTGGGTGTCGGAATCGGCGGCGCGGGCGCTTTCGGAGCGATGCTGCACGCGGTCAACCACTCCTTCACCAAAGCCGCGCTTTTCTTTGCGTCCGGCAACATCCTTTCGGCCTATCGGACAAAATCCGTGGCCGGCGTACGCGGGCTTTCAAACACCCTTCCGGCCACCGGCCTCCTCTGGATGGCCGGTTTCTTTTCCATCACCGGCACTCCGCCCTTTGGCACCTTCATGAGCGAATTTACGATTTTCAAGGCCGCAATCGACGACGGCCGATTTGCGATCGCGGCCGCGGGACTCGGGGCCCTGGCCGTCATCTTCATCGGCATGGCCAAAATCTTTCTCTCCATGACGCAAGGAGTTCCGGAAACCGGCCTGGAACCGGAACGGGCGCGCGAAAGCAGGTCCCGGGTCGTACCCGCGTTGCTGATGCTCGCCGGGGTCCTCCTTCTCGGCCTGCATGTCCCGCAGCCCTTGTCCGACGTTCTGGACGCGGCCGCGAAACTTCTGGAGGCCGCTCCGTGAACAACCGCCTCCCCTGCACCCTGCGCAACGGTGAAGTCGTTTCCCTATCGTCCATCCCCGACCTCTCCAGGGACGAATTTCGCGGCCTGATTATCCGCAAGGTCAAGCGCGGCGCGCGGCTGGCCTCCCTGTTCGGCTCGCCCTGTACCGGAGGGCTGCGCCTTTTCGCTATTCTCGCCTTTGACCGCGACAGCCTCCTCGCCCCGCTGGCCACAGTGGTGGAGGGACCCGCGTATCCGTCACTCACGCCCGAATGCCACGCCGCACACCTTTTTGAGCGCGAAATCGCTGAGCAGTGGGGCGTGACTCCTACCGCCCATCCCTGGTTAAAACCCGTCCGTTTCCAGGCCCCGTGCACGGGCCCGGCAGACGCGGTCGCGCCGGAACCCGGAGTCATGGATTTTTTCCGGATGGACGGGGACGAAATACACGAGGTCGCGGTGGGGCCGGTCCATGCCGGCATCATCGAACCCGGCCATTTCCGTTTCCAGTGCCACGGCGAGACCGTCTACAACCTGGAGATTTCACTCGGTTACCAGCACCGTGGCATCGAACGGCGGCTTTGCGGAGGGCCGGACGCGCGCACGCTTCATTACATGGAAACCGTGGCGGGCGACACCACCGCGGGCCACGCGCTGGCCTATTGCCAGTTGACGGAAGCACTCACCGGCGCGCCGGTCTCCGCGCGGGCCGAAGCGCTGCGTGGAGTGGCGCTCGAACTCGAGCGGCTGGCCAACCATGCCGGCGACCTCGGCGCACTTGCGAACGACGTGGCTTTTTTGCCCACCGCGTCATTCTGTGGCCGGCTCCGCGGCGACTTTTTGAACATGACCGCGCTGCTCTGCGGCAGCCGTTTCGGGCGGGGGATGATGGTCCCCGGCGGCGTCTGTTTTGACGCCGACCCCGCGCGCATTGACGAACTGCTGAAACGGCTGGAGGCCGCGACGCGGGACATGACCCTCGCGGTGGAATTGCTCTGGGACACGGCCTCGGTCCTCGACCGCTTCGAGGGCACGGGTGTGGTTGCCGAAGAAACCGCCCGGCTGCTGGGCCTCGTGGGCCCGGTCGCGCGCGCTTCGGGCCTCGAACGCGATGTGCGCTTTGACCATCCCGCGGGCATTTACCGCTTCGCGCAAATTCCGGTCGCCACGCACGACAGCGGGGATGTTTTTGCCCGCGCGTTTGTCCGCTGGCTCGAAATCCAGCGCTCCGTGGAATTCATCCGGGGCCGGCTCGCCTCCCTGCCCGACGGCGCTCCAGGCTCCGCGGCCTCCGGAATGCTGTTGCCGGACCGGCTCGCGGTTTCCCTGGTCGAAGGATGGCGCGGCGAAATCTGCCACGTGGCGCTTACCGACAACGCAGGCCGCTTCCATTGCTATAAAATAACGGACCCCTCGTTCCATAACTGGACCGGGCTCTCCATGGCCCTTCGCAGCGGGGAAATATCTGATTTTCCGCTCTGTAACAAGAGCTTCAACCTGTCCTATTGCGGCCATGACCTTTAGGAAGAACAATGTTTAACGCGCTTTTAGCCCGGCTGAAGCAAAAGCATCGTACTTTTCCCTTTCCCGGGAAGACGCCGGCGCTGCCCGACCGTTTCTGCGGCCTGCCGCTCCTGAAAAACAACGCCCCGGCCGAAGCGTGCCGCGCCGCAATAAGCGCCTGCCCTGTTGCCGCGCTTACGTACACGGACAACGCGCTCGCGCTGGACATGGGCCGCTGCCTGTTCTGCGGCACATGCGAAAAAAGAAGCAATGGCGAAGCCGTGGAGTTCACGCGCGGCTTCAGCCTTGCCGCGCGCCGGCGCGAGGACCTTGTGTTGAGGCCCGGCCAGGACTTCAAGCCCATGGGGCCGCTTGACGAACCGCGGCTTCGGCTGTTCGAGCGCTCCCTTCGTCTCCGCCAGGTGAGCGCGGGCGGCTGCAACGCCTGCGAACTTGACACCAATGGGCTCAACACGCTCGTGTTTGACCTGCCCCGCTTTGGCATCCAGTTCGTTGCCTCCCCGCGCCATGCGGACGGCCTGCTCATCACGGGCCCGGTGACGCGGAACATGACGCTCGCGCTGCAGAAAACCTGGGAAGCCGTGCCCGGGCCTAAAATCGTCATCGCGGTCGGCGCCTGCGCCATTTCCGGCGGCCTCTACCGCGAACACGCAGAGACAAACAACGGCGCGGACCCGCTCCTTCCCGTGGACCTTTACATCCCGGGCTGCCCCCCGCACCCCTGGACGATTTTGGACGGACTGCTGCGGCTGATTGGACACCATTCTGCCTGACACGCGCCCCCCTCTCTCTGCGAGAGAGGGGGGAAAGGGGGGTGAGTTAGAAGGCGAAGTTATTGTAATTTCTTTGCTTGGATTCTTATCTTTATCCCCATGAAAACCGAACTCCTCGGCATCAAAGGCTCCTGGCGCGAAGTTGCGGACTCCGCCAACACCACGGTCAACCGGAAACCCGGCTCCAAAGAGCCCGCATCCACATGGAAGCGACGCATGCTCCTGTGCGAGCATTCTCCCATCCGTCAGATTTTTATAAAACTTAAATGGTCAAACTTAAAATCCTGGGTTTCCGTACACTTCGTACGCCATAAAATTGGCGTCGAACACTGGGTACGCTCCCAGCGCACGGACCGCACAGGCGTGGACCGCGACACGCTGCCGCAAAGCACCCTCGTGGAACACGAGATAATGGCCGACGCGCAGGCCATCATCAATATTTCAAGGAAGCGCCTGTGCAACCAGGCGTCAAAAGAGACGCGCGCGGCCTGGCAGGCGGCCATTGAGGTGTTTCGGGAAAAAGAACCCGAGCTCTACGCCGCCTGCGTACCCGACTGCCTCTACCGAGGCTGGTGCTACGAATTCAAGTCCTGCGGGTATCACAATACCCCGGCCTTTCAAAAGCGTCTTTCTGAATACCGTCAGGGCATCAACACCTCACCCTCCCCCCTCCAGTCATGAATGATAATTCAGCCCCCCTCCCTCTCCCTCGGGAGAGGGAGGGGGGACACGGGGGGTGGGTGAGGTGGCGCGAACCCGGCGGCTATCGCGAAATCCTCGTCATGGCCCTGCCGCTCATTTTGAGCACGGGCTCCTGGTCTATTTTTATGTTCGTGTCACGCATGTTTCTCTCGTGGTACTCGCCCGAAGCGCTCGCGGCCTCGGTGCCGGCCGGCATCATGGAGTACACGGTCGTAAGCCTGTTCCAGGGCACGGCCAGTTACGCCGGCACCTTCGTGGCCCAGTACTACGGCGCTGGTCAGAAGCACCGCATCGGCGCCGGGGTGTGGC
>JAZDKP010000319.1:0-2473 GCA_043802925.1 Fibrobacterota bacterium | reverse complement strand
TCGGGCCCTTGCGTGACCCAACCGGAAAGAATCGCGCGGCGCGCGGCGTCGGATTCCCGTTCATCCATCCAAGGACGGGCCAGCGGAATATTTATATTAGACTTTTTCTTCAGCCCCGCCACCTTTTACCTCCCAATTTCTCACCACGTCCTCCTCCAATAACAATTTCAGGGATTTCCCCAATCCCACGTACCATTGTTTGAGCTGGTCTAATCCCTGCCGCAGGGATACTTCCGGCTGGTATCCCAACTGTTGACGTGCCTTTGTGGTATCGGCGCATAACCGCAAGACATCCCCCGGTCGTGAAATTTCATGGCACACGTTAGCTGTAGATTGCCCTGATACAAATGCAATTTCCCTGGCTAGATCATTGATGGAAATCTCGCAACCACTACCTAAATTAAAGGTCTGCCCGACCACCTGATCAGCAACTCCGGCCATCAGAATGCCTCTCGCCGTATCCCTGACATGGGTGAAATCACGTGTCTGAGTACCATCCCCGAACACGATCATCGGTTGGCCCGCCATACAGCGAAGCATGAATTTCGGGATCACTTCGCCGCTATCACCTTCATGATGGCAACGAGGTCCATACGTGTTAAATGGGCGAACGATGACAGTCTGAAAACCATAGGTCTGGTTATATGCCCGAGCGTAACATTCCCCGGCCAGCTTGGTTGCGCCATAAACGGTATGTGGAAATGTTGGGTGTTCTTCGGTCATGGGAACTGTGCGAGCGGTGCCATAGACTTCAGAACTGGACACATAAACAAAACGTTGCACATTGCTCTTTCGCGCCAGGGCCAACAGATCCAGGGTGGCTGTAGCATTAACATCATGATTTTCGCGGGGAGAATGAATGGAATGGCGCACACCCAAGCACGCCAGGTGGAATACGATCGCCGTCTTCCGCATGAGGATGGCCATTTGATCCAGGTCGCGAACATCAACTTCACACAACCGGCAACCATCTCCAAGAATGTCGGCAACATTGTCACGGCGCCCATTGGTCAGGTTATCCACGACCGTCACCTGCGCACCGGCTGTCATCAGTTGACGCGTCAGCTCGGAACCAATAAAACCAGCGCCGCCGGTCACCAGAATATTAACTCCGTTAAAACTCATTGATGTCTATTGGCCGTCAATGCAAGCCTCCTGAAATAAAACCAATAATACAACGCCGCGACGGCGAGTGTAAAGGCGCCTTGAATATAATACATTTCCGTGCACATCATTTCTCCGATACTGCCAAAAAACTTCTGCCATGGAAAGTCCAGAATGGAGCCATGAAGGCCCGAATTAACATTTACTACCCATACTTTGGAAAACAGCAACGCCATCAATATAAACCAAATAAAAAACGACCTGTTAAGCGGCCATTCATCCACCACTTTCACGACAAACGGCATCAGGAGCGGGAAAATAACGATAACATGTCGCGATGCGCCAATACTCATAACAACACCCAGCAACAGTGCCAGCGACAGCCCCAGCCCCTGTTGAAGCGCCAGCGTACAACACCGGTTCCAGACAAAGGCCATGATTATTACAATCGGACCGAAATAAAGAACATGCCCCAGATAAGAAACCAGCGGCTTGCCGATACTGAACGATAATATGTCCTTCATATACATAACAAACGAAAGACTTGGGGGACCGGATGCAAATTGCGCGATCACCAATTTAACTGCCGCCAGAATACAAATCGCCAGCGCCAGCCTGCCCAGCCGTTGAGGCGTTATCAACGTTTTCAGCATCATTGGGGGAAAATAATAAAACAGCGGTTGAGTAGCCAGAAACACATAGGCACCCACCATGAACACGCTAAGATAGATCAGAGAAAAGATGGGCGTGGCGCCCCCAAACCGGTACCCGCAAATAAAATGAACATATACGGCGGCCGCAGTTACCATGGCGCTTGTCACCCCTGCCCACAGATATGACCAAATCCGGCGACCGGTTGCCGGATGGACCTCGCTCCTCGGGAAGACAAGGAATGCCATACCGACATAAATGAGCATCGGCCAGATAAAAGCCCCCATTACCGTCAACACCGATAATACCCACAGCTTGTCTTTCAGATACGCAAAGAGCATCAACATAGCCACGGTAAATGCCGGTGTGTCCGTTAACACCGGATAATACGCGCCAAACTTTAAAAAACAGAAATTGAAAAAGATGGCAATGAACCCCAGCCATTTGCCCCGGCAACTAATCCGTAATCTGTCAGCCAGACAGCCCCAACCGAATGCGGCCACTGTTAAACAAAAGATATTCAGAATTTCAAAGCCCCGGATCACATTGGGAACGGACAACGAACATCCGGTGATTCGCAGTCCATAGTGAACAAGCGCAGAGGGTAATACACGCTGTAAGTGATAGGAATTCATCGTTCGTCCGCTAACGGCTTCCGGAATAGTCTGTGCCCACTTTCCATAGAACTGTCCATCCCATCCCAATCCATCGCCCACCA
>JAZDKP010000318.1:0-25212 GCA_043802925.1 Fibrobacterota bacterium | reverse complement strand
CCATTTATTCCCGAATGAAGACGCACAACATCCCAACCGGTGACAACGAAAAGGAGCCCTTGGCATGACCCGCGATTTTGACATGATCCAGCGCGTATACGCGCAGTTCGAACCCCGTCTTGCTACCGCCCGGATGGTTTTTGGACGCCCCCTCACGCTTGCGGAAAAAATACTGGCCCACCACCTGGCCGAACCGCTCGCACAGGCCCCGGAGCGGGGCGAAACTTACGTCATGCTGAACCCGGACCGCGTGGCCATGCAGGATGCCACTGCGCAGATGGCGCTGCTTCAGTTCATGCACGCGGGACGCAAAACAGCGGCCGTGCCCTCCACTATCCACTGCGACCATCTTATTTGCGCCGAAGAGGGGGCCGGGCCGGACCTCGAAAAAGCCCTGGCGCAGAACCAGGAGGTATACGCGTTTTTACGCAGCGTGGCCTTGAAATACCATCTCGGGTTCTGGAAGCCCGGCGCGGGCATCATCCACCAGATTCTGCTCGAGAACTACGCCTTTCCGGGCGGCCTCATGATTGGTACGGACTCGCATACGCCCAATGCGGGCGGTCTCTGCATGGCGGCCGTGGGCGTGGGCGGCGCGGACGCGGTGGATGTGATGGCCGGAATGCCGTGGGAGCTCAAATGGCCAAAGCTCATGGGGGTGCGGCTCACCGGCCGGCTCAAGGGCTGGGCTTCGCCCAAGGACGTCATCCTCTTTTTACTCGGAAAGCTGACGGTCAACGGTGGCACAGGAAAAATCATTGAATACTTCGGGGACGGGCTTGCGGGCATCAGCTGCACGGGCAAGGCCACCATCACCAACATGGGCGCGGAGCTGGGCGCCACCACCTCCATTTTTCCCTATGACGCGACCCTGCGCGATTTCCTCAAGGCCACGGGCCGCGCGGATGTCGCGGAGCTGGCGGATAAAAACATGACCGTGCTTTCGTCCGACCCCGAGGTCCTGAAGAATCCTGAAAAGTACTACGATGAGGTTCTCGAAATCGACCTGTCAAGCCTGACCCCGCATCTGGTGGGCCCGCATACGCCCGACCTTGCGCGTCCCATTGCTGCGCTTGCTCTGGAGGCAAAGGAAAAGGGCTACCCGGAAAAGCTGTCGGCCAGCCTGGTTGGAAGCTGCACCAACGCCTCGTACGAGGACATCGGCAAGGCCGCGGCCGTGGCAGCGGAAGCCCTGAAACATGGAAAAAAGGCATTGGCGGCCTTTTTTATTTCACCCGGTTCCGAACTCGTGCGCGCCACGGCCGAGCGCGACGGTTTTCTTTCAACCCTGAAAGAGTTCGGCGCAGTCGTCCTGTCCAATTCCTGCGGTCCCTGCATCGGCCAATGGAAGCGTAAAAACCTGCCAAATGAAAAAAACTCCATTGTCACCACATTCAACCGGAACTTTCACAAGCGGAACGACGGCAGCGCAAACACGCTGGCATTCATGGGTTCGCCCGAACTGGCGACCGTGCTGGCCGCGGAAGGAAAGCTCACCTTTGACCCGTCCCAATTGCCAGCGCCCGTGGCGGCCGCGCTGCCGGAAAAGGGCTTTGTACCGGACGATACCGGGCTCGAACTCCCGCCCGAAAACGGGGATGGCATCATCACCATCCGGGTCGCGCCCGACAGCCAACGGCTCCAGCTGTTGGCCCCGTTTCCGGCCTGGGACAACCGTGATTTCCATGATTTGCCGGTGTTGCTCAAGGTCAAAGGTAAGTGCACCACGGACCATATTTCACCGGCCGGTGAATGGCTGCAGTACCGCGGCCACCTTGATAACATCAGCGACAACGCCTTTCTGGGCGCGGTCAATGCTTTCACGGGAGAGACCGGCAAGGGGACCAATCCGGTGCTGGGCGAAAAAGAGGCGCCCTTCCCGAAAATCGCCCGGGACCTCAAGGCCCGCGGGTTGGGATGCGTGGTCATCGGTGACGGCAATTACGGTGAAGGTTCGAGCCGCGAACACGCGGCCATGTCCCCGCGCTTCCTTGGCGTCAAGGCCGTCATTGCCCGGAGCTTTGCGCGCATTCATGAGACCAACCTTAAAAAACAGGGAGTCCTGCCCCTGATGTTCGAGGTACCTGCGGATTATGACAAGGTGCGTTTTGACGACCGGCTCACTCTTCGGGGCGTCACAAAACTGGCGCCCGGGAGCACCCTCACGCTTGTCCTGGACCATTCGGACGGGAGTCGGGAAGAGGCGGCCCTCCGGCACACGCTTTCGACGCAGCAGATTGAATGGTTCAAAGCAGGTTCGGCGCTCAATCTGATAGCGAGGAAGAAACCCTAACCCCTTTCCCCTTCCCCTTTGTCGAACAAAGGGGAAGGGGCCGTTGATGCAAAATGGCATACCTCTTTCTGCTGGCCGGATATTTCAGAAGCACGAAAGGGTATTCACGTGCGCTTCAAGCTTTCGGCAAACTTCCGAAGGGGAGGGCTGAACTCTGGATTGTCGGGGACTATAAAAAGACTGAACGTAACCTTGAATTCAAGCGCGACCTTTTAGCCGATATCAGGAATTGCAGGGGGAAAGTCCGGTTGTTCCGGAGAATCTATTCCTCTGAACGCTACCATCGCTTTTTTGAGGAAGCTGACTGCGTGCTTTTGCCTTACGAGGCGGGACCGCATGAGGACATCCTTAACGACGCGGTCCTCCACGGTAATAAACCTGTCATTGCATCGGACCTTCCGGGTTTTGTCCGTTATGCGCAAAAATCGAAGTCAGCGGTCATTGTCCATGACGATGCAGAGCTGTTGGCCGCGATGCTGAACCCTATCAGCTGAATTTACCTGTCTTCTTTCACTCTACATCAACTTTCCATCGACCCTTCGGAAGAGGAGCGTGTGGCCGGTACCGGGATATCGGGCTGTTTGTCCCAGTACATCGATATGCGCATGGCGCCAACAGCGGCGAAATTAGCCACAATGAGTCCTATCGGTGCGAGCAGGTTGCCGGGGGTGCCCAGAGACAGTAGGAAGAGGGCCGTACTCGCCATAATGCCAAGGTAAACGGCCTGCCCGGTGAGCACGGTCACGGGCCGCTTCATGTGCGCGGCCACCCCTTCGGTGTAGGCGCGGAAACCAACGCAGAAAGGCATGGTCACCAGGAAAAGCGCGGTCATGCGCACAAGCGGAAGGTCGGCGGGGTCGAGGTTCT
This sequence comes from Fibrobacterota bacterium, assembly GCA_043802925.1. Lineage (GTDB taxonomy): Bacteria > Fibrobacterota > OXYB2-FULL-49-7 > OXYB2-FULL-49-7 > JAEUSG01 > JAZDKP01. Next base: position 22,052 of record JAZDKP010000318.1, on the reverse strand, counting down.
GGATGCGGATATAATAGAGGTCCGCGAGGCCGGGCAGCGTGAAAAGAAGCGGGAGCAGGCCGAGAACCATGGCCACGACGCAGGAAAAGCGGAGCACGCGCCGGTGCGGGTCCATGGATGGCGGAAAGGCGAGGACCGTGGCCTGAATACGTGTGGCAGCGAAGGTCATGGGGCTGGCGAGTCCGAGGGCGAGGTAATAGGCGGGAAGCGTGCGTTCGGGTTCCCCGGCGCGCGCCATGAAGGCGCCGATGAGCAGGCCTGAGATGGAGAGAAAAAGGCTGCCAACCGCCATTGGGATGTTGAAGAGCATGATGTCGCGCTTCCGCGGGGGTTCGCAGCCTTCGCAGGGCTTCAGCGTTTGTATATAGGGTCTGGCATAATGGCGTGCCATCAGCATTTCGACGATGACCGGGAGCGTCAGGCAGACCGGGGCCCAGACCGGGCCCACCAGCCCCCCTGCGCAGAACAGGGGCGCAAGGAGCAGTGTCATGATAATCCGGAAAAAAGTGGCGCCCCCGGCCTTGGCTGTCTCCCGGTTGTTATAGAGCGTGACCAGGTAAGGATTACGCATGAAAAAGATGATGTGCAGCGGCAGTGAAGCGAGCATCGCCTGGTAGGCCGGCGATTCGATGGAGGGCGGCAGGCCGATGATGCGGCCGAAGATGAGATGGGCCAGGGGCGGAATACATGCAATGAGTTGGGTGCAGAAGACAATGAGCATGACAGCCCGATTCACTTTCTTGAAACTCTCGAACCCCTCGCGCGACTTACCATAGACCATGCCAGCGGTTTGGAGGCCAGCCCCCAGGGTGGCCAGGATGAACATGACGCTGTTGGACTGGGCGAGTCCTGCGAGGTTGACCGTGCCGCCCGGTGCCTGGGATGCGACCATGGCCACCAGCGGGTAAGTGATGCTCTGCGAAGCGGCCTGAAAGGCAAGGGGAAAGAAAAAGCGTGCGAGCGAACGGTAGGAGGGGGAGCCTGGCTGCGGCTGCGGGACTGGTGCGGGCATTGATGGATGTAGTATGTCTTGAACCATAAACCAAAAACACTTTCTATGTGATAAGATAGACGGCGAATTTTCCTGCCTGATTTCGTTATGGCACTATTATGCCATCATCCGAGTCGTCCGGAACCGCTGGAACTGCCGAAACTGGCGCCAGTGTCCGCGAAGGATTTAAATCAGTATCAAAATGAAAGCATAATCCGATATTGATATCAACACGGTCCAGTCGTTTGGGCTTATCAAACGCGACACGGCTTCCGTCTTCTGAAGTAAGAGAAGAGATTGAACCGAAATAAGTGGATATTCCGAGAGCAATTCCTATGTACCTGTTCAGCATATATTCAAAGCCCGTAACAGTGGAAAAACCAAATGATGGACCGCTTAAACTCGTTCTATTAAAGGAAGTAAAAAGCAAATCATCATGCAGGGGCATATAACCAAAACGGACTCCTGCATGGAGGTCCAAACGGTACTCTTCAAGACTTTTACGCAGACCGAACATCAGCCCGAGAAAATAAATTGTCACGGTTTCGTTGTAGTCCCCGACGATCGTATCGGGCCCGGAGGGGGTATCAAAAATGAGCCCAAGGTTTTGTAACGTGGCCTTGGCACCATATCGGGAACCAACGAAACCCAGTCCGAGATGCATATTCGCGACCGGCCAGTATCGGCAGTAGGTCGCGGTGAGGACATTTCCCGAGCTTAGTTTATCGTTGAAATCCACCACCGGTTGCGGGGCATCACTCGGAGTTTCATTCTTCAGGTGACTGAATCCGTATTCGAAGGCCAGCCGGTGATGAATTGGTTGGGTGGCATTTGTTGCAGCGCCGCCTGTGTTCTCGTTTTCATCAAACTGCGCCTGCGCAGTGTATGCGGCCACCAGCAGAATCCAGAACGGAATTACTTTTCGAATCATAATGATTATTCCGGGATGCTACAAACCCCGTAATTTGTTTCCCCAGCGTGTAATTAAACGCGTTCTTCTTGAGCGCCAGAGAAACTTACGCTTCCCCACCTATTGGTTTACATAATATATCTTATGCGACGCATTGTCTTTGTAAAACGAATGAGGTCATAATAGCTATTTCTTTGAATTCTTTTGAGTTGTGAGCTTCTCGAAATAGCTTGAAATACCATTTGCAATGCATTCTGCGGCCTGGTTTATCTGTTTTGCGTCCATCGGGTCTGCGGCATTCATGGAAATTGGCGCCACCTCAATGGCTGTGCATGGGCTTTGTTGCAGCACATAATTATAAACTTCCATTGTGTTCAGTTCCGTACCCATCAGGCTGAATTGCTCACGGATGCTCTGATTCAAAAGACCTCCAAACTGACTGTTCGGATAATTGGCAATATGAGGAGTATTTCGTGTGGTATCGGTCCGAATCAGGACATAGATGTCAGCCAAGGGTTTGTTGGCAATCCCGACCCTTTCAGAAATAAACCTTGATTCGTCGCCCGCCCTGGCCAGAACCACATCGGCCCCTCCCCGCCTTAACTTGTCAAAAAGGGCTTGGGACAGTTTACGGTTAATGTCCGCGGCACGGATTCCAGAACGGGTCATGCCGCCCGATTCCATGCCTCCGAATTCTGGGTCAATCACAATTCGTTTGCCAAAGAGTCGGCCGTTTTCAGCTCGCTTCATAATAATGCTATTTAACTGGGTCGGATTGAGCATTATCGATGCATCGTCAAACCCCCATGCGCATACGGTTACCGCGGAATCACAGGTTTCGGGCACCTGGAAAAACCCGTTCGCATCGGTCGAAACTGCCGGGCAATTCAATGGTTTTACAAGTGCGGGCAAACTGGCGCTGGTCTCGTTCTTAATAAAACCTTGGTAATAACCGGCATAACCGGTGGCGGCCTTGATAGCAAGTTCGCAGGCAACCGGGCCGCATTGAAACGTAATTTTACCGTGTTTTCCGTAGACCGCATACACGAGCGCCTGTCCGTTTCGGGTCAACCCCATCTGGTCAATGTTCGTGTTCACGAGTGTGGCATCCGAGACCGGCAGTCCGTATGCGTCCAGGACGCTGACCCGTATGGGCACGGTCTGCCCTGCCCTGCCCGCAATCGCTGGGCAGAACGCATTTATCAACGCGGGCTGGCGGTCGACCCTAAGTTCAAAGTCAGCGGGTGCCGACGAATTGCCGTTCACATTTTTAATACTGGCGCGAAAATGGTGACGGTCATTTGATAACGGTGCGGTCAGCCGGACCACGAGATCCGCGCCAAGACATCGGGTAGGCGCTTCCCGGCCGTCAATCCAGACACGGCCGCTCAATGTGTCGAGCGGAACCGCGCTTTGGACCCTGAACAGAAGCGTATTGCCCACGGTGTCGTGGCTAAGACCGGTCACGGCAGGCACTCCGCCAAGAAACCAGGTTGCAAGGCCGCGGAAATAGCTTTCGGCTTCGACCCGGATTGCCTCGGGATTGCGCAGGAGGGCCTCCATTGACGCGTGGGTGATGTAACTCGGTTCCCCGAGTACCGCGGGCGCCTTCACATTGCGGATTACAAAATAATTACCCGCTGAAAGTTCGCTTGAATCGAGGCGCAGGCATTGCACAAAGGCCTGGTGGATGCGCATGGCCGCGTCCAGCGAAGCGCCGTCGTCATCCAGTTTGTAGAAGGTTTTGCTCATGTTGATGGTATCGTCGCTGGCGTTGTGGTGCACGGAAAGAAAAATATCCGGGTGCACGGAGTCAACGCCTGCGATGCGGCGCTCAAGGTCTTCGCGCACGTGGGCTCCCGGCACCAGCGTAAAATCACGGTCCGTGTCACGTGTCATGACCACGCGCACGCTAGCCTGCTCCAGCATGGCCCTGAGCGACAAGGCGACCTGGAGGTTCAGCTCTTTTTCGATGAGACCTCCCCGGCCGGCAGCACCGGAAAAGGCGCCGCCATGGCCCGGGTCAAGCACCACGGTCTTGCCGGCAAGGCCGGACGGGTCCACGGGCAACAGGTTTTCCGGGGCGTACCAGGGCTTGGGCGGAGGGGTGTGGACAGGTGCGATCGCGCAGCCCGTAAGCAGGAGCAGGACAACAGCGGCCACAGATGATATCATAAGGATAGACCTTTTCATAACGCCTCCTCTCCTGCCCTATTTCCCAAACGTCCAGTCAATACCCCAGCGGATGAGCGGCCCCGGCAGGTGGTAGCCGGGCGCATAAGCGATGACATAGTCGCCGAGGTTTTCGAAACGGGTGTAAAAATGAAAGTCTTTTATACGGAACTCGAGTTCCATGTCAACGCGGGCGTATTCGTTGAGGATTGCGGTCTTGATGTCTCCATAATAGTCCACGGACCAGACCTGGGGCCGGAGGTACAGGTAAGTGGAAAACCGGCCGTGGAGCCGGCCCTTGACGAAGTCGCGCCGGGCGCTGAACCGGTCCATGACCCCGAAGGTGCGAAAAAAGAGGGAACGGGACGGGAGGCCGTCGCGGGTCTCGGTTACAGCAAAGGCCACGGTGTTGGAAAGCCGGGTGCCTTCGTAGGCGGTTGTAAAAAGGTGTGTGTTCCGGCTTTCGTAGCAAAGGCTGTCCTGCGAAACGGTCCAACCCGGGATGCCCGCAATGTGGACAAAAACCAGCGGTGACCGGGTGAAACGGTTTTCAAGGGAATAACCGAACGTCCAGGAAGCGAGCCGGGTGCGAAGCCCGGTCTGCGCATGGTACGATACGATAGGCCGAAAATTAAAATCATTGGCCAGGTAATCGCGCCGCGGGTTGTCGAAATAGAGCGCGGAAGCGAGCGGGTACCGGCGTTCACAACCGTATCCGGCGTCGAAGTCGAGGCGGTCAAAGAGCCGCACCCGGGCCGCGGTCGAGGGGGATGCGAGCATCCGCGTGTTTACAGCGCCGTTTGAGGCCGCGCGTCCGTCGTTGCGGAGGGTGTTGCGCAGGGTGAGGCGCCAGGGCACTGCCGCGGAGTCCGGGCCGGCCGACGCTTCGGTGGTAAGGCGCCGGCGTGTGAACGCGGCGGAATAGCTCCGGCCCTGCCAGTCGTCGGACGCGGCTTCGGCCTCGGCACGGGCATGCCAAAAACGACGCTCATAGCCCGCGCGACCGATAAATCCCAGAGCGTTCACCGACTGGCCGAATGCGGCCGTGTCGCGGAACCCGATGGGGGTGCCTGTGTCCGCAAAGCGGAGAGTGTTCCGTTGGAGGTAGGCTTGGCCGTTCAGATGCAACGGTCCTGCGGTCAGGGAGCGGCCCTCGAGGTAGAAATTGTCGGAGGAGCGCCAGGCCGCGAAATTACGGAATTGACCCGTTGTTGCGCCCGACACCGGCACGTAGTCGTCCTGGAAGTCGCGGAGGTATTCGTATCGGGCCGTGAGCGCTGTACCGGGGAGCGCCCGGGTCGTGAGTCCGACATTCCACAATCGGGTATCGTTCTCGAACGGGAGGCCGCTACGGACGTAACGGTTTTCGCTCCGGCCAAGGGCCACGCGGTAGATGTCGGTGATGGCGACCGGGTGTTCGTACGGGGTGCGGGCGCTGTTGCCGTAGTAACCCCGCCCTTCGAACTGGTAGCTTTTCTGCATGGACACCGAAAGCCCGCTCTTTTCGCCAAGAGCCCGGCGAAAGTCGAACAGGATGGTGCCGAGTTCAAACGGCCCGGTCTCCCAGAGAAGGCGGGTGTGAGCCGGGGTGATAAAGGAGTCGGACAGGGCCACATCAATGAGTACTTCGCTTCCGGACAGGCCGCCGCAGGGACAAACCGTGACGGAATCGATCCGGCTTACCGCAATGCCATTGAGATAGACACGGTCCGTAGAAAGATTCCGGAGTTCCACGCCGTTCACCGTGACGACGACCGGCCGGTCGTCGTCATAGAGCTCCTGGCCGATCTGTTTGATGTCGGTGAAGGAGCCGGAGGTGTTGTAGCGCGCGACCTCCAGTCCGGGCAGCCGCTCGAGCAGATCGGCAAGGCTGACGGCATGGAGCTCTACGAGATCGCTTGTCGTAAGTACGCGGCACCCGTCCGCATTATGCCATGCAGACAACGGGACCGCCAGGAAAATGGCCGCGAACGCGAGGATGGCAAGGCGCATAACGATTTTTTAACTCCGGCAGGCGGCAATGATTTTTTCGGCCACGCTCAAGGCCGCCAGCCCCTCTTCCGCGGGCACGCGGACCGGCCGGTCGTCGAGGATTGCCTGGAGAAACGACGAAAGCTCGCAGCGGAGCATGTTTTGGCCCGTGCAACCGGGCGCGAGCTGGTAATGGTGGGTGTCCCTGCCGCGCGAAAGCGGATTCCATCCGTCCGCGGGCAGAAGCGGCAGGTCAATGTTGCTGCCGATGACCTCTTTTTTGTCAAGGTCCACGATGATCTGCCCGACCGGGGTCTGCACCACGAACTCGCGGAGGCGGCGCTCCGAAACACGGTCCGCATGGAGGTCGGCCAGGATGCCGGTGGTGAAACGGAGCTGCGCGCTGCAACGGTCCAGCGTGGAGGAACGGACTGTTTCGCCGTGCGCGGAAAGTTCGTCAATGCGCGAGCGGGTGAGCGAGAGGCAGAGGTCGATGTCATGAATCATCATGTCGAGCACCACGGATACATCCAGCGCGCGCCCGGACCATGGCGCGTAGCGCCGCGCCGTGATGTGCGTAATACGAAGGGAGCCGAGGTGGCGGGCCAGGGCCTCGAACGCGGGGTTGAAGCGTTCGATGTGGCCGACCTGAAGCTTGCGCTTTTTTTCCTGCGCCAACCGTGCAAGGGCCGATGCTTCGGCCGCGGTCGCGGCCATGGGTTTTTCAAGAAAGACATGAAGTCCGCGCTGCAGCGCCTGCCCGGCCACGGCCGCGTGCGCGGACGTGGAGACCGCAATAACGGCCGCATCCACGCTGTTGAGGAGCGTATTGAGCGAAGGAAAGAACACCGCGCCGGTCTCGGCCGCAATCGCGTTGCCCCGGGCCGCGTCCTGATCGTGAAAGCCAACGAGTTCACAGGCGTCGGTCAGCGCCTGCAGGTTGGTAAGGTGGTGACGGCCAAAATGGCCCACGCCAATGAGGCCGGCCCGGACGCGGCTCACTCGAGCCCCAGCCACTGGCGGACCGCGGGTACGACGAATACGTCGGACAGGTCCTCGTTCTTCAGCGTTTCGATTAGGGTTTCCACGCGCTCGCCCACGGGGGCGTTTTTATTCAGCAGGAGATGTTTTTTCCCCTTTAAAACATATAAGCCGCCGCCCCCGCCGTCAGTGTTGTCAAGGCGCACCTCGATACCGAGTTGGGCCGCAAGAGCGGTGAGTTGCTGGTAGGCCTCCTCGTGGACCGGGCTGGGTTTGGGAGGGCGTGCCATACGGCGTGTTACCCGATGAGCAGGTTGCGGATGCGCAGGTGGGGGCCGCCGTCGCTTACCGGAAGGGGGGACTGGCCTTCCTTGCCGCAGCCTCCCATCCCGCCGAACAGCGTAAGGTCGTTGCCCACGGCGTCAATGTTATGGAGGGTTTCGAACAGGTTGCCGGTGAGGATGACGTCGCGGAGCAGTTCTCCCTGCTTTCCATCCTTGATTTGATAGGCATACTCGGCCGAAAAGGTGAACTGCTCGAGGTCCGTGTTTCCGCCCAGCATGCCTGCGGCGTAAATGCCGTCCGGCACGCCCGCGAGGAGCGCGTCGAGTGTTTCGGCGCCGGGCTCAATGTAGGTGCACGACATGCGCACGATGGGCCGGAAGCGGTAGCTGATCGCGCGGGCGTTGCCCGAGCCGGGGGCGTCCATGCGTTCCGCGGTCTCGCGCGAATGCAGGTGGCCGTCGAGGACGCCGTTCTTGATGAGGTAGCTTTTTTGCGAACGCACGCCTTCGTCGTCGTAAGCGTACCCTCCGCACTCCTCAAGGAGGGTCCCGTTGTCCACGATGTTCAGGGCATCCGTGCCGAACCGGAGGCCGCGCTTCATTTTTTCCGCGATGGCCGGGTTGTCAAAGATAAAGTCCGCCTCGCTCATGTGGCCAAAGGCCTCGTGCGCGAACACGCCCGCAAGCTTGGGGTCGAGGATCACGGTTGTGCGGCCGCTCTGGACCTTGGGGGCCGCGAGCAGGTCCACGGTGCGCTTGGCGATTTCCTCCGCTTTGGACTCCAGCCCGCGCACGTTGCCAAAGCCGCGGTGGTCGCCCGCGGAATGGTAGGCGCGCTGCACGTTCATGCCATCGCGCGCCATGGCCATGAGCGTGATGCCGGTAAAGGTCCGTTCCTGCTCCACATCCGCGCCGTGGCTGCTAAGGAGGTGCGTCCGGGTGTGGCGGTCGAGGTAGGAGACGCGGGTGGAGACGATGCGGGGCTGCGCAAGCAGGTAGTCGTTGTACTTTCGGGCGATCTCCTTTTTTTCCTCGAGACTGACACTGCGCGGATCCTGGCCAAAGGCCTGGACCACGCAATCGCGGACCGGGGTCAACGCACGGAGCCGGGTGATGCCCGTCCCGGTGGCCCGGGCCTGCGTCACGGCCTCGCGCACGGCCCGCTCGAGGTCCGAATCGAGGTTGAACGAACAGAATCCCCAGCCGCCCTTGTGGCAGGCGCGCACGCAGCCGCCTCTATTTTCACGTTCGCTGATATCGTCAAGTTCTTTTCCCTGGTAGCTGACCGAGGTGCTGCGGCGCTCTTCGAGACGGATTTCGAGGTAGTCGGCCGCGGGATTTGAGAGATAGGTACGCGGATCCGGTTTCATGGCAAGAGTGTCAGCGGACCCCGAGTGCGGCGCGCACCGGTTCCATGGTTTCGCGGGCCATGGCCTGGCAGCGGGCCGCTCCGTGGTCGAGGGCGTCAACCACGCGTCCCGGGTTGGCGGTGAGCGCGGCATGGCGTTCGCGGACAGGCGCGAGCGCAAGGGTCATATGCCCGGCCAGTTTGAGCTTGCAATCGATGCAGCCGATGCCCGCCCTGCGGCATTCGACATTGATTTCGTCGACCACGGGCACGGGCGAAAAGTGTTTGTGCAGCGCGTAAATATTGCAGATTTCGGGGTTGCCAGGGTCATTGCGGCGCTTACGGTTGACGTCCGTGACAGCGGGGCGCAGCTTTTTTTCGAGGGTCTCGGGTGAATCCACGAGCCCGAGGGTGTTGTTCATGCTTTTGCTCATTTTGGACTTGCCATCGAGTCCCAGGATGCGGGCCGCGGTGCCGACCAGGGCCTCGGGTTCCGGGAACATTGCGCCGCAGCGGGCGTTAAAGCGCCGGACGATTTCGCGCGCGAGCTCGATGTGCTGGACCTGGTCCTCGCCCACCGGCACGACCTCGGCTTTGTACAGCGCGATGTCCGCGGTCTGGAGCACGGGATAGGTGAAGAGGCCCACATTGATGTCGTCGGGGTGTTGCTCGGCTTTCTGTTTGTACTGGGTCATGCGTTCCAGATGGCCCATATGGATGACCGTGCCGAGGATCCAGGCAAGTTCCGTGTGCTCGGGTACGCGTGACTGCACAAAGAGTGCGGCCTTGTCCGGGTCGATGCCCGCTGCCATGAGCGAAAGCGCGGTGTCGAAGATGCGTTTGCGGAATTCATCCGCGTTTTGGCGGACCGTGATGGCGTGATAGTCGACCACGCAAATGATGGCGTCGTGGGTTTCCTGGAGCGCGACCCAGTTTTTGATGGCGCCGAGATAGTTTCCGATGTGGATTTCACCGCTGGGCTGGATACCGCTGAAAAGGCGTTTTTTCATGCGGGTCGTCACTTCAGTTTCATCAGGTGTTCCTGGCACACGCCGGTCCACCAGTTCTGGGGGCTTTTTTTGATGTACTCGGTGAAGGTCGCGGCCGCCTCGCGGCGCATCTGCTTTTTCATTTGGGTGACCGCGAGGTTGAACAGCGCGTCAATGAAGTCCGGGGCCGTTTCGTAGGACTTTTTAAAATAATCGATGGCCTTTTCGTGGGCCTCGTTGTAGTTGGCGATGATGCCGAGCCCGTAGAAATCGCGGTACCCGGCCGTCCCTTTGGCGACCTTTTCGTTGAGCGCGGCCACAAGCGTGTTGTAGGCCTCCTGCGGCATGGCGATGGGGTCAAACTCGAGGGGGATCTTGATTTCGAACCGGTTGGGCGCGATCTCGTGGTTGAACCAGGCGCGGGCATCGCCCTTGAGCACCTTGTAGCCGCGCGTTTCCTGGCCCATGAAGATGGCATAGTCCTTGGCAAAGCGCTCCTTGAGGCGGAGGTGGGACTTGATGCCCTTGTTGTCCTCCAGCTTGTTGTAGCTCATGAGCAGCGCCTTGTCGTCATCCATGTCGAGTTTGTATTCGACCACGCCCGCGAAGACCGATTCCTCGAGCCGCGTGCAGGGCTGTGTGGGAATAAGGATGGCGTTGTTCTTCCAGTCGTAGAGGCCGTTTCCAAAGCCCGGGAGGATGACAAACTTGGGCAGCCCCAGGTATTTGACGCGGTCGTTCTTAAAGACCTTGGGATCAAACTCCTCGATCATCTGGATGACCTTTTTCAGTGCGGCCTTGGTGGTGGGGCGCGATTTTCCCGCGGCCACGGCCAGGGGCTCGGCCTTGACACGCTTGCTCGACAGGATCATGAGGCCTTTGAAGTAATCGAGCATTTCGTTGATGGAGGCTTCAATTTCCTTGGGGGAGAGCGTGGCGGTCTGGTCCACCAGGTTTTTGAGCTCCTCTTCCTTTTTGTTCCGTTTGCTTTCCAGGTCCACGATTTCGACCGCGAGATCGTGTATTTCTTCGGATGCGGCGAGGATCTCCTTTTCCGCGGCCGGGTTCCGCAGTTCGGAAAGCAGGTTCTTGAAGCCCGTCAGGTATTTCTGGTACTCTTTGATGCGTTCCGCAAGTTCGCGCTTGATGGTGACGTCAAGGAATTTTCCCGTGGAGATCTTTTTCTGTTTGACCTGGATTTCGTATTCCATGTCGTCCGCGGTCCGGATGCGGTCGAAGCGGGCCAGGTACTGGTTCCGAAACGCAGGGGTGGCCATGGAGCGCGAGGACAACGAGGGTTCGAGGTAGTTCTGGAACAGGGTGCGGCGGTCATCCTGCTTGGCCGCGAATTCGTCGTGATGTTTGGTGAGTTCGTGCTCGAGGGCGGTGATCTCGTTCCGGATATGGTCTTTTTTATCAAAGTTGAGGGTGCGCTGGTATTCGCGCTCGATCCACTCGGTGAAGGTGAACATCATGTCGTCATTGACAAAGTTGAGGCCGGCCTGGATCTCCTTCCAGTCTTTTTCCCCGTTTTCGAAAAGATTGACGTCGAGGATGCCGAGGTCGATGAGTGCGCTGTCCTCGCTGAGGTGCAGGATTTTGGCGCTGCCGCCGTCCGCGCGTTCGCGGACGATGGTATACAGCAGGTCCCAGTAGACATTGTTGAGCGCGTACCTGTTTTTTCGATCTTTGGGATCGGTTTTAAACGCCCGGATGGCGGAAAGTTCGGAAGGGCCGATGCGCGTCAAGTTCTTCTTGCTCCACGTTTAATGAGCATATAAATTAATTCTTCAGGCGCGATAAAAACAATGAATAATCACGGGGCGCGGTAAAAACATTTTACCGTTGAAGGGCGTCAGTAACGGTAGGAAATGGAGAAGAGCAGCGTTTTGGTTTTCACTTCGCGGTCCACGGTCTGAAACCCGTCATTGAATTCGAAACGGTTGACTGAATAACGGCCTGCGATATCGAGCAGCAGGGCCCGGTCAAAAAGCATCCCCACTCCCCCGCTTACGGAATTGCGTCCGTCCGGCGAACGGAAGCTCGCGTAGGGCTGCCCGGCATGAGATACGCCAGCGCGGAGCTTAATGCCTGGGGCGTTTGGGGATGGCATGGGCAAGATGCTCTCGGCACCAAGGCTGTATTCGATTGTGTTCACCAGGTCAGGGTCGTGGAACGGGGTCTGGAAATCCTTGATATAATACTTGCTGTTTTCCCAGTTTGTAAAAAGAATGTCGGCTCCGATGCTGAACGGTAGTGAATGGTATCCGAGGCCGGCCCTGATTTTAACCGGGTTCTGCACGTAGGTCTTTGTCGCATTCTCCGAGTAGAGCGTGTCCAGGATGAAGCGTTCCGCTTTTCGTGATGAATTCTCTGAGTTGTAAAGCGTGGCGGACACACCCGCCCGGAGGTTTTCCGTGATCGCAAGCAGCAGGCCAAGGTCAAATCCTAGGCCGAAAAAGCTGCCGACATCTGAAATGTTCTGGTTGCCGTCCGCGTATTGAAACGTGACCTCGTCGTTGCCGGAATTGATATAGCCGTTGATTCCGAGCGAAAGGCTTTTCAGCAACATGGCGGCCACTGCCACGTTCCAGCGGCTTAAATAGCCTTGGGCCTTATAGAGTCCTGCGGGATTGTTGTACTGCTGGACATCGGAAATGTTGGTGGGCCGGGAATAGCCTAATGCGAGAACGAGGCTGCCCTGCAGCGTTGGAAAGGGATGGGCGTAGCCGATGGACTGGAGCCCCAGGCTGTTGATATTGGCGGACAAGGGGGCGCTGCCATCGTATCGGGAGGCGTCCGTGAGCGAGTTATAAGCGAAAGAGAACATGAATTCATGCTGGCGCAAATTAGTAAGCGCTGCCGGGTTCCAATAACTCGCACTGAAATCAGAAGCCAATGCTACTTGCGCGCCGCCCATGGCATAACCGCGGGTTCCTACGCCCTCGTCAGGTATCACAAACTCGCTCTGGGCATACAACGATGTTGCAATCGCAAGCAAAACAAGCTTGTATGACATATTTCTCAAGCGCTACCTCATGCGTTTTCGGTCTATAATACGGTCAAAATTAGCCTTGGACGTATCTGCCTTTACCGGAGCGGTCTCCTGATGGGGTTGCGAAACGGGTGGCGGGCTCGAAGAGGGCGGACTAACGGTGATTGAGAATCCCTTTCCGCTGGAGGAAGGCGTTTGATAGACCGGAGGAGGCAGAGCGTCACGGTAGGAATTGCGGTTGCCGATGAAACCAAGCGAATCGTTGTGGCGGCCGTTTCCGGATGGTACGATGGAACCTCCCCCGCCGTAGTTGTTGTGACGGTAGCCATCGTAATAGCTGCCGTTGCGGTAATCGTTGTTGTACCGATTGTACCACCACGGGTAGTCGTTGTAGTAGTCCCATCTGTAGGAGGAATAGGACCATCCGCGCGGGCAGTATTCGTACCCGACGCGGTGGTAGACGCCGCATCGGTCGCACGTGCACCAGCAGAGGCCGTTGCTGATTTCAAAGACCGTGCAGTTGCAGTCGCTGCGGATGGCGCGGTTTTCGGACGCCACGGCCGGGGCCGCGGGTTGCGCGCTTCCCGGGACAACGGAATCGTACGCTGCGGTGGAATCGTTGGCCTGCGCGGAATCATTGGCCGCGCGAACCGGCTGTTGAATGCGCGGGGGCATGTTGGCCTGGGTCAGGAGCACGGTATAGCAGCCGGTTAAGAACAGGGTCAGCAGGGAAAGCAGGGAAAGCAGGGAAAGCAGGAGGATTTGTTTCATATCAATAAAAATATACGAAAACCGTGCAATTAAAACCATGTTTTATTCTCTCTGGTTATAATTCCATAGAAATTATACGCGATAAGCGTTCCTTGTCACCCTTCCCTTCAGATTTGTATTTTCTCTAATAGATTATGGATTTAATCCGCTTCGATCTTAACAGTAAAACCTCTCGGAAAAAACTGTCCGGACTTCGTTGGCGGCGAGTCCTCATTATTGCCGTTGTTCTCTCCGTTCTGTCAGGCGGGCTGATTGGCGGCGGCATTTATTTCACTTATACTAAGATTAAGGACGGTCTTCCTTCCATCAGTCAGCTTGAAAACATCGAGCCCAGCCTCATCACGCGCGTCTATTCCGCGGACGACACGCTCCTCATGGAGTTCTTTACCGAGCGCCGCATCTGCCGCTCGTTTGACGAAATTCCACCCTATGTCTACAACGCGGTCATTGCCATGGAAGACAAACGCTTCTGGCACCATTGGGGCGTCAACATCTATACCTATCCCGACATCTTCATCAAGGCGGTTCTTTTTCAGAAGGGCATGCGCGGCGGCAGCACGCTCACCCAGCAGCTCGCGCGTAACCTCTATTCCTCCATCGGCTACAAACGGAACCTATTTCGAAAGGTCAAGGAACTTTTCACCGCCTTTCAAATTGAGCGGAAATACACGAAAAAGGACATCCTGCAGTTCTACCTGAACCAGGTTTACATGGGAGCGGGCGCCTATGGCTTCCAGGCTGCGGCGCAAAAATTCTTCGGTAAAAACCTCCTTTCCGATCTCACCGTGGCCGAGGCCGCCACGCTGGCCGCCATCATCCAGCGCCCCGAATACTACCGGCCCGATATCCGGCCCGAGGCTGTGGTCAAGCGCCGGAACCTCGTGCTGCGGGCCATGTACGGCGACGGGTACATCGGTAAGGCCGATTATGTGCGCGCCGTGGGCGAGGCACTCGCGGTCGTGCCCCGGGTTGACAAGGGAGGCAAGGCCGCCTATTTCACGGAATATGTGCGGCAGTACCTCGAAAAGCACTATGGCGCGAATGTCCTGTACACAAGCGGACTCACGGTGCGGACCACGCTCAACTACCGATGGCAGAAAAAGGCCGAGGACCTCTGCCTTGCCTGGATCGATTCGCTCCAGCAGTCCCTTAACCGCAAGTTCTGCGCGGAACTGGGCCTGGTGCGCCGTTTCAAACTGCCCAAGGACACCCTCCTCGCGCACATCGAAGAATACCCGGCCCAAGTCGAGCCGCTGTTCCACAACGTGTATGCCGAGCACGATTCAGTCATTGACTCCACCGGCCAAAAGGTGCCCAAAATCCTCAAACCCGCCCTCAATGATTCGCTTCGCTACCGCAAGGTGCAAATAGCCTTTGCCGTGCTTGACAACAAAACGGGCGCCATCCAGGCCATGATCGGGGGACGCAATTACGAGGAGAGCAAATTCAACCGCGTGACACAGGGCTACCGGCAGCCCGGGTCGGCCTTCAAGCCCTTTATTTACACCGCGGCCATTGACAACGGCTACTCCCCGGCTTCCACCATGCTCGACCAGGCGTTTTCCATCAAGGACCCGGTGCAGGTCGAATGGCGGCCGGAGAACTACGACCGCGAGTTCCGGGGTGAAATGACGCTCCGCCGGGCGCTGGCCCTTTCCATCAACACCATTGCCATCAAGCTCCAGCAGAAAGTGGGCACCCATACGGTTGTCAACTACGCGGTGAACATGGGGCTTGACAGAGGCCACCTTGTTCCCGTTCCGTCGCTGGCCATCGGCGCTTGCGAGTCCACGCCCCTGCGGCTTTTTTCAGCCTACAGCGCCTTTCCCAACAAGGGGGTGCGCGCGGAACCTTTTGGCATCGAAAAGATACTGGACCGCGATCAGAACACAGTGGAAGAGCACTCTCCGGTCCTGCACAGCGTGCTCAACCCCAATACCGCCTATATCATGACCTCCATGCTCCGGTCCGTGGTCACGGCCGGTACGGCCATCGCGGCCTGTATGGCGGGGGTCAACTTCCCCTCCGGCGGCAAAACCGGCACCACCAATGAGTATACGGATTGCTGGTTTGTGGGGTTTACGCCGCTCATTACCTGCGGCGTCTGGACTGGCCTTGACGAAAAGCGCTCTCTTGGTTCCGGCCGCACGGGCGCCAATACCGCGCTTCCGGTCTGGACCGATTTCATGCTCTACCTCTACGATTCACTCGGGCTGCCCCGGGTCGAGTTTGACCGGCCCGACGGCGTCATGACGCAAAAGATATGCAAAATATCCTACAAGATTGCTTCGGTCCCGTGCGACAGCACCTATGAGGACGTTTTTATCATTGGCACCGAACCGCCGGTGTGTGACCAGGACCACTCCGTCCACCGCGAGTTCAATGACAACAAAATCGATCCCTTCGGTTCCACGGACAAGCGTGCGCCCTCCCGCCCGCCTGGCAACGGTACAACGGATCCGAAGAAGAAGCGTGTCTTTATGATGTAGCCAACTGTCCGCAGGCGGCCGCGATGTCCTGTCCGCGGGGCTTGCGCCGTGTCACAATGACGCCTGTTTTAAGGATCAGAGCCGCGAAAGCCTGAATTTCAACGGGAGTGGGCGGTTCAAACTCCTTGTTCCGGCCTGGATTGTAGGGGATCAGGTTGAGTTTTGACGGGACGTTTGCTAACAGCCGGCCCAGACGTTTCCCATCGTCGGCCGAACAATTGACCCCTTTTATCATCACATATTCAAAAGTGATCTTGTCTCCCGTTGACTTCGCGTAGTCCGCTGCCGCGCTGATAAGTTCGCTGATCCCGATTTTTTTAGCGAGCGGGATCAGTTTTGCGCGCGTGACGTCATCGCCGGCGTGCAGCGACACGGCCAGCCCCACGCCGCCCCCTTCACGCGCGAGCCGCCGGATACCTTCAATGACACCCACGGTGGAAACGGTGATGCGGCCGGGCCCGATGCCGATGCCGTAATCGTCGCGAACCACGGCGAGCGCTGCCAGGAGCGTGTCGAGGTTGTCCATGGGTTCGCCCATACCCATGAAGACCAGATGGGTGATGCGCCCGCTTTTATCTTTTGCGAGCAGGCGGTTGGCGGCCACGATTTGGTTCAGTATTTCGGCCTGTGTCAAGTTGCGGCGGAAGCCCATGGCGGCCGTTGCGCACAGCCGGCACCCCCTCCGGCAGCCCACCTGCGTTGAGACGCACAACGTGGTCCGCTTGACGTCCGGGATGATGACGCTTTCTATGGCTTCGTTGTCGCGGAGGCGCAGAAGGAATTTGCGCGTGCCGTCCGCGGAGGTTTGCAGCCGTTCGACGCGCGGATCATCGGCGTCGAGCCGTTCCAGAAGGCGTTTCCGAAGGCCAGCATTGAGGTCCGTCATGGCATCGAACCCGGAGGCGTTGCGGCGGTATAACCAGGAAAAGACCTGCCGCGCCCTGAAGGCGGGTTCGCCCATATCCCGGAACAGCGATTCGAGCGCTGGAAGGGAAAGGTCCTTGATGGAGGGCGTCATTCGAAGCGGAATTCGGAGTTGCCCAGGACCCCGATGTCGTTCAGGGATCCGTCCGCGTCGCGGTAGTCGGAATTGGGCGACCCCGCGTCGATGAGGCGCGAATACTTGCTGAGCTGCCAGGGCTTATGCGGCGCGTTAAGCAGGTCCGCACGCCGGACCGAATCGGGGATGGATTTGACGATGACGCGGGAGAGCTTGGGATTGGCCACATCGCCCTTGGCCGTGTCCGTGGGCGTGCGGACGTCGTGGACGATGGAGTCCGCGTGCGCGGGAGAACCGGCCATGACGGGGTCGAAGAAGATGTTTTTGTTGAAGTCACAGGAGTCTTTGCGGGCGTTGACTTTGACAATGACCCCGTACCGTGGCGGGCAGTTGTAGAAATGGCCGTCCGCGTTGTTCCAGAAATCGTTATATTCGATTTCGACTTTGGACCTCTGGTCGGACCAGATACCCGTGAGGTTGCCCATGAAGAGGTTGCTGGACACATGGGGGGTGGCGCTTTCGTTGAGCAGCCCGGTGCTGAAATTGTCGAGGATGTTGTTGTTGAAGATTTTGGCCTTGCTCTGGAAACAGGTGTAGAGCCCGGTCTGGTTTTTACGGATGATGCAGTTGCGGATGACCGGTGAGCAGTTGCGGACCTTGACTCCATAATAGGCGCCGGAAATGTCGGCGTAGAACAGCTTGGTGTATTCCTCGTTGGCGCCGTCGAACACGATGCCGTACCAGGCGATTTTATCGCCACCGGGGTGGAGGGGCTCAAAGGTGATGCGCTTGTCGGCCTTGCCCATGCACTGAAAATTTCCCTGGACCCAGATGGCGATGAGCTCTTTTTTGTTGGGCTCCGACTCGCCGATTCCGGTATGCGTGGTGCAGGACGCGGGGTTGGCGATTTTAAAGACCACGCCGGGGTTGACGGTCCAGAGGGTCCGTTTTTTAATCAGGACGTCGCCGGTAATGATGTAGGGGTTGTTCTCGGGTTTGAGCTGGAGATCGTCTTCCTGGATGCCGCAAAGCCGGACCTCGGAACGGAGGCCGGCGGCCGCCATCAGCATCAGTGCAAGAAAAAGGAAACGCATAAGGCTCCTTGCTTCGGATTATTGCTGCGGGTGTGAAAAAAGGGACGCTGCGAGCAGGGAAGCGATTTTACGGCGGTTGACCTTGATTTTGCCGAGGTCCTTGGGTTCCTTGGCCAGCAGGCTCTTGTCGTCGAGGCCCACCACGGAGCGCTCCGCGAGTACCTTGAGGAAGTCGCCACCGGAAAAGAGCTTGTCCGCCTCGGATCCGAGATCGTTAAGGGACAGTTCGCATTCACCTTCTTTGTCGACCTTGGCGTTCTGGGTGGTATTGAACAGCAGGTGGAGGACCGCGCGCGCCGCGTCCGAAAGGTCGGGCGGGCAGTCGACCTCCGTGTCAATTTCGACGCCGCGCTTGAACCGGGCGTAGAGCGTGAGCGCGGGCCGATCCGGGACGTTCAGCCGGTTTTTTGCGACCGTGATCAGTTTGTGCCCTTCCAGTTCCTTGAGCGCGGCCGTGACTTTGTCGTGCGTGAGGCTCAGGATGTCCATCATTTCCTGCTTGGCGAACTTGAGGTCCATGGACTGCGTGTCAAAGGGTTCGCCGGGCGCGGGGATGTTTTTGTTCATGAGCATGCTGAGGAGGCTTGCCACGTTGGCGGAGATTTCATCGTCGAGGGAGCCCTTGAGCCGGCGGTCGACATCGCGGAGGCGCGCGCAGAGAATTTTTATGATGCCCAGGAACCAGTCCGGTATCTGGTGGACCTTGTGTTCAAACTCCTCAAGCGTGATGACCGACACTTCGGAATCCTCCACGGCCTCGACCGTGGCCGAACGCGAACGGCCATCGAGCAGCGACATTTCACCGACCAGGCCCCCTTTTTCCAACTCGCAGATGTCGATGCGCTGCCCTTTGTCGCTGCGGTAGACCTTGAGGCGGCCGCTCTGGATGATGTAAAGGTCGCGGCTCCGGTCATTTTCGTGAAAAAGCACGGTTCCGGCGGGAATAGTGCGTGTCGTGATAGGCATAATAATAATAATAAGCCTTTTCACAGGCGTTTGGCAAGCAGTTTCTTCCCTGAAAGTCATGCACTTTTGGCTTTTCTCCATTCACGGATAAAACTATATTTCATGCTAATGAACCGTGGACACCTTTGCTTTTGCCTGACACTTCCCCTCTTTCTGTTGCTGACCGCCTCCTGCGGCCAGAAAGGGGTCGCGCTTGCGTTCAAGTACCCGGCGGGCTTCGCGTCGCAATACCACCTCCTCTCCGACATCCGCACACGTACCACCACCGGCGCGGCCTCCACCAACCACCGTGTCAGTATCGACATGGTGGTCAACTACCGTGTCCAGAAGGTGCTTCAAAACAACGACGCCGAGGTCCTTTTCACCTACGACAAAATCCGCTACCTCAACACGCAGAATCCCGAAGAGACCGAACATGTCATCGAAAAGCTCCGGACGCTCCAGATTCTGATGACCCTTTCCCCCTCGGGTGAAATCACCGCGGCCAAGGGCTACGAAGGTCTTCCCAAAATGTACGTCAATGATTTCAATATCTTCACGCTGCTCTTCAAGGCCCTGCCCGTCTTTCCGCGCACGCCCATCGCACTCGGTAAAAACTGGGACCGCCAGCAGGAGTATCCCATCGAAAACGGATTGGTCAAGGGCAACATGATGGTGTTCAAGCGTTTTGCGGTCCAGGACACGCTTTCCGGCGACGCGGCGCGCCTGGCAAAAATAAGCATGGAAATCTCCATGAAGTTCGATGTGCCCCAGTCCGAGGCCTTTTCGCTCCGCCAGGACGGCACCGAACGGCTCGGCATGTTCGGCAAAGGTTCCATCCGCTTTGACCGTGGCGAGGGCCAGGTCCGCGAGGCCACGGCCCTGGTGTTCGGCAAGTTCATCATCGCGCTCAAGCACCCGGTGACCGGGCAGGACATCAACAGTAAAATTGAAATCGCCCAGAACCTGAGCGTGACGCGGCTATGAAACGCCTATTCATTGCCCTGCTGCTCTTGGCCTGCGTGGCCCTTGCGCTTAACGTCAAGGGCGGTCGCCTGGCACAGAACACGACCTGGACGCCTGCCGACAATCCGGTCATCCTCACCGGCAACGTGGAGGTGCCCGACAGCCTCACACTCCGTATTGAGGCCGGCACGCTCGTCAAGTTTGACGGGTACTTTCACATCCTCGTGCACGGCACCTTCCAGGCGCTGGGTGAGGCGGGCCGTGAAATCGAGTTTTCCTCCAACAGGGAAAACCCGGGCACCGACAGCTGGGAAGGGCTCATCTTTTA
Source organism: Fibrobacterota bacterium (assembly GCA_043802925.1). Classification (GTDB taxonomy): domain Bacteria; phylum Fibrobacterota; class OXYB2-FULL-49-7; order OXYB2-FULL-49-7; family JAEUSG01; genus JAZDKP01. Next base: position 1,818 of record JAZDKP010000318.1, on the reverse strand, counting down.
CGGGGAAGCCAGCAAGGGCACCCTCGTCTACTGCCGCGTGCGGCACGCGTTCCGGAACTTTCTCTGGAAATCCTCACCCCTCATCCAGCACTGCACGTTCACGGGCAACAACTACGCCCTCTACTGCTCGTATTCCAAGACCGCAAAAATCCTCGACAATGTTTTCACCAAAAACAATTTTGGCATCTACTGCGACTTTTCCTCGCCCATCATCCAGAAAAACAAGATCACCGGCAACGGGTACGGTCTCTACTGCATCCTCTCGTCCGCTCCCGTGGTGGGGGAAAACGAAATCACGGCCAATACCGACAAGGACATTTATATGGACGAGAGCATGGGAAAAAACCAGTCCGAAAACATCAACAACCACGTCTGGGACCTCATGAAAGGTCTCTTTTAAGGGACAATGCCATGGCCAAGCTCAACGCCAACTTCGACAAACTCCCTGCCTCCTATCTCTTCCGCGAAATCAAACGGCGCGCCTCGCTTTTTCAGGAAAAGAACCCGGGGCTGCCCGTGTTGCGGCTTGGCATCGGCGACACCACCCAGCCGCTCCCGCCGGCCGTCATTGCCGGCCTGCATGCCGCGGTCGACAAGCTGTCCAAAAAGGAAACCTACACCGGCTACCTGGACGACGGCAACCCCGACCTTCGCGAGGCCCTGAAAAAACGCTACGCCGGCCGCGGGGTGGCGCTCACGGTTGACGAAATCTTCATCAGCGACGGCGCCAAGCCCGATTCCGCCAATATCCAGTCCATCTTTGACGTCCGGAACATCGTGGCCGTGCAGGATCCCGCTTACCCGGTTTATGTCGACACCAACGTGATGGCGGGCCGTGCCGGTACACTCACTAAAAAAGGCTATTCCCGGTTTGTTTATATGCCGTGCACCGGGGAAAACGGCTTCTTCCCCGAGGTCCCAAAAAAGAAAGTGGACCTCATTTACCTTTGCAGCCCCAACAACCCCACGGGCATGGTGGCCACCAAGGCCCAGCTGAAAAAGTTCGTGGATTATGCCATCAAGAACAAGGCCATCATCCTCTTTGACGCCGCCTATTCAACCTACATTTCCGATCCGGAACTTCCCCGCACCATTTATGAAATTCCGGGCGCGGAAAAATGCGCAATCGAAATTTCAAGTTTCTCCAAAGAGGCGGGGTTTACCGGTGTCCGCCTGGGTTGGACGGTGGTCCCCAAGGCCGCGCAATGCGAAGGCGCCAAACCCGGCAAGGTCCACGCCCTGTGGTCTCGTCGTCAAGCGACCATGTTCAACGGCGCCTCCAATATCGTCCAGGAGGGCGGCGTGGCCGTTATGTCCGAACAGGGACAAAAGGAATGCAAGGTCATCATCGATTACTACATGAACAACGCCAAGGTCATTCGCGAAGGGCTCGAAAAGACGGGGCTCAAAGTGTACGGCGGTGTCAACGCACCTTTTTTATGGGTCAAGGCGCCCGGCCAAATGAAATCGTGGGACTTTTTCGACAAATTGCTCAACGAAGCGCATGTGGTCGGAACACCGGGCAGTGGCTTCGGCCCCTGCGGTGAGGGCTATTTCCGCCTGTCGGCTTTTGGTGACGCGGAGCTCACCCGCCAGGCGGTGGCCAGCATCCGGGCGAATCTGAAAATTTGACTCACCCCCCTTCCCCCCCTCTCTGCTGGCAGAGAGGGGGGCTCGTTTTAATCACAATGGGTTCAATTCCCCGTAGCTTGCTACGGCTTGTTTGTCATTCCGGGCTTGACCCGGAATCCATCATCAGGTGGTGGATTCCCGCTTTCGCGGGAATGACAGAGAAAGCCTCTTTGCCTTTCGATACCC
>JAZDKP010000317.1:0-5036 GCA_043802925.1 Fibrobacterota bacterium | reverse complement strand
CATCGGCGAAGGCACGTTCAACTCTCTGGGCTATTTCACAACCATGAACAAACGTATCGGCCTGTATACCAATTTTATCAACGGCCAGGGCGGCAATGAGTGTCTGCTGGGGAATTCTTCAAATGACAAGTATTTTCTGGGGACCTCCGGAAACCTGGTACGTCTCGTCGAAAAACTCAACACCAGTGTTTTTGTGGAACTGAACAACGCCACCAGCTCCGGCCTCCTTGCTTCCAAGATTAACGCCACGACCGGCACGGGTTACCTTTCACAAAACGTTAGCGCCTACGATGCGGTTTCGGGCATCACCGAAACACAGACTGAAGAAAACCGCAGCGAGCGGGTCGTCAAAATGAACTCCTGGATGCTGAACAACACCTTCGCGCTCTCCGATAGGCTGACCGCCGGTCTCCTCCTCTCCTACCAGGGTGCCAATCTCGACGATACCCGTTCCCCTTTTGCGACGGTCAACGCCACCCAGGGTAATTTCCTGCCCGTGGTCAACGCTCCCGATTTTACCTATACCTACGGCAATGGCCTGACCTCGCGCAATACGCGCGGCGAATACACAGTCACCGGCGAATCACCCGTCACGCGCGTCAACCTGGGGGCGCGCCTGGGACTGAGCCTGCTGACAGTGGACGGCTATTTCGGGCTCAACTACATGCCTGGCACGGGTGACAGCACCACGAATTACAACTACAATGAAAACAGCCAGACCGTGGCCCTTTCCGAGAGCGAAACGCAGACGGCCAAAGGTGAATATAATCTCAAGCTCTTTACCCTGGGCACCCGTTTGTCCAAGTCTTTTCTCGACAACCGCCTCAAGACTTCGGGTACCTTCCAACTCGGTTTTGGCACCGGCGCACAGGACTATTCCAAGGCCATCGCCTATAACCTGCGTGATGTTGCCCATGGCGCGCTGTTCAGCACCACAAACACCACGGCAATATCTGAAGGTTATTCCTACACAGACGGAGACCGTTCGGCCTTCAATACCGGCATGTGCCTTAACGCCTATTTTACCATCGAAGACAACCTGAACCTCGGGTTCGGTTTCGGGTACCGCACGTTCAATTCCTCGACTGTCTATACCCTCAAACACACACAGAGCCGTGTCGATACCTATAACGACGGCGATAACCAGACCGCGGATCCTGACGACTACACCCGCACCACTGCGTATGTCTATAATGATTCCAAGGATTCTGCCGCGCTGCGCACCGGTATTATCGACCTTCCCGTGGGTTTTACCTGGGACGTTACCTCCAAATGGCAGGTTCGTGCGGGCGCCCTTCATCAGATTCTGCAATCCCACGATGTCGTGCAGGTGCTCGAATCGGGCGGCGATGCCATTGTGACGACCACGCGCTACAATGATGGGGCCGTCACAACCGTCAACGCAACCGCAAACCCACAGACCGCTGTTTCCTCAATGCGCGGCCGGCCTTCCAACACCCTGGCGTCCTCCACAACGTTCACCTACGGGGTCGGATTTACCCCTCTTAAAAACCTGAACCTCGACCTCAAAGGCTTCTTTACAACGGGCGCAACCCAGGTTGTTCTCGACGAAGCCTGGTACCAGAACCTCTATCTTTCGCTGACCTTTTTCTTTGACCCGGTCAAAACGCCGGAATCACCGGCTGCTGTGGAACCGGCAAAAAACTGAGACGCCTTGATAAAAGTACCAACTAACAGGAAAAAAACATGAAAAACATATTCACTTCATCAAAAACAGCATTCATAACACTGACTTGCCTGCTGGCCCTGGCGGGTTGCTCCAAACAGGAGAGCAGCCCGGTTGCCGGCGGTACGCCCAGCTTCAGCAAGCCGACCGAGACCGATGTCGTTAACGGATTCGCTTCGATTTCCGGTCTTATGTACAATCGCCGGGCCGGAAATAACGTTCCCATCACCAACGATTCCGCGCGACTGGTCATCTCTTTTGGCGTTACCATGTCCGCCAATTATTCCGTGACCCTTAAAAAAGTCATGGACAATTCCACCGTGCCCGTGACCTGCTCCTGGGACATCGGGAACGGTTATTCAACACTCACTATTTACCCCACCGCCAGCCTCGATGTTTCCAAGCGTTACTGGATCAAGGTCGCCGGCGCCTCCCTGGCCGACGCCTACGGCAACAGGTTTGATTACGACGGCGACAATATTGGCGGTGAAGCGGTCGACGACGACTTTGAGTTCTATTTCACGACCTATGATGTGGCCGGCGCCCCTTCCACCCCAACGGATGCCCAGAATTATGTTGTTGACCGCCAACCCCCTGTCATTACCGGCGGAGCTTTCTGTTGGATTTCCGGGGCTTTGGTGGCGCCTGCGGGCATTTATGTCGATGCGCCGCTCTACCTTCGCTTAACGGATGTGAAACTCTTGGCCGACCGTAGTAATTACGATATCGCTTCCGCTTATCTCGGCACTATCGATGATTCCAGGATTTGGCTTGTGAATGCCGAAACACAGCTAAAAATTCCAAGCCAGGTCACTTTTGGAAACGACCCCAATTCCGGGTGGACCCCCACCGGATCAACGGTTCGCATTCAGCCCAACGCAAACCTCGAACCGGGTAAAACGTATTATGTGGTTGTGAAGCAAAATGCCATTGTTGATGCGGATGGCAATAAAATGAGCCAATTTGACGGTCATGGGCAGGATACCGCGCTTTTTGCAATCACGACCGGCGATTCTCTGGTGGGCGGGGGGGCTGTCCGGACTGACATTATCGTGCCCAGCTTCGTATTTTCAGCGCCTAACAAGACATTAACGTTTACTGAGCGCATTGATGAGTCAACATTAAACAGTTCCACGATATGGTACCAGAACGGCACGGTCCAGTACCCGTTTGTGTTGGCTATTGTTACGGAATACACTGCGTTAGGCGCGCCCATCACGGTTGTGCACCTGACTCCGGTTGCAGGCCATGCTTCAGGCACAATTTCTGTGAATATGAGGCAAATCAAGGACCTGAACGGAAACTATGGGGCGGGAATCATCACGAATAGTTTCTAAGTTATTGCTATAAATCAATAAACGACCTGCATTAAACCAAAGGAGGTTTTCGTGGTAATGATGAAAAGGATGATTTTAGTAACCGCTGCTGTCGTGATGATGGCAGGTGTCGCGTTCGGGCAGTACAATCCGTATTCCGGACGAAGCTCGGCACTTGGTGATCCCCACCTGGGCGGCTATCAGAACGTAAACCTTATTGATGATGTTTCGGATGTTGTGACCTTCCCGTCCGATGTTGCCGTCCATAGCGACATGGTTCAGGGTTATGCCGGTAATAATTCTGCGCTCACATCCGTCAACGGTTATGCCTATGGTTCAAAAAAGATTATGGATATGTTTTCTGTAGGTTTAATTTTCAATTCAACGACATATTCAAACTTTGCTATCGGGACCTATCCCAGCTTTTCGTATACGGCATTAGTCTCTGCGGTCCCCTCCGGTCTTACATCCGCTTCGGCAAACCAAATACTTTGGGCAGGCGCATTTAGCGTTCCTGCTGCGGCCGTCGATTTCGCTCCTGGAAGCGTTGCGCACTTTGTCGCGGCCATTCCGCTTGGGAGTCTCAATATCGGTTTAGATCTTTTCCGGGAGGCCTCAAACAGTTCATGGACGACGAAGGATGTTGTCAACACCCCAGTCGTTACTCCAATCACCTCCGATCACCGCAATAGCGAAGGCTTTTCCAATTTTGGCGCCAAAGGTTTTGGCATTGGTGCAGGCTTGAATGTTGGAAACGCCATCAGTCTCAAGCTTTCAACGGGCTACACGCTTTTGTCTTACAGCGCTGAAAACAAACAGACCGGTACCCGTACCATCGTTGCAACGGGTGTCACAACCACATACAACACTGAAACATCAAACATTGACGCAACGACCGGTTATTATATGCCGATTCACCTAAAAGTCGGTCTTGAAATGGGCATTCACAAGTTCTGCGTCGGTGTCGCTTTTGAGAAATCAGCACAGCAGTTTGAGGCCAAGTTCAATGACGGTGATGACGCAATCGCCGCATTGACACCGGTTAAGAGCGATCTCTACTCGCTTACAAACATGGCTGTAGGGATTGCGGATCGGATCCAGATTTTTGAAAACACAATCATGGTCCCTTCCGTTTCCATGTATCGCATTGCATGCACTAACAAGCCCGAGAACGCCGACAACGCCAACCCTGAAGTCACGACCACTGATTATGGCTTCCCTGTAACCTCACTCGGCTTTGAACGGGACATTAAAAATGTCTGGAAATTTGACGATATTTTAGTCCGTGCGGGAGGCAGCAAGGACGTTACTTGGCAGGCCATTGATTCCAAGGGCACGGATGCAACAAGCGAAGCGTCCGGTCCCCAGAACGGCGGAAAGTTCAACTGGATGCTCGGTCTTGGCCTTGTCATGAACAACCTTTGCCTCGACATGACCATCAACCCGGCCACGCTGAACGGAATTTATTTCATCAGCGGTAACGATGGCACAGCTACCAATGGTGGCACAGGCCCCCGCGGCGCCAACGTGACCCTCACTTACCGTTTCGGCGGCGAATCCAGCAATATTCCCGGGATGGCCCCGTCCCCGGCAATGCAGTAATGACCAGCTAAAATGATTCCGCCCCTTGCGGCGGATACAGACGAAAAACCCCTCGGAAACGAGGGGTTTTTTTATGACCATTTATTTTGTATCTACGAATTAAAAAGCAGGGATGCGGCGGGGGTATTTATTTGAGACCTTAATTGCACGAGCGGGAATGGTTATTATTTTACCGTCTTTTTCAACGTAAATCGGAAGACCCAGACGTTTATGGGTCATTAGCGCGCCATTGACAGCTTCTTTCAGAGCTTCAAACGCAAGCGCTGAAATGTCCTTTGTCGCAGATTTTCGTTTAATCACAATGGGTTCAATTCCCCGTAGCTTGCTACGGCTTGTTTGTCATTCCGGGCTTGACCCGGAATCCATCATCAGGTGGTGGATTCCCGCTTTCGCGGGAATGACAGAGAAAGCCTCTTTGCCTTTCGATACCC
>JAZDKP010000316.1:0-4061 GCA_043802925.1 Fibrobacterota bacterium | reverse complement strand
GGGTATCGAAAGGCAAAGAGGCTTTCTCTGTCATTCCCGCGAAAGCGGGAATCCACCACCTGATGATGGATTCCGGGTCAAGCCCGGAATGACAAACAAGCCGTAGCAAGCTACGGGGAATTGAACCCATTGTGATTAATGACAATAAGTTTGCGCCCATCCGGAGGGTGGGAATTGGCCGGTATATTTCTTGTCAATATTGGTATGCTGCTCTATGGTTGTTGTGCTGCCTATTTTATCATATGTTGTATAAATTTCATACCCTTCATCACTTAGAATGTAGGCCTCCGTAAACGAGCTTGCGTAATAATCACCAGTTGCTGTATCGTAATACGATGTGTCAATTATGTTGGCTGGAGGAAAAGACAAATCTAATACCTGGGCTGACACATGGACGCAAGTTGGACTAATACCGCCAAACTCATAGATATGAATCGAATCGTTGCCGTACAAATATATTGTCCCGCTGTCATTTATGCCAACAGTTTGCCTTGTTGTGTCTTTTTGACTTGTCCTCACACCGTCAATAAATGTTTCGATATGTGAAATGTTCCTGTAATCGTACCACATTCCGAATGCAGTGGAAACATTAATAGGCTGCTTTTCAGGAGTGACCGGTGCCGTAGGCTTTTCTTTAGCGCATGACAATAGCAGAATGAGTGACAGAACGGCAAAAACTGGCTTTAATAACATTTTGACCTCCAATAAGTTTTCATTTAGGAGGTGCCGCGGGATTCTCGTAGGTAAAATAAAAAAGGGCCCGGACAGCACCTGGTTATAAGTGTCTAGCCCATAACCCAAGCCCAAAAGGCGCGGCACTGCCGGGCTTTTTTGAAAGCCGACAGATGCCTTTTGAGCAAAGTATGGGTACACTTAATCCACATACCTTTATCAGGTTATGGGCTAGACAGAAATAACATAGCTTAAACGGTTCAGAAAATCAACCGAAACCACGGTCATTCTTGGCAGTATGACGAATCTTTAAGGGGACAAAAACACTAACATGGTTTTTATTGAACGGCGGGACTATATAATTTAATTTATCCAAGTGCCAAGCCTGACTTCATCTTGGCTTGATAGCGTTCACCAAATCCCGGCTGCATGATAAAACAGATGGCGGAATCATATTTATAACCCCAGCGCCAAATCCGGAATATGAATCAATGGGAGCAATAAAATAATGTCTAAAAAAGACGCATCTGGTACACAACCTAAGCAAGAATCATTTGAAGCAAAACTCTGGCAGACTGCCGATGCGCTCCGCAACAACATGGATGCCGCGGAATATAAACATGTTGTTCTCGGTCTCATCTTTCTCAAATACATTTCTGACGCTTTCGAGGCCAAACATGAGGAGCTTGTGGCTCATAAAGCAAAAGGCGCAGACCCAGAAGACCCGGATGAATATAAAGCCGAAAACATTTTTTGGGTTCCGAAGTCCGCTCGCTGGGCACATTTAAAAGCCAATGCAGTGCAACCGACCATCGGAAAACTTGTTGATGATGCCATGAGCGACATTGAAAAAGACAATCCGTCACTCAAAGGTGTTCTTCCTAAGGATTTTGGCCGTCCAGGTCTCGATAAACAACGGCTTGGGCAGATTATTAATTTGGTGAGTGACATTGCCCTTGGATATACGGCGGATCGCTCCAAAGATACCCTCGGCCGGGTTTATGAATACTTCCTCGCCCGTTTCGCCAGTGCCGAAGGTAAAAGTGGCGGCCAGTTCTACACCCCCTCCCATGTTGTTCGGGTTCTTGTTGAAATGCTCGCCCCTTATAAAGGCCGAGTATATGACCCCTGCTGCGGATCCGGTGGCATGTTTGTTTCCAGCGAGAAATTCATTGAAGCCCACAGCGGAAAAATCGGTGACATTTCCATTTATGGCCAGGAATCCAATTATACAACCTGGCGTTTGGCAAAGATGAATCTTGCGATCCGCGGCATTGACGCGCAAATCGGCCATGGCGACACTTTTCACAACGACCGCCATCCTGACCTCAAAGCCGATTATGTTCTTGCCAATCCTCCGTTCAACGATAGCGACTGGAGAGGTGAACTTCTTAAGGACGACAAACGCTGGGCTTATGGTATACCACCGACCAGTAATGCCAACTTTGCATGGGTGCAGCATTTTCTGTTCCACCTGGCCCCCAATGGGATTGCCGGGTTTGTGCTTGCCAATGGTTCCATGTCGTCGAATCAATCCGGTGAAGGTGAAATCCGGAAAAAGATTGTCGAAGCCGACCTTGTGGATTGCATGGTTGCCCTTCCCGGGCAGCTATTTTATTCCCCGCCGATACCAGTTTGTCTCTGGTTTCTTGCCCGAAACCGTAAAAACGGCCGGTTCCGTGACCGCCGGGGCGAGACCCTATTTATTGACGCCCGTAAAATGGGTGAAATGACAGACCGGGTTCACCGGGAGCTTACAGATAAGGATGTTGCCAAGATTGCCGGAACCTATCATGCCTGGAGAGGCAACAAGGGGGCTGCCGAATATAATGACATCCCCGGTTTTTGTAAAACTGAAAAACTTGATAAAATCAGCGAACATGGCTTTGTTCTTACCCCAGGCCGGTATGTTGGAGCCGAAGAAATCGAAGATGATGCGGAACCCTTTGCTGACAAAATGAAGCGGCTTACCGCGACCTTGCGCGAACAACAGGCCGAAGCTAAAAAATTAGATGCCGCGATAAACAGCAACCTTGAGGAGCTTGGATATGGCGGCTAAACGCAAATCAAATAAGGTGCCGGATTCCGGAACTTCTATTGCATTGCCGAGTAATTCTCGGGGCCGTATTCGCGTTGAAGGGGCTGTATTTCCTACCCCTCCTGCAATCAGCACGCTCCCCAAGGATTATTTGGAAGTTTTGGCGGAATTAAAGCGAAAAATTATCGATTCTCAGTCAAAAGCCGCACTCTCAGTAAACACGAACATGATTGCCCTCTACTGGCATATTGGAGGAACTATTGTCCTGCGCCAGACCATTTCCGGATGGGGGAATTCTGTTGTTGAGCGTTTAGCGTTTGATTTACAGCAGCATTTTCCGCGGCACGATGGATTTTCACCCCGTAATATTTGGCGAATGCGGGCATTCTTCCTGGCTTGGTCAGGAGGCCCGCAAAAACTGACACAGGCTGTGTCAGAAACCAAAATCCGGCTGGCTTTAAAGAAACTGACACAAGCTGTGTCAGAAATACCGTGGGGGCAGAACATTGTCCTCCTCCAGCAACTCAAAGACCCCGCCGAGCGTCTTTGGTACGCGGAGCAAACACGGAGAAATGGCTGGAGTCGGGCAGCCCTTCAAGAGCAAATCGCAAAAAAAGCGCATGCACGCCAGGGGAAGGCAACAACCAATTTCAGCCGGGCCTTGCCGGTGACACAGGCGGAACTGGCCCAATTGACACTTAAAGACCCTTATACTTTTGATTTCCTGACCATGGGCCGCGAGGCGCATGAACGGGTGATGGAACGGGATCTTCTTGCGCACATTCGTGAATTCCTGCTTGAGCTGGGTTCGGGGTTCGCTTTTATAGGAAATCAGGTAAAGCTCACCGTAGGTGGGACGGATTATTTCATTGATCTGCTTTTCTACCATCTACGGCTGCGCTGCCATGTCGTAGTTGAGCTGAAAACGACTCCATTCAAGCCGGAATATGCGGGTAAATTGAATTTTTATCTGTCTGCTGTGGACGATCTGCTTAAACACAAAGATGATCAGCCGACCATTGGGCTTTTGCTTTGCAGCTCACGGAATCAGATGCAGGTGGAATATGCGCTTCGGGATATTCAAAAGCCCATCGGTGTTGCCGGATGGGAGACAAAACTTGTAGAAAAGCTCCCTGGCAATTTCCAGGGTAGCTTGCCGACTGTTGAAGAAATTGAGGCTGAACTTAATAGGCCGATAACAAAGGGGCATGTGTCCTAACCGCCAGTTTATGACCTCTTGATTTCGTCGAAATAGGGTGACACTCCCAAAGTGGGTCGCAGAGACCCAGAAGGAGAGTCATCGTGCAATCAATCATCGAAAAGCCGAAGAAAGGCCACCGTGGGCCCCGGC
>JAZDKP010000315.1:0-3777 GCA_043802925.1 Fibrobacterota bacterium | reverse complement strand
CAAGTGCGTTATTCCCGGCTCATAGATGCGCTTCCATCTTCCATTTCCCTCTGGTGATGGATCGATGATTGTGCCAAAATTATCCTCAATATCACTGTTGGCAACCCAATAAAATTGTCCTTCGCCGCCATCAGCAGTGCTATAGTAGCCACTTACCTGCACTATCTCGCCGTTGTATATGCCGCTTTGCGCTTTTAACGCGGCGATGGTGCTAAAAACACGCATCCCGATCTGCTTGCTGCTGGTCCCGTCATTGAGATAAAATGCGCCGGCGGAATTTAAAATCAAGCTCTTTGTACCCACGTAAAGCCGCATTGTGTTATCGAGATGCGCATACGTGATGCCGGCCACATCCGGATCATCCTTGTCTCCAAAATCGATCCTGCTATAGCAATCATTGGCGGCTAAAATATTCAGTCCGGTGCTGTCTGCACTTTCCAAAACCAAAAGTGCATCGGCTTGGTAGGTTGTGCCGACACCTGCGGAGCTGCCATAAACGTGGAGTTTTTTTGCCGGGTTAGTGGTTCCTATCCCGACATTGCCGCTGCCCAATGTGCTTAATACCGGTGTTGCGTTTCCAGCAGAATCCAAATTTGAAATATCAATCCTGTTGTCTTGATGGTTATTTCCAGTAAATAAGCCTTGTATCCATCCCACGTTTGAATTGGTGCCATTGGGTCTGTCCGTCTGGAATTCAATGCCCGCCCGACCGCCATCATAAGTATTTTCCAAACGAAGACTTGCAGCAAGCACGCTGGAACTGCTTTCACTAATATGCAATTTGCGACTTGGCCCCGTGGTTCCTATCCCGACGTTACCTTCGCTTGTGATTCTCATTCTTTCAATAAGTCCATTAGCTGCATCAACGCAGGTCCAAAATCTTAATATCCCTTTCTCATCTCCTGACGTCCCATTCTCCTTCGCGCCATCAATTGCCCCGAAAAATCCTAAATGTGTTTGGGCTGTTTTATGCCCTAAAAATTGGATACCACCGCCCACGCCGGCAGCCGCAGCTCTTCCATCAATAATCGCAGCATGCCACCAACCTGTGGAGCCGCCTGACGGTTTTGTATTCTCCGCCTTAAGGGTCAGGGGTGAGTCCGGTGAGGTGGTCCCGATTCCGACGTTTCCGCCACCCTTTACCGTTACCAAATCCGTAGTATAATTCTGTATCTTCAGCACCGTCTCCGTTGACGCAAGCGCCGTGGCTCCGGTTGACCCATTGGTCTTGCCAGCGGTTAATACAACGGCCGGCGCCGTGGGTGACGACACCCCTAGAAAACCCCGCGCCCAGAAAGCGTAATCATCTTCCTCTTGTAGCCCCACCAGTCCCAACCCGCCGCCGGTTACCGAACAGGGGGCGACTTTACCATATCCGTTTGAAGGCGCGTAAACGGTCATGGGATGATTTACATTGGCGTCCGTTATCAATAACGCGGCATAGTAAGGAGTGCCTGTATTGCCGTTGATGTCAAGTTTTCCTGCCGGGCTCGTGGTTCCTATTCCCACGTTTCCGCCCGTTCCATCGGCCCTCATTATTTCTCTGTTTGATAGTGTACCATTTGCCACACCACCAGCCAACAAAATGACAGATCCGTTGGCCCCCATTGCCGCTAATGATAAATGTGTATTGGCTCCCCCAGGGCTGATTACGGCTGTTGCATCGGTTGAGCCAACGCATAATAAGGAGTTTGGACTTGTCGTCCCTATCCCGATATTCCCCGATGAAATCGCCAGCGAACTGTTGACCGGGGTTCCCTGGTTGTCCTGGACATACTGCGCAGTGGACGACATTTCGGACGGAATTTGCAAACCTCTGACTGCCATGGCGTTCTCCTATAGGCTAAAATGTTTTGAATCTGTTCTGTTTATTCGTGTCCAACGGAAATCCAGAAATTATTCCCTGCCGAAACGTCATTCTTTACATAAGGTCTACCAATGAAATTCAAGACCCCTCCTTCAAAAGAACCGGTTTGGGCTATCGGTCCATGTCCCGCCGTTTGTTCGCTGAAATATTTCCACATATTCCCTCCCTTTATTTTCCGCTATTCACCGGTTCCGCGCCCACCCGTTCCAGCTCCAGTATCCGGTTCTTCATCAGACCCACGACCTGGACGAGGTTTTCCACTTCATCGTTGTACTGCTTCAGAACGGCCTCAAAATGTTCTTTGGCCTTGTAGGTCTCCATTTTGGCCTGCAGTGTGCGCTGACAGACATGATCCGGGTTGATGGTGACGGGGTCCATGTTTTTCTCCTTCGTTTTAAAATAATAGGTCTCGGATGATTATTAAGCAATGAAAGATAACGCAAAAAGCCCCTAAAAACAACTAACCCAGTGCCACGTTTTTTGTTGCACTGGGTTAACAAGAAAAATCAATGCCTTAAAGGCTACTGACACGCCTCAGGCAAAGTTGGTGACAGCTGATTGAGGCTTTCCTGCATCTTCTGGACCGAACTGAAACCCGCATATTTCGCCACTTCATTCGTTTTATACTTCCCGCTCTTCATCAGGGCAAGGGCATGCATCCGCATCCCTGAAATGTCATTCTCCCGCACCGACAGGCCCAACAATTCCCGGATGACGCCCCGCCTCCTCCAGTTCGCTTCCTTGCCATTTGCGTCCACAACGGCCTTCCGTCTTTCCTCATTCACCGCAATGATAAATATTATTCTTGACTTGGCGTACCAATTATGGTACATTATTATTTATGCACAACATCCCCGGCATGGTTCTTCAGGCTTATTTTTATAAAACTGCAAACGGCCGGGAACCCGTCAGGGAATGGTTGCGTGCCATGCCGATGGAACAGAAAAAAACCATTGGCGAAGAAATTAAAACGGTTCAATTCGGATGGCCCATTGGCATGCCAATAGTCCGAAAAATCGGAACGGGCCTGTGGGAAATCCGGTCGCATTTCAAGAACGGAATCGCCCGGGTGTTTTTTACGGTCTATGGAGACAAGATGATTCTATTGCATGGATTCGTTAAAAAGGCGCAAAAGACGCCACTGGAAGAACTTGCCGTGACACCGCAGAGGAAAAAAGATTTTTTAAAAGAGGGCATATGAACACTAAAAACAAACACATCGGCTCCCGGTTCGATGATTTCCTTTCCAAGGAAGGCATCCTTGAGGAAACAGAGGCCTCTGCGATAAAAAGAGTCGTCGCTTACCAGATTGAGAAGGCCATGAAAGGTCGTCATCTCACCAAGACACAAATGGCGATACGGATGCGTACGAGCCGATCGGCCTTAGACAGGCTTTTTGATCCTGAAAACGAATCCGTCACGTTGCTGACCCTCAACCGGGCCGCCGTGGCCGTCGGCCGCAAGCTAAAGGTGGAACTGGTTTAAGCGTAAGCGCCTTTTCCCTTTAGTTCCAAACCTGCGGCAAAGGGTGTGGGCCGGACAATCTTTCTTATTTGTGTCGTAGCGGCTACGACCACATCATCGACATTTCGACTCCGCACAGGTTTTTAGCGGATCGAGAATAGGAGGAAAATCATGGAATATGGCAAAGCCGTGGAAGAAGTATGGGCATGGCGGGAAGCCCTTTCTAAAGAACTTGAAAAAGTGCCTGAAAAAGACCGTGTTAAATACCTCCATGACAAGGCTGAAGAAGGATGCCGGAAGCTTGGCATTAATCACAATGGGTTCAATTCCCCGTAGCTTGCTACGGCTTGTTTGTCATTCCGGGCTTGACCCGGAATCCATCATCAGGTGGTGGATTCCCGCTTTCGCGGGAATGACAGAGAAAGCCTCTTTGCCTTTCGATACCC
>JAZDKP010000314.1:0-18026 GCA_043802925.1 Fibrobacterota bacterium | reverse complement strand
GGCCCTTTCTGACGCATGATTCTCATCGACACCTCCGCCTGGGTTTCACATTTCCATAAAGGGGATGCGGACCTCGGGTTTCTTTTATCGGAAGGTCTGGCAGCCTGCCATCCTTTCGTGATTGGTGAGCTCGCGTGCGGAAACCTGCGCAACCGGAAAGAGATCCTTTCCCTCCTTCAAACGCTTCCAGGAACTCCCGTTGTCAGCAATTCGGAACACCTTCACTTCATTGAATTAAAAAAGATTCATGGAATCGGATTGGGGTTCGTCGACATTCATTTGCTGGCATCCGTATGTCTTACGGGTTGTAAAATCTACACCCATGACAAAACGCTGCATCGGGTTTCCACACAACTGGGAATCAATTATACATTATAAACGCAATAAAACCGTTTCCCCAAAGCGCTACTATGAGATTTTTCCTTTTCTGTTGTCTGCTCATCAAAACAGCATCCTGTTTTCCCTCGCATGAGTGGAAACATGTAAAAACCTCTCATTTCAAAATCTCCTATGATTCACAGACGGAACATCTGGTTCATGAGGCAGCAGCCATTGCTGAGACGATATACGATTCGCTGACCGGCTATTTCGGTTACGATACCACATTGAGCGCCATTTCACTGGTTCTACGCGATGATTATGATTTCGCCAATGGCGGCGCCTATACCTATATGCCCCTGGTCGAGATTGAATGCCGGAAAGAACCATGGTATTGGCGGGGCGAGACCCCCTGGCTGCGAAATGTTCTGGCCCATGAACTTTCCCATATCTTCACAATGCGCATGATGAACACCCCACTGCTTCTGACCCTGTTCGGCACCTTGAATAATGAACCAAAAAGAGACCAGGGATATGCCGTCACAACCATTGAATCCGACAATCTGCCTGTATGGTTTGTGGAAGGCATTGCCCAGCTCGGTTCAACACGAATGCAGTCTGACCGCAGAGACCCCTACCGGGAAATGCTGCTTCGCGACGCCTGCCTTTCCAATTCCATGCTGACACTGAACCAGATGTCCCGGTTTGAGGGCACTTCACGGGAATATGAACTTGCCTACAACCAGGGTTTCGATTTCATTCTGTTTCTCACCAAGAATGGAGGAGACGCTAAGATTCGCAGCCTCTGCCAGAATGTCCAAAGCAGGGGCCTTCAGGAGGCATTTATGGAAGAATACCGAAAATCCATTGATGAGCTCTTTGAAGAATGGAAAAGCGCCATCCATGTCCGCTATGATAATTTTAGAGGTTCAGAACCCGATGGGCGTTTTCTGTTTGCGAACCGACCGGGTGTCTTCCGGATGGAATCGGCCCTATCCCAATCCGGGCGTTTTTTGGTCAGCAACCGCAATAATTCAAGCAGCCGCCTTGATTTGTTTTCATTTGAAGAGGGCGCCCTCTTTTCCTCTATTGCAGAAAATGTTGGTCCATTTATAACGGAAACAAGTCATGGCCGGATTTATTTCACCATGATGTCGCTTAACCCGAAAACCGGTTCAGAAAACTATGACATATACTGGACAGACGGCACCACTACGAAACAAGTGACAGCGGGAGCCCGATGCCTCACTTTCGATGCCTCTGGCAATAGCATGGCAGCGGCTTTCTATGACCAAGGAACGACAAGGATTGTTTACCAGCAGGAAAACCAGTTTGTAACCCGCACCCGGTTTTGTCACGACACAGCCGTCTACACACTCCGGATACTAGACAGCAGCCGATTGATATTAACCGTTGGTACAGGAAACCATCAGCAACTGCTGGTGTTGGAGGATACGCTTCGAAAGGCACTCTGGCCACAGGTGCGTTCTGACGTGATGGACCCTGCCGTCTGGAACAAAGACACCCTTGTTTTTGTCTCCACGCTGGAAGGCTCGCCCCAGCTTTACTGGGGGGTCCTTGGCAATGATTCGGTCTGGTACCGGATTACCTCTGTTAAAGGCGGAGTCCGAATGCCGCAAATTGTAAGGTCCCCCGATTCAACGGTTCTTCGATACTCTTTGTTTCAGGAGGGGGCATTCCGGCTGTTCGAACAACGCTTTACTCCTTTGCAAAACCAGGCGGTCTCCATTCTTCCTACAGATACCTTTCCCACCCCAAAACCCCTTGCCGTTCCGAACACGACTCTGTTGCTTCGTCCAGACCAATCAAATATCGTCCGAGGGGTCCCATCCCTTACATTGGGCTACACGCACCACACCTATGAAACGTCTGACAGCATCATTACCAAGAAAGGAATTTATACAGACGCCCGTTTCTTTCTCATGAATGCTCCTGGAAACTGCACATGGCAGATTTGGGCCTCACTCTTTAAACGCCTGACTGAGAAATACAACAAGCGGCCCGACGTGGCCTTTACGATGTCTTTGGACCGTGATATTTACAAGACTCGGAACAATATGTCGCTGGAAATCGTGCACACCAACTGGGAAAACGAAGCAAACACTTCAAACGGTGCTAAATATTTCTCCGTATCAAACGCCAACATCTACACCTTCAATTTATCCTCTGCTTTTCAGACATCTTTGCGGAGTTTCCTGACACTCTATGGGACAAAGGAGTGGAAAAACCAGACGGACAGCCTTGAATTGCTGACCCCCGGGCGCTTCTGGTATGCTTCCGGAACGCCATCCTTAAAAATGGATTTTAACGATGTTTATACCATGAACCGTTTCGGAATCGGATGGGAATACCAGAAATACTCTTCTCATTTATATTCAGCCATACTGGGAAATGCAGGCTATCGGTTTAATGGCCGTTTTTTTACCGACCTGATGACATATAATCAAGACTATTACGACACGTCTGTCTTTCTGATCGAAAACAATATAAACCGTTTGTTAATTCTGGAAAGTCGCTCCACGGACATCTATCTTCACAATACTCTTTCGCTAACATGCGAAGGCAATGTAATCGATATCATGAGCGTGAACGACAGCGTCAAGGTCGCCCCCCAAGGATACCTCTTTATTGGCGGTGAAGACGGACTGAGCGGATATCCGGAGGGTTATTTACCGGTGGGTTTTATGCTCCACGCCTCCCTTGATTTCAGGTGGGCGCCAATGGTCCAGGATAACGCCATCTCAGCCTGGTATCGAAAATGGGCTTTGTGCTTCAAGGTCGAGACGGCCAAAGCCGTTGACCCACTGGGGATTGGATACTCTGGGTGGTTAGCGAGCCTGGAAACCGCGTGCCGTTGGTCATTCTTCATCCGTAACAATTACGAAAGCACGCTTTATTTCAAATGGGCGAAACCGCTTACCACTGTGCCCATAAACAACACCGTTGACCCCTACCGGATTTATTTCGGTTTAGCCCTGTAATAAATCCAAGGCAGTTCGTGCTCGGGACACCGTGCCCCTTCCTTTCCCTTTTGAATAGTCCTATCCAT
The DNA here is from genome assembly GCA_043802925.1 of Fibrobacterota bacterium. Taxonomy (GTDB): domain Bacteria; phylum Fibrobacterota; class OXYB2-FULL-49-7; order OXYB2-FULL-49-7; family JAEUSG01; genus JAZDKP01. The sequence goes on along the minus strand of JAZDKP010000314.1, from coordinate 14,638 downwards.
TATTTTATTTTAACTTTTCATGAGAAAATCGCCCCTCCCCTCCGAACGCCTCTTCCTCTCGGGCAACGAGGCCCTGGCCCGCGGGGTCTGGGAGGCCGGTCTGAATGTGGCCGCGGCCTACCCCGGCACCCCGTCCACCGAAATACTCGAAAACCTCGGCCGCTACGCCGAAGTTGACGCCCAGTGGTCGGTCAATGAAAAGGTGGCCTACGAAGTGGCCTTTGGCGCCTCGGTCGGCGGTGCGCGGAGCCTGTACGCAAGCAAGCACGTGGGACTGAATGTGGCCATGGATCCGCTCATGACCTCGGTCTACACCGGCGTCAATGGCGGCTTTGTGGTTGTCACGGCCGACGACCCGGGCCTCCACTCCTCGCAGAACGAGCAGGACAACCGCTGGGTCGGCATTTTCGGCAAACTGCCCATTCTCGAACCCGCCTCCCCGGCCGAGGCTTACGCGTTCGTGAAAAAGGCCTTTGATATCAGCGAGCGCTTCGACACCCCGGTGCTCTTCCGCCTTACCACGCGGACCGCGCACGCCAAGGAGGACGTGGCCGTGGGCGCACGCATGGAGGTCCCAAAAAAACCGTTCGAAAACTGCATCGAAAAATATGTGATGGTCCCCTCCTTTGCGGCCAAACGCCACGTTGTGGTCGAACAGCGGCTGCTTGCCCTTGAAAAGTTTGCGGAAACCACGCCCCTCAATAAAATCGACAAGGAAAGCAAAAAACTCGGTTTCATCACAGCAGGCGTTTCCTACCTGTACATCAAGGAAAGCTTCCCTGACGCCTCGGTCCTGAAGTTAGGCATGCCCTATCCGCTCTGCAAAAAGAAAATCACGGCCTTTGCCAAAAGCGTGAAGGAACTCTGGGTCATCGAGGAACTCGACCCATTCCTCGAAATGCAGATGAAAGCCATGGGCCTCAAGTTCAAGGTCCGTGACGCCTCCTTCCGGCTGGGCGAACTCCGGCCCGAATTTCTGCCACAAATTGTCGCGGGTAAAAAAAAGAATGTCAAACCCCTTCCCGTGCGCAAGCCATCGCTTTGCGCGGGCTGTTCACACCATTTCGTGTACACGGCCATCAAAAAGACCGGCGCATTTGTAACCGGCGACATCGGCTGTTACACCCTCGGCGCGCTCCCGCCCTACCTCTCGGTCCACACCTGCCTTTGCATGGGTGGCGGTTTTACCCTGCACGAAGGCATCCGGCGCGCGGTAAAAGGCCACCCCGTGGTAGGCGTGGTGGGAGACTCCACGTTCATCCATTCGGGAATCACCGGCCTCATCAACGCGGTCTACAACAACGTCAAGGGCGTGCTTTTCATCCTCGACAATTCCATCACAGCCATGACCGGCGGGCAGGATCATCCGGGCACCGGCTACTCGCTCAAGGGGGATGTGGCCCCGAAAATAAGCATTGAAGCGGTCTGCCGTGCCTGCGGCGTTCCTCAGGTCGATGTCATTGACCCGTGCAAACATAACGAGCTTGAAGCGCTCCTCCGTCAACGGTTGACCGAAAATACACTTTCGGTGATTATTGCGAGAAGCCCTTGCAGATTGATAAAAAGAAACACCTAAGAAATGAAGAAGAAAAACCATGGTATGACTACTTTTGACCGCGCAACTCACCCCCCGTCCCCCTCTCTTGCAAAGAGAGGGGGTGATAAGAATTTACTACAAGCAAAACGCGCCGGGGGCTCGACCCCCCGGACCCCCGCAAGGGGGACGCAGGCGGGAGTGACAAATATTTTGTTCTGTGGGGTCGGGGGGCAGGGAGTGCTCACGGCTTCGGAGATTGCGGGCATGGCCGCCATGCTTGCGGGGTACCGCGTAAAGAAGTCCGAGGTTCACGGTATGTCGCAGCGGGGCGGATCCGTGGATTCACACCTCCGCTTTGGCAAAACAGTCCATTCGCCGCTCATCAAACCCGGCGAGGCTGACTTCCTTGTGCCGTTCAACGCCGAAGAGGGCGTACCCCTTCGCGTCTTTCTGAAAAAAGACGGCCTCGACCTCAGCCTCTTCCTGGAAAAAGCAATTGCGTCCGTGCCCGATAAAAAATTCGTCAATACGTATATGCTCGGCGTGCTCTCCGCCTTCCTGCCGATTCCGGCCGAAACCTGGCTCCTGGCACTCACGCGCCAAATCAAGCGCGCGCCCGAGGAGAACCGGGCCGTATTCCTTCAAGGCGCAAACGAGGGGAAACAATATGATATTCAACGAAAAAATTGAATGCATGGGGCGGGAGGAGCTGAAGAACCTCCAGTCCGAACGGCTCCGCGAACTGCTCCGCACCCTCCAAAAAAATTCACCCGTGTACCGTGACCGGCTTTACAAGGCCGGCGTGGACCTCGGCGCTGTCAAAACCATCGATGACATCGTCAAGCTTCCCTTTACGCATAAAGAAGACATGCGCGACAACTACCCCTTCAAGCTCTTTGCCAGGGAGATGAAGGAGGTGCGCGAAATCCATGTCTCCAGCGGCACCACGGGCAACCCCACGGTCGTGGGCTACACCCAGGCCGACCTCGACCTCTGGAGCGAAGTGGTGGCGCGCGCCATCGCCTGCGCGGGCGGCGTGCCGGGCGACATGATCCAGATTGCCTACGGCTACGGCCTCTTCACCGGAGGCCTCGGCCTCCACTACGGCGCGCTTAAATTAGGCCTCACCATCCTGCCCATGTCCTCGGGCCAGACCGCGCGCCAGCTCAAGCTCATGACCGACTTCAAGCCCCGCATCCTCTGCTGCACACCCAGCTACTGTCTGTACATGCTCGACGAAGCGCGCGAAATGGGACTCGACCCCCGCAAAAGCGCGTGGGAAATCGGCATCTTTGGCGCGGAACCGTGGAGCGACAACATGCGGAACGAGATTGAAAAGTCATGGGACCTCCTCGCCACGGACATCTACGGCCTGTCGGAAATCATCGGGCCCGGCGTGTCGCAGGAATGCCACCTCAAGTGCGGCATGCACATCTTCAGCGACGTCTTTTATCCCGAGGTTATTGACCCAAGCGGCAATCCGGTCCCGGACGGCGAATACGGCGAACTCGTCTTCACCACGCTCACCAAACAGGCCATCCCCCTGCTGCGCTACCGCACGCGCGACATAGTAAAGATCACCTATGAGCCCTGCGCCTGCGGCCGCACCTCACCCCGCATGAGCAAGGTGCGCGGACGGACCGACGACATGATCATCGTGCGCGGCATCAATGTCTTCCCCACGCAAATTGAGCACGTGCTCCTGCAGGTCGAAGGCGTGATGCCCCACTACCAGCTGGTGGTCGAGCGGAGCGCGGGCGGCCTCGACGACCTTGAGGTCGTGGTCGAGGTCGACGAAAAAAGTTTTTCAGATGAAATCAAGAAGATGGAAAACCTTCGCACCGCCATCAAACGGAAAATCGAGTCCGTGCTGGGCGTGGCGGCCAAGGTCCGGCTCGTGGAGCCAAAAACGATCCAGCGCAGCGAAGGCAAGGCCAAACGGGTCATCGACAAACGCGTCATGTAAGGAGACCGCATCATGAAAATCACGCAGATTTCAGTGTTTCTTGAAAACCGCCAGGGGCGGCTGTACGAGGTGGCCAAAAAACTGGGCGACGCGTCCATCAACATCCGGGCGCTCAACATCGCCGAGACCGATGATTTCGGCGTGCTCCGAATCATCGTGGACCGGCCCGCGGACGCGCTGGCCGCGCTTAAAGCCGCGGGGTTCGTGGCCAGCACCACGGACATCGTGGCCGTGGAGGTGCCGGACCACCCGGGCGGACTCGCGCGCGTGCTCAAGACCGTGTCCGAAACCGCCATGAACGTCGAATATATGTACGGCTTCTTTGAAAAAAAGAGCGAACAGGCCATCCTCGTCTTCCGGTTCGACGACCCGGACGCCGCGCTCGCAGCGCTCAAAGGCGCGGGCATCACCATTGTCAACGAGACCGACGTCAAGGACCTGTAACCGCGGCATGGCAAACTACTGGGACAAAACCGCAGAGACCCTCCCCCGCGAAACCCTCGAGGCGCGCCAACTCGACTCCCTGCGCGGTGCGCTGGTCCGCGCGCTCCGGACCCCCTTCTACCGCGCACGGCTCACCGCCATCGGCCTCACCGACCCGCGCGACCTTTCCCGGCTGTCCGATGCCAGCAAGATTCCCTTCACCACCAAGGACGACCTCCGGAAGGGCTACCCTGACGGCTTTCTGGCGGTCGACAAGGCCGATGTGGTCCGTATGCATTCCTCAAGCGGCACCACGGGCATGCCCACGGTCATCTACCATTCGCAGAACGACCTTGACGGCTGGACCGCGCTCTGTGCGCGCTCCCTTGTGGCCACGGGCGCGTCCCGCCAGGACGTCTTTCAGAACATGATGTCCTACGGCCTCTTCACCGGCGGCCTGGGCCTGCACTACGGCGCGGAAAAGGTGGGCATGCTCGTCATCCCGGCCGGGGCGGGCAACACGCTCCGGCAAATACAACTGATGGCGGACTTCCGGACCACCGCGGTCCATGCCACCCCGAGTTACCTCCTGCACCTTCACGACGAGCTTGTAAAAATGGCCGACCAGCCGCGGCTGCACCTGAAAAAAGCCTTTGTCGGGGCCGAACCCCATTCGGAAGAGACCCGGAAAAAGATAGAGACGCTCTTTTCCATTGATGTCTACAACTCGTACGGCATGAGTGAAATGAACGGGCCCGGCGTGGCCTTCGAATGCATCCACAAGGAGGGCATGCACCTCTGGGAGGACGCCTTTCTCATGGAAGTCATCCACCCGGACACGGACGCCGTGCTGCCCGAAGGGCAGGATGGGGAACTCGTGCTCACCACCCTGTGGCGCCAGGCCACGCCGCTCCTGCGCTACCGCATGCGCGACCTCACCCGCGTTCTCCCCGGCGACTGCGTCTGCGGCCGCACGCACCGCCGCGTGGCCCGCATGAAGGGCCGCTCCGACGACATGCTCATCATCAATGGCGTCAACGTCTTTCCGTCGCAAATTGAGACCCTGCTCATGCAGGCGCCCGAAGTGGGCACCAACTACCAGCTCCATGTGGAAAAAAAAGGCGCACTCGACCGGTTGATAGTCAAGACCGAAATCGACCCGCGCCTCTTCTTGGGCGACATCGGGGACCTCGAGCGGCTTAAAAGCCGCCTCCGCGAAAGCATCAAGTCCGCAGCCCTCGTCAACCCCGTTATCGAACTCCACGAACCGGGAAGCCTGCCGGTTACCCAGGGCAAAGCCGTGCGCGTGGTCGACCACCGCAAGGGCGTTTATTAAAAAAGGGGCGCCATGGACACCGTTTTTTCGGACATCGGCATTGTTGTGGTCTGCTCCGTGGCCCTGGCATGGCTTTCCATCCTCGCCCGCCAGCCCATCATCATCGCCTACATCGTCTGCGGCGTCCTGCTCGGCCCCTGGGGCCTGGGACTCGTCCATGATGTGGGCTTTGTGGATGCCCTGTCGCGGCTGGGCGTGACCTTGCTCCTTTTCCTCGCCGGCCTGGTGCTGCATCCCCACCGGCTCGCGGAGCTGCTCCGGCAGACCCTGGTCGTGACGCTGGTCTCCAGCGTGGCCTTCTGCGCTGTGGTCACCGGGGTCCTCGCCGCGTTCGGGTTCCCACTGCGCGAGAGCCTGCTCGCGGGCCTCGCCCTCATGTTCTCCAGCACCATCCTCGTTGTCAAGCTGCTTCCCACCACCGCGCTCCACCAGAAGCGCATGGGATCGCTCTGTATCGCCATCCTCATCGCGCAGGACATGATCGCCGTGGTCCTGCTCATGTTCGTAAGCGCCCGGCGCCCCGATTCCTGGCTGCACATCGGCCTCATGCCGCTCCTGGGGCTCGCACTCGTCGCCGGGGTCCTGGCCTTCGAACAGTTTATCCTGCGCCGGATCATGCGGCAGGTCGAGTTCTACCATGAGCTGCTTTACCTGCTCGCGCTGGCCTACTGTTTCGGCGTGGCGCTCCTCGCGGAGCACATCGGCTTTTCAAACGAAATCGGCGCCTTCCTGGCCGGCGTCGCACTGGCGCGCAATCCCATCTCCTTCTTCCTCTCCGAAGGCCTCAAGTTCTTCCGTGACTTCTTCCTCGTGCTCTTTTTCTTCGTTCTCGGCGCCAAAATCAACCTGTTCGTGGCGCAGACCATCCTGGTCCCCGCGCTCATCCTGAGTGTGCTGATTATCGCGGTCAAAACCTTCGTCTACCGCCGGCTCTTTTCGGCGCACGGCGAGGCCGCGGAATTTTCCCGCGAAATGAGCGTCCGTCTGAGCCAGGCCAGCGAGTTCTCCTTCATCTTCGCGATCATGGCCTTCGAGGTCCGCCTCATCGGGGAACGCACCTCCCAGCTTGTCCAGATGATTACCATCCTGACCATGGTCATTTCCTCTTACCTGACCGTGCGTAACTTTCCCACACCCCTGGGCGCCAGCAAACAGCTGAAGCGGGATTGATTTTTCCTTTGCCCCGCACGCGGATAAATTGAATATTATAGTTGTGAGCCGTCTAAGAAGGGAAACAGCATGAAAGATTTGAAGATTATCACAAAATCCGTTGGCAACGCCCTCATCGTCCGCCATACGGGTAATTTCGATTTTGACCTCGACAATATCACTGAGGACCTCATCCAAGAATACGTCCAGACCCGCTCACACCACATCGTCCTCGACATGAAGGCCGTGGTTAAATTCCCGAGCGCGGCCATTAACCGGCTTGTTAAAATTCTCCGCACCGTCGACGGCGCGGGCGGAAAGCTCTACCTCGTCAACGTGCCCGAAAAGGTGCTTAAAATCCTGAGCATGGTCAACATCGTGGGCCGCTTCACCCTCTACCATTCCGAGGACGAAATCGCGGCCATCCACGGCGAACAAGGCGCCGCCGCCGACATCACCGAGACCGCTGAACCGTCACGCCCCTCCATCACGTTTTCCTCGTCCGCCGCAGGGTATCACCATACCATCCAGGTCACGGGCGCGTTCGTGGACGGCGCCGAAACCGACGCCCTCGCCGACACGGTCAACGACGCCATCAACCGGGGCGCCCGGAACATCACCCTCGACCTTCAGGAAACGTTTGTGTTCGATTCCATCAGCGTGGGCCAGCTGCTCGCCCTCTCCCAGCGCTGCCAGGACAAGGGCGTGACATTCCGCGTCATCAACGCCAACGAAATTGTGGCCCACGTGCTGAACGAAAACGAAGTCAGCAAGGCCCTCGGTCTGTAATGGAAATTCAATTTTGCGGCGCGGCCCAGACCGTCACAGGCTCTCAGCATCTCGTCAACGTCAACGGTAAAAAACTCCTGCTCGACTGCGGCCTCTACCAGGGCCGACGGCAGGAAGCCTTTGAGCGCAACATCAATTTTCCCTTCCGCCCCTCCGAAATCGACGCGGTCGTGCTCTCGCACGCGCACATGGACCATAGCGGCAACCTGCCCAACCTCATCAAACAGGGGTTTACGGGCCGGATTTACGCCACGCCCGTCACCGTGGAGCTTTGCAAGCTCATGCTCCGCGACAGCGCCCACCTGCAGGCGCACGATATCGAATGGGTCAACAAGATCCGGAAAAAGCAGGACCTGCCGCCGGCGCGGCCGCTGTATACCATTGCGGAGGCCGAGGCCGCCATGGAAAACTTTGTGGAGGTCGAATATAACAAGGCCTTTACGCCCGTCCCGGATGTCACGGCCACTTTTTCCGACGCAGGCCATATCCTCGGTTCCGCGGGCGTCCTGCTCGAAATCACGGAAAAAGGACGGAACCTGCGGCTGGGTTATTCCGGGGACATCGGCCGCGCAGGGATGCCCATCACGCGCGATCCGGTCGTCCTGACCGACCTCGACGCACTTATCATTGAAAGCACCTACGGCGGCCGCCTGCACGGCCCTTTCGACGAGGTCGAAGAGGAACTGTCCAAGACCATCCGCGACACCGTGGCTTACGGCGGCAAGCTACTCATCCCGGCCTTTGCCATCGGCCGTACACAGACCCTGGTCTACATACTGCACAAGCTCTTTGACCAGGACCGAATCCCCGAGGTGCCCATTTACGTCGACAGCCCCCTCGCCTGTAACGCCACCGAAATATACCGCGCCCATGCCGAGGTACTCGACCGCGAGGCCGAACGGATATTCCTCAAAAACCACGAAGACCCCTTCTCCTTCCGCCGTCTCACCTATGTCCGCGACCGCGACGAGTCCAAAAAACTCAACGACATCACTTATCCGCATATCATCATTTCGGCCTCTGGCATGTGCGAAGGCGGCCGTATTTTGCACCACCTGCGCAACAATGTCCACAACCCCAATACCATGCTGCTCTTCATCGGCTATGCGGCCCAGCACACCCTGGCGCGCAAAATCATGGACAACGAAAGGAACGTGAAAATCCTCGGCGAAGAGCACACGGTCCGTTGCAAAATAAAAATCATGGACAACTTCAGCGCGCACGGCGACCGCCGCGACATCCTCGAATACGTCAAGGCCACGCCGCCGTCCCGGCTCAAGCACATCTTTCTGGTCCATGGCGAACCCGAACAGACCGGCACGCTCCGCGACGCGCTCCGGAGCCAGGGGTATCCCGATGTCCGGTACCCGGAATTAAAGTCCGTGCATACGGTTTAGGCCGTTTAATTATATTACCTCCAGTGATTATGATCTGCAACAAACACAAACTCGGCAAATACCTGGTGGTCCAGATTTCCGATGATTTCATGGTCCTGGCCGACCTGCAGGAACTCGACATCTTTATCGATGGCCTCATCACCCAGAAAAATTTTTTCATCGCGCTCCGCTTCGAACAAATTTCCTACATCTACAGCGGGGCCCTGAGCATCCTTGTCAAGAACGTCAAAAAGATTAAAAACAGCAAAGGCGACATCTGCCTGCTCGAACCCAACCGCGATGTCAACGATGTCATCAAAATCGCCAACCTCGATTCCATCATCGCCATCTACAATTCGGAGGAGGAACTGCTCGCGCACCAGCAGTGTCCCGAAAAGGTGGCGTAAACCGCCCACTTTTTTTAAAGGGAGTTCTTCCATGGCATCCATTTCCGCTGCAGATAAAAAGAAGTATCTGGATTGCGCGTTCAAGGCCGCGGATTGGTTTGTCAATTCCCAGCTCGGCGAACACCGGCCCGACTGGAACGCGGACCGGGGCCGTTTTCTTTATTATTACTATATTCCGGATAAAAAACACGTGCCCGGCATCAACTGGACGCTGGGCCGCGGCATTTTTGTCACCACCGAGGCCTACAAGCTTTCAGGCGACAAACGCTACCTCGATTCCGCAAAACTCGCGGCCAACCAGCTCGCTTCCATGCAAAGCATGGACTCCCGCTTCCCGTTGGTGCACGGCATGATCCGCGAGCACACGCCGGTGGACTATCGCGGCGGCACGCTCGACGGCGCACAGGCCGCTTCCGGTTTCCTGATGCTCGAAAAAGTCACCGGCGACCCCGAATATCTGCGCCGGGGCCAGGCCTTCTGCGATTACCTCCTGCGCACCTTCTCGCCCATCCAGGGTTTTACCGGTTGGGCCTGCATCAAGGACGGCGTCGAGTCCGTGGACTACGCCAAGACGGGTTCCAGCGCCTGCATTGCGCAGGCCATCGCCATCCCACTCTGGCACATGTATTGCCGCACCGGGGACGAACGATACCTGACGCCCGTGCTCTGGGCCGCGGACCGCATCCTCGAATGCCAGCAGCCGGACGGCTCCTTTTATACCTACCCCGAACTCACCAAGGACATGAAGCCCCAGCCCCGTTTCAACCAGCACGACGGCATCGGCAAGGGCAACGCCCGTTTCCAGCTTTGGAACGACGACGCCATGATGGTGGTGGTCATTGCAGCATACCGCGCCGCTAAAATAAAACGCCACCTCGACGCCATGGTTCGCTACGCCAAATGGATTATGAAAACCGCGCCTTCCGTCCGTCCTTATTGCGCATTTCCCATCCAGGCCAACAACATCCTCGATATCGGCAAGGAAGCCGGGCAGGACTGGTCCGGGTGGGTCTTGAAGCACCTGAAAAAGCATCTGCTCGACCTGCAGGTCCAAGGCACGGGCGACAAGGCCGCGGACGGTGGTTTCCGTGGCGAGGACGAGGAGGGCAACGCAGGCATCTTTGGCGGCACCGGGTTGGATTACGTGACCACGCGGACCACCTGTTATGCCGCGGGCACGCTCTTCCGCCTTTCGGGCAAGGGCACAGGCGCGGGCTTCTCGGCCAACGGGTTGTAAAATATAGCCGCGTCCATGAGCACCTCCCCGGCGCCGCTCCGTTCCGCAGATTCCAGGACGCTCTCCGGCGACCTCTTTGGCGGCCTTGCGTCCATGCTCGTGGCCCTTCCCTCGGCCATCGCTTTCGGCCTGGTCATTTTCTCCGCCATCGGCCCTGACTTTGCAGGTCTGGGCGCATTGGCCGGCATCCTCGGTACCGTGGCCCTGGGACTCACCGTCCCGCTCATCGGGGGTACGCGCCGTCTCATCTCGGCCCCCTGCGCGCCTGCGGCCGCGGTTCTGGCCGTTTTTGTCGGAGAAACACTAGCGCAGGGCGCAAACCCAGCGCAAGTTCCGCTGCTGCTCACCCTGGTGGCGCTCATGGCCGGACTTGTCCAGATTGCGGCCGGTCTGCTCAAAGGCGGCCGATTCATAAAGTACATTCCCTTTCCCGTGGTCGCAGGATATCTCTCCGGCGTGGGGGTGCTTATCTTTACCGCGCAGTTCCCGAAATTCGTTGGGGCCGCCAAAGGAGTCAAGTTCCTCGCCGCACTGAGCACGCCCCAGGACTGGGTCTGGCAGAGCCTTCTGGTGGGCGGGACCACCATTCTGGCCATGCTGCTCACACCGCGTGTTACAAAAAAGATTCCGGCCGCCATCGTGGCCCTGGCCGCAGGGCTGGGCGCCTATTTCCTCCTGGCCCTCTGGAATCCCGCGCTGCGCACGCTCGTGGAAAACCACTTTGTCATCGGCACCATCGGCGGGAACGGCATGAGCCCTTACTCCTACGTAACCGGGCTCTGGAGCAGCCTCGCGGGAATTTCACCGGCACTGCTTCTTTCCCTGGCCGTTCCCGCGCTCACATTGGCCGCGCTCCTTTCCGTGGACACGCTCAAAACCTGCCTGGTGCTCAACGCGCTCACCCGCTCCCGCAACGACTCCAACCGCGAACTGGTCGGGCAGGGCTTTGGCAACCTCGTTGCGGGCCTTCTGGGCGGCGTGCCGGGCGCGGGCACCATGGGCGCCACGCTGGTAAACGTCACGAGCGGCGGGGCCACCGCGCGCTCCGGTTTTCTGGAGGGTGTTTTCGCGCTGCTGGCGCTTCTGGTGCTGGGCTCGCTCATTGCCTGGATACCCGTGGCGTCGCTTGCGGGCATCCTGCTCGTGGTGGCGGTCCGTATGGTCGACAAACGCGCCTTTCGCCTGGCCGCCCAGAAAAGCACGGCGCTTGATTTCGTGGTCATTCTTGCGGTGGTGCTCTCCGCTGTCACGCTGAGCCTCATCTGGGCCGCGCTCGTGGGCATTGCCATGTCCATCATCCTTTTCCTTCGCGACCAGATACGGCGGCCCGTTATCCGCCGTCGTCTCACCGGCGCGCAGATATTCTCCAAAAAAAGACGCCTCCCGACCGAAATGCAGCGGCTCCTCGACAAAGGACAGACCACCCGCGTCTTTGAGCTGCAGGGCCAACTTTTCTTCGGGACCACGGACCAGATGATGCAGGAAATCGAACCCCAGCTCGCCGGGGCCCGGACCGTCATCCTCGATATGCGTCGCGTGCAGGCGTTGGACTACACCGCGGCCTACGTGCTGCACCAGCTCGAAGGCCGTATTATCGACGGCAACGGCCGCCTCGCCTTTGCCGCAATCCCCGAAAGCGGGACGGGTGCGGGCTCCATCCGGCGCTACCTGATGGACGTGGGGTTTTCAACGGAACGCGACGAGGTGCGCTTCTTTGATTCACTCGACTCCGCGCTCGAATGGGCTGAAGAGGAAATACTGATGGGCCATACCGTGGCCGGCATCGGACAGGACCGGCTGCTCTCTTTGCACCAAATTCCATTTTTCGCAGGTCTGTCAAACGATTCACTCGAACAGCTTCAAGGGGTGATGAAGGAAAAGCTCCTCCCGGCCGGTGCAAAGGTTTTCGGCAAGGACGAAGCAGGCACCGAGGTCTATTTCATCCGGAAAGGCAGCATCCGGGTGACGCTCCCGGTTTCCGCAGGGCCGTCGCACCACCTGGCCACTTTCGGCCGCGGCGACTTTTTCGGCGACATGTCTTTTCTCGACACGGCCGCGCGTTCGGCCGACGCCTTGGCCGCGGAAGAGACCGCGCTGTATGTCCTTGCACGCGGGGATTATGACGCTTTTTCGATGGCGCACCCCAAAACCGCGGCCAAGGTCTTTGAGCGGCTCGCAAAAATGCTTGCCGAACGGCTGCGGCAGGCCAACATCGAACTCGAGGCAATGCAAAAGGCATGATGAATGAAACCGTGGTCGTGCTGGGCGCAAGCGACAAACCCGAACGCTATTCCCACAAGGCCTTGATGGCGCTCAAAGCCCACGGTCATACCGTGATACCGATCCACCCGAACCTGGATAAAATCGAAGGAGTAAAAGTCATTCCCCGACTGGCCAACGTCCGGGGGCCTGTGGATACCGTCACCCTATATGTGGGCCCCGCAGTATTGGAACCCCTGATTGCGGAAGTAATCGCCCTCCGGCCCAAACGAATCATCTCCAATCCAGGGTCTGAGAACGAAAAAATGGAAACCGCGGCACGGAACGCGGGCATTCATTACCTTGAGGCCTGCACACTGGTCATGCTGGTAACAGGACAGTACTGAGTTTCCCCACAAATTCATTCCGTGATGGTTGTAAGTTCCATTAGCCTTTCTTTAATCACCGATGCTGAAGCATGAAGCGCCAACAGCTCTTCGCCTGTCAATTTCCCCTCTATGATTCTTTCGATTCCTGTCTGGGAAACGATGCAAGGGACGCTAAGACACACATCCTTCAATCCATATTCCCCGTCCAGCAACGTCGAGACACTCAGTACGCTGTGTTCGTTGCGGAGGATGGCTCCAACGATGCGCACTAACGCCAGCCCGATAGCATAGCAGGTGGAACCTTTGGCATCGATGATATGATAGGCCGAATCCCGCACTTCGGTGACAATCCGGTTCCGTTCCTGGTTCCAGTCGCCGCATTTGTGGCACGCCGGGCAATAGTCGTCCATCGACATCCCGGCAAGATGGGTCATGGACCAGGCCGGGACCTCGGTGTCACCGTGCTCGCCCAGGATGTATGCATGGACGCTTCGGACATCCACGCCGCAATGCAGGCTGAGCAGGTGCCTGAATCTGGCACTGTCCAGCACGGTACCCGAGCCCAGGATGCGGTTTCGAGGCCAACCCGTTCTTTTCAGCGCAGCGTAAGTGAGCACGTCCACCGGATTTGAGGTGACGACAATAACCGCTTGCGATTCACGGGAAGTGATCTCGTCCACGATCTGCCCCATGATGTGGGCGTTGCGTTTCAGGAGGTTGAGGCGGGACTCCCCCGGCTTTTGCTTGGCCCCTGCGGTTATTACAATGACCGCTGCGTCGGCATAATCGTCGGGCGAACCGGCGCGCATAACCGTTGTAGGTACAAAAGGAAGGCCATGTGCCAGATCAAGCGCTTGACCTTCGGCTTGTTCCGGCCGCGCATCAATCAACACAATGCTTTCCGCTGTTCCGCTCTGAAGAAGCGCGTAGGCAAAAGATGCCCCCACGTCACCGGCGCCGACAATCACCACTTTGCGGGAATTGCATCGTCTTTCCATGTCGTTCATAAAGGCCCCTCCTTCAGCTATCGCATAAGGACACTTCAGTGAAAAAGGCAAGCGCCGTCAGGCCTGGAAAAATGCGAGCAGGTCAGTGTTGATCCGGTCCTTATGGGTAGAGCACAAGCCGTGCGACAAACCCGGATAGACTTTCAGAGTGGCCCCTTTGACGATCTGGGATGAGAGCTTGGCCGAGGCGCCAATCGGCACTATCTGGTCGTCGTCGCCATGCATGATAAGCGTCGGGACATTGAACTTCTTGAGATCTTCGGTAAAGTCCGTCTCGGAAAAGGCCTTAATAGAATCCATGACGGGTTTAAGTCCGGCCCGCATCCCTTGCAGCCAGAACGAGTCCCGCAGGCCTTGCGATACATTGGAGTTTAGTCTGTTGGCGCCATAGAAGGGCATGCTGAGATCCTTGAAGAATTGCGAACGATCCGCGAGCACGCCGGCGCGGATTTTGTCGAACGCGTCAATGGGCAACCCGCCGGGATTAGCAGACGTCTTCAGCATCAGCGGCGTCACTGCGCCAATCAGCACGGCCTTGGCTACACGTTGAGTGCCGTGACGGCCGACATAACGGGCGACTTCACCGCCACCCATGGAGTGCCCGACATGGATCGCGTTCTTCAGGTTGAGCTTTTCCACGAGCGCCGCGAGGTCGTCAGCGTAGGTGTCCATTTCGTTGCCATTCCAGGGTTGGCTCGAGCGGCCATGGCCGCGACGGTCATGGGCGATGCAACGGTATCCGCGGGCGCCCAGAAACACCATCTGGTCTTCCCATGCGTCCGCGCTCAACGGCCAGCCGTGGCTGAACACCACAGGCTGTCCG
>JAZDKP010000313.1:0-14903 GCA_043802925.1 Fibrobacterota bacterium | reverse complement strand
ATCGTCACATCCCCCTTTGAGCGGCTCACCTATACCGAGGCAATCAAAATTCTCGAAGCGGCCCCGGCAACGTTCCATTATCCTGTAAAATGGGGCGCGGACCTCCAGTCCGAACACGAGCGCTACCTCACCGAGAAAAAGTTCATGCGCCCTGTCATTCTCACTGACTACCCGCGGGAAATCAAGGCCTTTTACATGCGGGCAAACGAGGACGGCAAAACGGTGCGCGCCATGGACGTGCTGGTGCCGCGCATCGGCGAAATCATCGGCGGAAGCCAGCGTGAGGAACGGTACGACGTGCTGCTGGAAAAGATTCGCGCGCAGGGACTGAAAGAACAGGACTACGGTTGGTACCTGGACTTGCGGAAGTATGGTACGGTGCCGCATTCGGGCTTTGGCCTGGGGTTTGAGCGCGCGGTGCAGTTTCTGACCGGCATGGAAAATATCCGCGACGTCATCCCGTTCCCGCGCACGCCGGGGAATGCGGAGTTTTAGAGGGACAATACCAAGTTAAAATAATATATTCACATCGGCCGGACAAAAGAGGCAAACAGTGGCCAACAGTGGCGCCCGATAAGAGGCTTGACTCAATCCCGCGGAAAAACAATTTTACTGCCAGCTAAAACGACTTTCCCATCAATATTTAAGGACCTCCCCATGAAAATACTCGTGCTCAACAACGGCAGCTCTTCCATCAAGTTCCAGTTCATGGAGGCCGTGGCGGAAAAGCTCTTTGCCAAGGGCGGAATCGAGAAAATCGGCTCGTCCCAAGCTATCCTTACCTACGAGGCCGCGGGCCAGGAGAAGCTCAAACAGACGGAAGAAGTGTTGAACCACGAAAAGGCCATCGAACGCATCATTGGCCTCCTCCTGTCTCCCGACCGCGGGGTCATCAAGGACAAGGCGGAAATCGACGGGATCGGCCATCGCGTGGTGCACGGGGGTGAAAAATTTTCAGGTTCGGTCATCATTGACGCCGCGGTTGAGGCGAGCATCCGCGAATATTGCAAGTTTGCACCGCTCCACAATCCGCACAACCTCAAGGGCATTGAGGTCTGCAAGACGCTCCTGCCCGGCATCCCCCAGGTCGCGGTCTTTGACACGGCCTTCCATAACCGCATGCCGGAAAAGTCCTACATCTACGGCCTGCCCTATACGGTGTATACCAAGTTCGGCATCCGCCGCTACGGGTTCCATGGCACGTCGCACAAGTTCGTTTCGTACCGCGCCGCGGCCATCCTGGGCAGGCCCATCGAGCAGACCAAAATCATCACGTGCCACCTCGGTAACGGTTCCAGTGTGGCCGCGGTCGACCACGGCATTTCCATCGACACGTCCATGGGGTTCACCCCGCTCGAAGGACTGGTCATGGGCACCCGCTGCGGCGACATCGACCCTGCCATCATTCCCTACCTCATGGAGACCGAAGGGCTTTCGCTTAAGGAAATCGACAACCTCATGAACAAGCAGAGCGGCCTTCTCGGGCTTTCACAGACCAGCAACGACCTGCGCGAAATCATGATTGAAGCGAACAAGGGGAGCAAGCAGCACAAACTTGCTATCGACGTCTTTTGCTATCGTGTAAAAAAATATATCGGTTCCTTTGCGGCCGCGCTCGGAGGTGTTGATGCTTTGGTCTTCACCGGAGGTATCGGTGAAAACGCGGTCCAGGTCCGCACGTTGGTTTGCGACAACCTCGATTTTCTCGGTATCAAAGTTGATGAAACACTGAACGTAAAGAGCGCGGAATGCATTAGCAGCGGCCCCACCCAGGTGCTGGTCATCCGGACCAACGAAGAGCTCATGATTGCCCGCGACACTGCGGCCGTTGTCAAGAAGTCAAAGGCCTGATAAAAAACAGCCAAATCTATTTTACGCGCTTTAACTCGAGACGCGTGTTGCGGTCACGGCCTTCCTGGCTGGTGTTGCTTGCAATGGGGTCACTGCCGCCGAGGCTCATGACCTGGTAGCGATAGGCAGGCACCCGTTGACGGTAGCCGAGGTAGCGTCGGATAATCTGTGCCCGCTCCTCAGTCTGGGCAATCTTGTTGGAGGGTTTTCCGCGGTTGTCGGAATGGACTTTGATTTCGATGAGCGCGTTGGGGTAGGCGATCAGGGCGTTGTAAACTGAATCGAGCTGGTCAAAGAAAGCCAGCGGCAAGTCCGGGGACTTGGGGTCGTAGACCATGAGCGCCAGTGTGCCCATGCGCGGTTCAGCGATTTTCTCGTCCGGGCAGCCGTCGTCGTCCTGGAAGTTGTTGTAGATTTCCGCTTCTTTGGAACAGGCATCCATATAATCCTTGATGCCATCATTGTCGTTGTCCAGATCCGGGGCGCCATCCGTATCCTGAAACCCGTCCTTGTCCTCGGGGTCCATGGGTGCAATATCCGCGCTGTCGGGCACTCCGTCCGCATCGTTATCAAGGTCCGGACAGCCATCCAGCTCTTCGAACCCGTCGCGGTCTTCAGGCGTGCCGGGGCAGAGGTCCACGGAATCGGGGATGTTGTCACTGTCGTTGTCAAAGTCCGGGACGCCGTCGTTGTCCTGGAAACCGTCAACGTCTTCGGCCATGTCGCGGTATTTGTTGTCCTTCTCTTTGATGTCGGAAAGGCCGTCGTAGTCGTTATCGGCGTCCGGGCATCCGTCGTTCTCCTGAAACCCGTCCAAGTCCTCGGGGTCTTCAGGACACTTGTCGAGGTCGTTGGGAATACCGTCGCCGTCCTTGTCTCCCCAGGAGCCCTCGAGTTTGCCATAAGGGCTGATGTTGGTGTAGCTGCGGTCTTTCTGAAGGGTCGCGGTGACCGAGGTGACCTCATCGGACTTGACGATGAGGGTTTTTAGGAAGGGGGCGTAGTTTTCCTGTTCGACGCGGACCACTGTTTTTCCGGGCCGGAGATGGTCGAGGGTGATGGGGGTGCGTCCCCAATAGATGTTATTGGCGTAGACAAAGCTCGGGGTTTCAGGGATCGGACATTCGACGCGGAGACTGCCGTAGTTTTCGGAAAGCCAGGCGGAGATGCCGTTTTTTTCACCGTCGATAACTTTGAGCGTGCGCTCCTGCGTCTGGAAACCGGCCCTGGCAAGCTTGACCGTGTAGGTGCCGGCGCTGAGGTCGGTGATTTGGAGTCCGCCGGCGTTGGTGGTGCCGAAGGGTTTGTTGCCGAGGCTGACCTGAACACCTTCCGGGGTTGTTTTGATGAGAACGCCCCCCTTTTTTTTAGGGTTGCTCAGGTTCAGGGCTGCTTTTTCGTTGGGTTGGAGGGTCACGGCTCCGGTGACCTCTTGGTAGCCCCGGAGGCGCGTGCGGTACTCAAAATTTCCGGCGTAAAGCTTGAGGTTGGCGATAGGGGTGCGGTCCACGTACCAGGGCCCCAGGTAAAAGGCGGCATCCGGGGTGGAGGTGGTGACATCGAGGGTGCCGTAGGCGCGATCCGGGTGGTATTTAAAAAGCGCGTCCGCGCGCCGGGCCCTTACATAAAGCGGGTCTGCGGCCACGGCGGGGTCCACGGCCGGCGGGGCCTGGTAGACCGGGGCGGTTTCGGGCTGCACCGCAACGGGCGTGGCCGCCGGGGTTTGCGCAAAAAGGCAACCGGCGGATAGCAGGAGGATGGCGGGAAAAAGGGTGGGTTTCAACATAATTAAGGATTTCCTTAAAACTTGAAGTCCTGGTTTTAAAAGGGTTTTGATAAAAATTATATTATCGATATTCAACAAATCAACGCTTCCATCATTTACTCACATCCCCGATGAATTATATTTTAAGCGTCAAAGAAACCGGACGCAACAGGAGAACGCCATCCATGCCCACCTATGAATATGTCTGTGATAAATGCCATCAATCATTTGAACGATGGCAGAAAATCACCGAGGCGCCGGTCACGGTATGCCCGGACAAGACGTGCGGAGGAGCGGTCATGCGCGCCATCGGGGGCGGGGCCGGGTTCCTGTTCAAAGGGAGCGGCTTTTACAGTACGGACTACCGGTCCGGCGATTATAAAAAGAAGGCGCAGAGCGATACCGCAAGCTCCGGCACTGCGGGTGCGTCAACCGGATCTTCGGATTCCAAGCCGAAAGCGGGTGGTGATTCGGTTTCCAAAGCCGCGGGCAGCGCAACGGACAAGGCATGACAGCGCTCGAACTCTCATGCCCCTCCTGCCGCCAGCGCCACACCCTGGCCCTTAAAAACACGCATGCCGTGCTCCTGCTCAATTGTCCGGGCTGTGGCGCGGTCTTGCTGCATTATCTTAACACGACCTATCAGGTGAGCCGGAGCGAAATCGATGACTTGGCCCGTTCCCGGCAGCTCAAGGGCATCCACGCGCTGCTTGAGCGGGTCAGCCGGCATAAGCAGAAAAAGATGTCGGGGGTGGTCATGTTCATGCCGCGCCGCGTATCCAAAAAAGGGCTAAAAAAGGGCGCTCCGTTGCCGGAGGTCATCAGTCGGGACGACATCTTCAACCTCATGATTGACCTGCATACCTCCGGCTCGGTCGCTGAATTCCTGAACAAGCTCGAGTAGAGGCGCCCAAGGTGGAGCAGGCCCGTTTCTGGCAGATGGCCGGCAGGGGACGGGTCCGGTGCGGCCTGTGCGCGCACGGTTGCGTCATTCCAGAGGGACGGACCGGCCGCTGCGCGGTGCGCCGCAACCGGGACGGGGTTCTTTACTCCGAAAACTACGGCGAAATGGCCGCGCTGGCCCTCGACCCGGTTGAAAAGAAACCCCTTTTACATTTTCTGCCTGGCAGCACCACCTATTCATACGCGGCACGCGGCTGCAATTTTCATTGCGCGTTCTGCCAAAATGCTTCCCTGTCGCAGGCCAACGGGTTTACCATTCCTTCCCGCCAAATCGGCCCGGAGGCGCTGGTGGCACAGGCGGTCCGGAGCGGAGCGCGCTCGATTTCCTTCACCTATTCCGAGCCCACGGTCTTTTTCGAGTTCGCGGAAGACACGGCGCGGCTCGCCCGCTTACAGGGACTGCGGAACGTCTTTGTGACCAACGGGTTTATGAGCCCGGCCGCGTGCCAGGCGGCCGCTTCCTTTCTCGATGCGGTCAACGTGGATCTTAAATGTTTTTCAGAGGCGACCTACCGGAAGGTGATGGGCGGCGCGCTCGGCCCGGTGCTCGAAAACATCCGCGTTTTGCATGCGGCCGGGGTCTGGCTTGAGGTGACCACGCTGCTGGTGCCTTCGATGAACGATTCGGAGGCCGAGTTCCGGGCCATTGCCCGCTTCCTTGCATCGGTCTCTGTTGACCTCCCCTGGCATCTGTCCCGGTTCCATCCGCAGTACCGCATGACCGACCGCGACCCCACGCCTGTGGCCTTGCTCCGCCGGGCGTGCGACATCGGCCGGGAAGAGGGGCTCCGTTTTGTCTACACCGGGAACGTGCCCGGGGAAGAGGGGGAGAGCACGCGCTGCCCGGACTGCCGCACGCGGCTCATCCAGCGGCACGGCTGTTCCGTATCGTCCTCCAATCTGCTGCCGGACGGCCGCTGTCCGCACTGTGGACTTGCCATGCCCGGAGTGTTTGACTAGCGCTTGGCGCTTATTCTATATTATTATCAATCCTTATCTATTATGTCAAAAGAATTATCTTTTCGAATCTCCGCGCTTTCAGGCGTGATTTCGCTTGTGCTGCAGATGGGGGTGGTCGTGGTGGCCGGCCTTTTCGAGTTTTTTCAGCCCCTGCAGATTTTCATTGTCATTTTTCTCATTTCGGCCCTCTGCATGGTCGGCGTCCGCCTTTCCATCTACCTTTTCACGGTCAACAAGTCCGAATTTAACGAACGCGCCATTCTCGACAATTCACTCACCGGCATCTTCATTGCCACGCCGGGCCTGGGGATGGGCGAAGTCGCTTATGTTAACCAGGCGTTCGCCGACATGCTCGGCACCAGCCCCGAGGCCCTTGTCAGCGACGAATTTCTGCCGCAGCGTTTCTGGAGCTCCGCGTCGCAGCGCGAGGAATTCCTGGAAATCATCCGCAAGGAAAAGATGATTACCAGCATTGAGCTCAAGTTCCGCAACGCGGGCGACAAAGAGTGGTGGGGACGGCTCTCCAGCCGCCACCTTGACACGCCCACCGGCGTCCGCATCCAGGGCACGATTATTGACATCACGGAAAAGAAAAAGTTTGAAGAGGTGCTCACCAATTACAACGATACGCTCGAAAAGGAAATCAGCGAGCGCACGCGCGAACGCGACGAACTCCAGAAAGTCTCCATCCTCGGGCTTTCAAAAATCACGGAATACCGCGACCCCGAGACCGGCAACCACGTCATCCGCATGGCGCATTACTCGCGGCTCATCGCCAAGGGGCTCGGGCAAAGCCCCAAGTACCGTCATTATATCACTGATACTTATGTGGATGAAATCTTCATTTCCGCGCCTCTGCACGATATCGGCAAGGTGGGCATCGAGGACCGTGTGCTGAAAAAGCCCGGCAAGCTTACTCCCGACGAATTCGAATTGATGAAATACCATTCCATCTACGGTGGCGACACCCTGCGCGATATTGAAAAACAGCTCTCCTTCCGTTCCTTCCTTACGCTGGGCAAGGAAATCGCCTACAACCATCACCAGAAATGGGATGGCAGCGGTTATCCCAATTACCCGGCTGAGGGCGGCCATCCCACGCTCAACATCCAGGGCCACCGTCCGCTCAAAGGCTCCGAAGTCCCGCTTTCCGCGCGCATTGTGGCGCTGGCGGACGTTTACGATGCGCTCACTTCCAAGCGCTGCTATAAAAACGCCATTCCGCACGACAAGGCGCGCTCCATCATCCTCGAGGAGCGGGGCGCCCACTTCGACCCCGATATCGTCGATATTTTCATGGAACTGGAGCAGGAATTCATCGCCATTTTGGCCAAGTTCAAGGATTAGCATCCCTTGGCCGTTGTCTGCGCTTAACTGAGAATTTTATACCAGACCTGGAGCGTGGTCAGGACCACCACGCAAAAGAGCGCCTGGCGAAGCCGTTGGTCGGGCAGGGTAGCGTTGACAAGAGCGCCTGCCTGGGCGGCGGGGATGGTGCCTAGGACCAGTGCCAGAGCGGGGAGCCAGGCGATTTGGTCCGTTGCAATTTTTCCAACGGCCCCGGAGACGGAACCGAACAGAACAATGGCCAGGCTGGTGCCCACGGCCGTGCGCAGCGGGACTTTCAGGACGTGCAGCATCAGCGGTATCAGGATGAACCCTCCACCCACGCCGACGAGTCCTGAAATCAGCCCTATCGAAATCCCCGACATAACCTCCAGCCACGCATGAGAATAAACCGGCGCGTCCGTATCGTCATTTTCCCGATGCTTCCGCCTTGGAAATAACATCAGGAATGCCGCGGACAGGGTCAGGCAGCCGAACACGAGGGTGAGGTGCGGCCCGCTGATGGCACTGGAAAGAACAGCGCCGGCCATCGTGGAGAGAGAAAACGGGAGTCCCAGGCGCCACAAAAGGCCAACGGAAACCGTGTGGTTTTTCCAATGACGGACGCTTCCGGAGAGCGCGGCGAAAAAGACCTGAATCATGGAAAGGCCCGAAACCTCATGCATGGACAGGGGAGCGATTCCAAAACAGGGCGGCGCGTAGAGCAAGAGCGGAATTATTATCAATGCGCCTCCGATGCCGAGCAGACCGGAAACAAAACCGCCCGTGAGACCCAGGCATAGAAAAAGAATTTCGGAGGCCATGATGACAGGGAATATAAAAAACCGGATGAAAGCAGGCCAAGCAACACGCTGCGGTGACTTGGCGCCAAGGCCTTTTTGGCCGACCCCGTTACATGTTTTCTGGTCGTTCTGAAACAGGGGACACGCCCAGGGTTTGATTTTGAAGATACCAAAGACTATTTTATTGTCGAAGGGGACAAATATGAAAATCGCAAAGAAAAAGATTTTGGCTCATGTTAAAGGAAACTTGCCGGTTCAGTATTTTAAAGAGGGTGCCATGTTTATTGCCTTTACCCCTTCTTTGGATTTGAGCACATGCGGGGAAACCTTTGATGAAGCCAAAAAGAATTTTCTCGAAGCCGTGACGCTTTTCTTTGAAGAGTGCCTTAAACAGGGTACCTTGGGAAAGGTCCTGGCGTCTTACGGTTGGCAGAAGGTTCGGGGCACGCATGGATGGAAGCCCCCGCAATTTATCGGCGAAGAAAGCTTCCCCTTGAGTGCCGTTGCCGTCTAATGTCAGCGCTCCGTCCCCTTCATTAGCGTACCTATTTTCATTCTCCGAAACATTCTCCGGCAATTAAAGGTTTCGCCGGATGAGTTTCTTTCCATGCTTTGAGATTAATGTGCATGGGCCGGCCATTCCGTCCGGGCCAGCTCAGGGCCAGCCCCATTTCCCCTTGTTTCGAACTGGGGGGAAAATTATTTTATCGCAGTTCTTTTAAGGGTCCCATCGTCTAGCGGTTAGGACATAGCCCTCTCAAGGCTAAGGCAGGGGTTCGATTCCCCTTGGGACTATTTTTTCCTTTTACGTAAGAGCCGGAAAAACCTCATGTCACTTGCTTACCTCGGCTTGGGCTCCAACCTCGGTGACCGTTCCGGCCATATCCGTAAGGCCGTGGCGCAAATTGAGGAGCGCGGGCTCGGCACCGTGCTCCGCCAGTCCAAGCTGTACGAGACCGAACCCGTGGACTGCGCCGAGGGTGGCGCTTTCATTAACTGCGCCATCGAAATCATGACCGACCTCGAACCGCACACGCTGCTCAAAGGGCTCCACGCGGTCGAAGCGGAACTCGGGCGGGTCCGGAAACCGGACCAAAAGAACGCCCCGCGCACCCTCGATATCGACATCCTGCTCTACGATTTCATTGTTCTGAACGAAAAGGGGCTTGTGTTACCCCACCCGTGGATACTCGACCGTCTCTTTGTGTTAAAACCCCTGCTCGACATCCGACCCGAACTCTTCCATCCGCTGGCCCAAAAGTCCATCGCTGAAATTTACGTGGAAGCACCGGCCGAAGTCCTGAATCAGAAAATACGGGAACTATGAAAAAAAAGGACGGGGGCTTCTTAAGCCAGATCCATTACCTCGCAGTCGAAGGCTGTATCGGCGCGGGCAAGACCAGCTTCTGCCAGATACTGGCCGAACGGTTGAACGCCCGCACCATCCTCGAACAGATTGAAGAAAATCCATTTATCGAAAATTTTTACAGGAACAAGCGGCAGTATGCGTTCCAGGTGCAGCTCTTTTTCCTGCTTTCACGGTACCGCCAGCAGACCGAAATTCCGCAGAAGGACCTTTTTTACGAGCGCACGGTTTCGGACTACATGTTCGCCAAGGACCGTATCTTTGCCAACCTCAACCTTTCCGACGAGGAGCTTTCGCTTTACGAGATGGTGGCCGACGTGCTCGAGACCAATATCCCCAAACCCGACTACATCATCTACCTCCAGTCCTCCACAGAGCGGCTGCTTAAGAACATCAAACAGCGCAAACGCAAGTTTGAGACCGGCATCGACCCCGAGTACCTCAACTCACTCAACGAGTCCTATAACCATTTCTTTTTCAACTATACCGACGCGCCGGTGCTCATCATTGACGCTTCGGACATCGACTTTATCAAGAACGCCGAGGACCTCGACGAGATTCTTCGCGAACTCGACCGGGGTGGCAAGGGAACGCGCTTCTTCAAACCCCTGGCCCACAGTAAAAAAGCATGAATCCGGATTGGCTTCCGGCCCTCCGGAAAAAAGCCGCGGCCGGTGAAAAACTGGCCATGATTACGGTCTATGATTTTCCGTCCGCGGAAACCGCGGATGCTGCGGGCGCGGATCTTTTGCTTGTGGGCGATTCCCTCGGGGTCACGGTGCTGGGGTATGAAAACACGCATACCGTCACACTCGACGAAATGACCCACCATCTCCGGGCCGCGCGCCGGGGCGTAAAAAAGTCACCGCTCCTGTGCGACATGCCCATCAACACCTACCGTACGGCGGCGGAGACCCTCGCCAACGCACGGACGCTTATGAACGACGGTGCCATGGCGGTCAAGCTGGAAGGCTGCCAGCCGGATGTCGTACGCGCGCTCGTGGCCGAGGGCATCCCGGTCATGGGCCACATCGGCCTGATTCCGCAGTCGTTCAAGGAATACAAAGTACAGGGGAAAGAACCGGAGGACGCGGCTCGCCTGGCTCGGGAGGCCGCGGAACTGGCAGGGGCCGGATGCTTTTCAATTGTTCTTGAGCTTATTGCCGCACCGTTGGCCCAAAAAATCACGGCCGAACTTTCCATCCCCACCATCGGCATCGGTTCGGGCCCCCATTGCGGAGGACAGGTGCTGGTGTACAACGACCTGCTCGGTATCTTCGAACGCTTCAAGCCCAAATTCGCACGCCGGTTTCGCGAACTTCGGAAGGAGATGACCGGCGGATGCGCGGACTTTGTGCGTGAAGTCAAGGCCGGCAGCTATCCCGCTAACGGTGAATGGTACTGAAGTAGCGCTGGAGGTCGTCCGCCAGCTTGCGGCTGAAAATGGCCGCGCCGCGGTCGTTCAAATGCTGTGTGTTGTAGAACAGCGCGGTGTCCGCACAGAGCGGATCGCGTGAATAATCAATAAATTCACACCCGTAATCGCGCGCAAGTTCACGGTACCGCGTGAACACGGAGTCCCGATTGGCCACGCGCGGCCCGGCTTCGCTGAATTCAGGCGCGTATACCAGCACCACGCGGATTTTTTCCTGCCTGCACGTGTCCAGGAACGACCGGAACCGCAGGACGCTTACGGAGTCTATCTCAAACCGGAAGCCGGGCGGGTAGGTGGTTGTCACGTTCACAGCCGCGGTGTCCCAGACGCGGTGCACGGATTGGAATCCCTTATAACGCCCGTTGTCAATCGTTGTCTCAATCCGGAGCGACCGGAGCCCCAACAGGGCCATGTTGCGCCTCCGCAGATATTTGAACAGGGGAATATGTCGGTCACGAACGTCCAGTCCGCGATATTCCGAAATCGCGTTGCTCAGGAGGGGGTCCGAAAGGTACGGGATGAATTGTTCCAGCATGTAGAGGTCCCGGGGTTTCCGGAAGGTCAAATAATCGAGCGTCTGCACGATGACCGCGGGCTTGCGGTTATGCGCCCGGTAAACCTGGTAGCGGCCGTACTGCAGGGTAAAGTCAAAGCCGTCAAGGCCCAGATTGTAGGTTTGCAGACCGAGTGCGGAATCGAGCAGGCGGGGGTCAAAATGGAGCCAGGCCCGTGAGGAGCCCTGAATGAGAAGATCTGCCTGGATACGGCCATCATAGATATCGTTCCATTCCCGGTAATTTGGGGAGTACCCGCTTTTCCGCAATCCCCGGTCAATCAGGAAAGCGAGCGGTAGGGACGCAACATAAATAAGCGCGCAAAGGAGCAGAATTCTTAAAAGAAGTTTTTTCATCTTAAAACTGAAAATAGATGAAGGGCCTGTCCTCAAAAACACCCAGCACCAGGATTGACAGAACCACGGCCACGTAAACCGTCCACCGCAGGACCGCAGGGGCGCGCAGGAACATCTGCGTGAGAGGGATGCGGGGCTGGACGAAATGGATCGTTTCCAAAAGCAGAATCAGCAACCCGGACAGGACCAGCTCAAAGCGCGACACACCGATATATTCGAACACGGACCGGTGTTGGAGAAGATGCCTAAAGAGCAGGGGGATTCCTTCAATGCCCTGCCGGAAAACAAGGAACGCGGTGTCAAGGTTTCCGGCCCTGAAGAAGACCCAGGCCGCGGTCACCAGAAAAAAGGTGACAAGGACCGAAAGTGGCCCGCATGGACGGACCCCCGGGAGCCGGGCCAACCGCGACCCCGAACGCTGAACCAGGCGTCCCGTGATAAGATAAGCGCCATGGAGCCCGCCCCAAATGACAAAGCACCAGTTGGCGCCATGCCAGAGGCCGCTGACCAGGAAAACAATGCCGATGCACGCCACCCAGCGCGGCAGGGAGACGCGATTTCCGCCGAGGGGAATGTAAAGGTAGTCCCGAAACCAGGTGGACAGCGAAATATGCCAGCGCTTCCAGAACTCCGCAACCGATGCCGCATGATAAGGCCGGTTGAAGTTGTTGACCAACCGGAATCCCATGACACGTGCGGCGCCGATGGCCATGTCGCAATATCCTGAGAAGTCGCAGAAAATCTGGAATGAAAAGAAGAGCGTGGCCACGGCAAGGCTGAGGCTGTTGAACCGGTCGGGAGCGCCGTAGACCGTATCCACCACCACGGCCAGACGGTCCGCAATGACCGCCTTTTTAAACAGCCCCCATGCCATGAGACGCAAGCCGGAGGTGACGCGGTCGTAGTCAAAGACATGCCGTTCCATGAACTGGGGAAGCAGGTGTCCGGGCCGTTCGATGGGGCCCGCCACAAGCTGGGGATAGAACATGACGTAAAGCGCGTAGCGGCCGGGATGTTTTTCCGCTTTTTGGCGGCCGGCATATACCTCAAGAGTGTAACTCATGGCCTGAAACGTATGGAACGAAAGGCCGATGGGCAGGAGAAGCGAGAGTTCGGGAAAGGGGCTCTGGAGTCCGAGGGGGTGGAGCAGCCAGGCGAGGTTCCCGTTGATGAAACCGTAATATTTGAAAAGGCCCAGGGTCCCGATATTGGCAAAAAGACTGGCAAAGAGCACCCCTTTTTTCCTGCGGTCTGGCCAGTGTTCCATAAGGCGGCCCGCGGAATAATCGACCGCAATGGTGAAAATGAGAATAAGAATATAAATCGGGACAAAGGACATGTAGAACCAGCAGCTCGCAACAAGCAACAGGCCCCACCGGAAGCGGTGGGGGAGAATGAAATAAAATCCTGTTACTAAAACAAAAAAGACCAGGAATTGGAATGAGTTGAAAAGCATTTATGGCTCGGGAAGGTTTACGAGTATGAAATAATCTGCAATAATGCCGCAGGTTCAGTCAAGGAAAAGGAATCGGCGCAGGGTAGGCGGGGCTCCCGAAAGCGTGGGGAGAGAATGCAGTAGAGGGGAAAGGCGCGTTGATATTGCGCGTACAAGAAATTTTCTGGATAAACCCCTTTTGCTTTCTTTTCAGACTCCGTTATTGAGTCTATCGAAACCACACTTTCTTCCCGTTCTCCACGCTACGCGTTGCCGGCGGCGACACGACCGATACTCCGGAACTCGGATTGCGTGATATTTTTATGAATAGATTCCATCGAAAAACGGGTCTAATGTTGGAAAAGGCTGTAATTGTTATGTTAAGCCGCACCGCGGTGTTTTTATAACGTGTTGTAGTAACGTAAGTTAAGTCGTGTTGATTTTGTACACGATTTTGCAAGTTTTTGCTTGCGTTGAGAATTTATTTGGAATAATATTTCACCCTGAAAAGAAATGAGGTTTTTAAGCGGTTTATGGAGCAAAAAGCAGCATAGAATCAAGACGCTGTGTCAAGAGCACAGGGTATGAGTTGAGAACATATATTATGATAACCTGCGGTTTTCAAGCTTTCCCTTCTCAGTCATCACGTCACTTATAGAAAAGTTAATAATTCATCCGATGTCTTGAAGTAAAAATGGAAATAGAATCTCGACACTAACTTTATGTGCAAAAGTCAAGAGGAGGAGTTTATCCTATGTTGCCTAAGTTGATTTTGCTTTTCCAGATGATTCTGGTTTTCTTCATTTTTAGCTTTGGACAAGATAATAATACTACTGGAGTTCTGCCTAAAAGTATAGCTGGCAGTTCTGTTCCACGGGTTAGCAATGCTTCTACGCAATCAAAAACTACTATGGAGAATAGTGTGCTTTCTAAGGGTGATATCACGCCTCAAAACGGCTATCTTGGCTTTAGCGAAGATTTGTTTACCCTGTCTGCCGGTAATAGTTTCAATATGCAAATCGGAATAGATTACTCGAATATGGGAATATATAATCAGGTACGTCAAGATAATCGTGTTGCGCCGACAGGTATTTTAGGCCTCGGATGGAGTTATGCCATTGAGCAGATTTATGCAGCCCACAATGGAACAAAAGATATTGCGGATGATAAATGGTTTTATCAAGACGATATGGGAAGTGTTTATCCGATGGAGTACGGTGCAAATATGGTTTTGTACATCAAAGATCATTTAAACTATAAGGTCATATCAAAAAAGAATACTGCTTGTGATCTTATCGTCGGATGGGAAATAATTAAGCCGGATGGCACAAAAATGTTTTTCGGTGATTGTGATAGAGTTAAAAACGGCGTAAGCGACGACAATGCTTTAGGTGTAACCTTCTCAAGTGCGGGGGTTGTTGGTTTGTTCAACGCAACTTCCGAAGAATTTTATGACCGATGGTTTGTTGCCCGCAAAGAACATTATGATGGGATTCATTATTTCACATATGAATATAAAAATCGTGAACCGGTAGATGCGGTCTGGGGACCAATAACAGGCGAACCTTTGGGGAGTAATGGTATTCCTATTGGCAGTTTATTGGCAACGAAAGCAGTATGTCTGAAACAAATTAAATCCAGTACTGGTGATTATGTTGACTTTGAATATGGATTTAAAGAACCTTCAGAATATTGTGACCCAACACCGTTGACTACGGAACCAGATTATTCCATTGACCCATGCGAGAAACTGTTCCTTTCGGCTGTTGAACTTCACCTGAATTCAAGTACTGCATATTTTCGCCGTTATAATTTTGATTATAATAATATTGCCGATTTTGTGAATGTTTCTAAAAACGGAAACGTTGAGGTTTCTGTCTATAATAAGCGAGTTTTACAAAGCATTTGTATAAAAGGCGTGGATGGCAAGAATCTGCAGCCTCCTACGGAATTTACTTACGAGCAAACAATTACGAGTGGCATACCTGCACCTGGTTTCGGCAGTCTAAAAAGCATTAAAACTGCCAATGGTGCCATTACGGAATACGGTTACTCAAAGCTGGATAATGTTTATCCCATTTATCAGGAT
>JAZDKP010000312.1:0-3081 GCA_043802925.1 Fibrobacterota bacterium | reverse complement strand
CCTTAAATTATATGTTTTGTCCCCATGTTCTGACGCGTTATTATTTCTAATTTTTTCTGATTTTTTCCTGTTGACATTTTTCACCTGTGTTGTATGTTTAATTGGTAATCAAATGAAATCAATTGGTCAGAAGCATTTCCGGTTTAAGTTTAAAACTCAAACAACCGAGCCTTTTCATGTGCAAATTGAAAGGCATGTGGAACGGCTGATCAGAAGCGGCGCGCTGGCGGCGGGCCAGCCTTTGCCCTCCTCCCGTGAGCTCGTAAAGATCTGGCAGGTGAATTACAGGTCAATTGAAAGTGCCCTGAAGCGGCTGAAACAGCGCGGATTATTGGAACGCGCGCCCAGGCGGGGAACCTTCGTTAACGTCCGGGCGGGGAAACCCATGATTGCGATCCTGGTCGGACCCAGCCTGCTTCGCAATGAGGCCGGTTTTTACCGCGGACTGGCGGAAAAGATGGAGGAGGAAAGCCGACGGCAGGGCTGGGATTGCCGGATTCATCACGGTCTGAACGGACCTCGCCGGCAGATCGTTTCCCCGGTTACGGAACGGATTGTTGAAGAAATCCGTATCGGGCGGGTCAACGGGGTGATCCGGGTCGGCCTGCAGGATGGTCCCATCATACAGATGGTGAAACGGCGTAGAATGCCTTTTGTCCAGTTGGGCGGACCATTCCGGGAAACGACGGTGGACTTTGACCGCCTCGCCTTCATGCGGATTGTATTTGATTTGTTCGTCCGACATGGATGCCGCCGCCCATTCTATTTGCGAACCGCACGCGATGCGATCGGGTGCAAAAGAGATTTAAGGGCCTTCAGGACCATCGCGCGGGAAAATGGCCTGGCCGTTGACGGGAAGAACGTCTGGCAAGTTCCCGACTATGAAACGGTCCCCCGCCTTTCAATTGAAATGCTGGGATACGAACAGGCCAGGGGGATGATCGCTTTATGGGACAAAGCTCAAGTCCGGCCCGATGGACTGATTGTCTTTGATGATATCCTGATGAAGGGGGTGGCGCTTGCACTGCGGGAAAGAGGGATTCGCGTGCCCGAAAAACTGCTGGTGGTTTGTCAGGCCACTGCCGATATTGTTTATCCGTATGCCGTGCCGGTCATGCGAATTGAGTACTCGCTCGCCGAAATCGCGCGGGGCCTCGTTACGGTGCTGGATAAAAGAATCCGGGATGAAGAGCCGCCCCGCCTTCCCGTTCTACTGAGTCCGCGCGTTGTGTTTTCTGAAAGGAACAAAATTTAAATGTCCACGCACCCCAGCAAAGAATACAAGCTCGTCCACGAACACATTGAAAGCATTCTTCCGAGGATTGAGCGGCGTCCCACAAAAGGTATTCCCTTTCCCTATCTGGCCGTTGCATACAGCCGGCATTATGCGGGGTTTTTCTATTGCTGGGACCACCATCACATGGCCATGCGTTTTGCCTGCGCCGGCAAACCGGAATACCTGCGCCACGGCATTGACAATATGCTGTACTGCCAGCGGACGGACGGATTTACGCCGTTTCTGATCAGTCCGAAAGATGGCGCCAACGGCACTCCGTCGGACTGCCACGCCCAGCCTTTCGTCATGCAGGGCGCCCTGATGTACATATCCAGGACAGGTGACACGGCATGGCTTGAACGCCAATACGATAAATTGCTCAAATACCTGCGCTATTATGAACTGCGTTATCGGGCCCCGCATGGTCTCTTTCGCTGGACCGGGAGCGTGGTGAGCGGGTTTGATAACGACGTCGTGACGACTTTTTTCCAGCCGGGAACCATCATTCCGGTGGATATCAATGCCTGGCTTTATCTGGAATACCGCTCGGCATCCGGTCTGGCGCGTCTGCGCGGAAAGAAAAAAGACGCGGTTGAATTCCTGCAAAAGGCGAAGAACCTTCGCGCGGCCATTCAGCAAACCCTCTGGTACGCGAAGGCCGAGTCCTACTCGGCGTACGACCTGTGCGCGCAAGAGCCGCGGTTTCACTACAAGGACCTTTACCTTGACAAGTCGGTCGGTTATTACGCGTTCCAGACCTGTTCCAACCTGATTCCACTGTATGCCGGTATTCCGGACAACAAACAGGCGCGGGCAATGTTGAAACGCTACGTGCTCAGCGAAAAACACTTTCTGAGTCCGTACGGCATCCGCAGTCTCTCGCGTTCCAGCGAGTACTACAACAATGCCGTATGGGGCAACCCGCCGCGGTTCGGCGACCACCGCCGCCTGACCAACTCCAACTGGCAGGGGCCGGTCTGGATTCCGCTTTGCTACTTCATGTTTCACGCCCTGCGCCGGTACGGGTTTCGCCGGGAAGCGGCGGATTTGGCCGGCCGGACCATCCACGTGCTGGCGCAGTCGCTGGCGCGGACAGGTTCGTTCACGGAGAATTTCCATGGCGACACGGGCGAGCCGCTTTATGCGCCCGGCTTCGCCTCGTGGAACATTCTCGCGGACCTGATGCCGTCCGAATTAAAAACCGGGCGCTGGATCATGGAACCTGTGTTGCGTCAGCCTGACCGCCGCTTTCTTACGTGATGATTTTTTCCTTTGATTTTTTCATTGACATTTTTCTTTTATGTTGTATGTTTGTGAGTAATCAAATGAAATCAATTGGCGATTTTTTTGAGCAGTTGAAAAATCCGCCGCCGGCCTTTCGTCCGGTGGCCTTCTGGTTCCTGAATCACCGGTTGGAGGCCGATGAACTCAGACGGCAGGTGCATGAGATGGCCGATAAAGGCCTGGGCGGATTCGTGGCCCATGCCCGCGACGGACTGCGTACCGGCTACTTGAAAGAAGACTGGGCCGAGGCGCTGGAGACGGCCATTGAAGCCGCGGAACAGCGCGGCCTGCAGGTCTGGCTCTACGATGAAAATCATTATCCCAGCGGACCGGCCGGGGACAACCTTGCATTTCGTTTTCCAGACCGCACCATGAAAAGTCTGGTAGTCCGGCATGAAGAAATTTTAGCGCCGGGCGCCGAATGGACCCTTCCCGAATTCCCTGTCCCGGGATTGAAGATAGTCATGACCGCTTCGCTTAAACAGCCGCACACGCAAGATTTGTCAGGGCTGGTGAGCAAT
>JAZDKP010000311.1:0-2988 GCA_043802925.1 Fibrobacterota bacterium | reverse complement strand
GGCCCAAGCTTCCGCAATGTTCGCCCCGATAGATCTTGATGACCGCCTGACTTGATCAATCAATGCGTATTTTTCTTCCCGAGGCCATCTCTTTGTCTCTTCAAAAATCATTACATCTAAACAACATGCTTCCTTATAAACTCTTAAATCCTTAAAGCTATTTATCCTCTCCGACATCCCTTTTCTCCCTATCTGGTGTCCCCTTCAGGCTTCCCTCTTTTCTGGACTGGTGTCAGGCGTCTGTCATCTGGCGTCCTCTTCCAGATCACTCCACCCGAATCCCGCCCGTCAAGCCGTTGATGGAGATGGTTTTTTTGATACCTGTTCTCTTGTCCATCAGCACTACGTTCGCTGTAGAGCCGCCTATGGTCAACCCTCCATCCGTCTTGAAAGTCAGGCTTACGTTCAAACTTTCAAATCTCACATCCAGCGGAAGGTCCGTGATGCTCTGAATCATGTCGCCGGCTGCACTGACCGCGTAATAGCAGGCATGGTCGTTGGCGGCTTCAGACAAGACGCCGTTGGTCATATTATAGACCATTCCGGTGGACGAAGCCACAAACGTGATTTCCTCCCGGTGCGTGATGGCCCATTGGCGCGACAGGGCCACCGTGGAGTGGACGTTATTGACGGCGGTGCGCATGCCGATGCCGCGTCCCATGCTGATGAAGGACGGCAGGGAAACGGCCATGATGATCGCCGCAACGACCATGACCACGAGGAGCTCGATGAGGGTGAAGGCGGAAGACGGACGGACTTTTGAAGCAAACATCGACTTGTCCGCCATAGCTTTAGCGACGGCGGAACATCCAACCCTCCTACGCCCGAGCGCTTCGGAGGGCAAGCTATCGAACGCCCAACGTCGAATGAAAAAACGCGGGAACGCTCTAATCAAAGACGGAAGACCCGTTCTTTGGTTTTCGTTAATATCAGCCAATAAAATATTCGTTTCGCGTTCCTTTCGCGTGGTTCGCGGGCAATATTCAGGTCCGATGAATCAAGATCGAGAACTCGCGCGGACTCCTAATTTGACACTGCCTGAATCGCTTGAGTACGCGCAGATCGTCGTCACCTGTCACCACGCATTCCGCTTGTCCCGCCACAGCCAAACCGAGCACATGCGCATCACCGGGATCCCGGCAAGCATTGACGGGAATCAACTCCGGAACGAGCAGTATCCCGTTTTCCCGAAGCACATGCTCAATCTGCTCCACGGTCCTTGGCGGCAGTTTGATTTTCCGAAGTAGATTCCCGCGGATTTCAGTCAGAAGCGCTTCGCTCAGAAGCAAGTCGTGACTGTTCAAACATAGTTCCAGCACTGATTCACACAACCCCCGAGCCGCAAACGCCGCAATGATAACATTTGCGTCGAGCACAATTCTCATGAAACAGCCTTGAAAATATCCTCGTCCACGACAAAGCCCTGGGCCTCCGCGAAGGGCAGAACTCTTTTGCGAAGCGCACGGAATCTTTCGAGCGCCACATAGCGACGAATAGACTCCCGCACAAGATCGCTGACGGGTTTGCGCTGTTCCTGGCTGATGTCCTCCAATTCAGAACGGAGATCACTCGGCAATCTGACAGTTAATGTATTCATAATGCGTTACAATGTATCACGGCAGTCAAATCCCGTCAACTTTTTTGTTTCCACCACGTTGGGGTACAACAGAGTCGTCTGTCTTTTCCAGTCTGCTGTGTACCAGGGCTTCCCTCAACGCGCAACCGCTACGGTGGGACAGGCCGGTAGGCAGGCTGTCTTCCCTCTTCTCTGGACTGGCGTCTGGCGTCCTCTTCATCCGTCCGCCTTCTCCGATCCGGTGTCAGGCGTCTGGCGTCTGGTGTCCTCTTCCAGATCACTGCATTTCCGTCCAGGTATTCCAGGGCAGGGCGCTGGGGGTGCTGCCCAACGAGGCGACACCGACATCCACCAGGCAATTAGCGGTCAAATTAATATTAGTTGCGCCGAACACCTGGTTGGAGGCTAAATAGATCACATTATTGGAAATGGATAATTGATTATCCCCGTTTTCATCCATACAGATCACATAAGGAATGCCCCAGGGATCGAGGTAATTACCCGCATAATCCGGGTTGTTATTCATGTTGACCTGCAGGTTGAGAAATATTTTGTTTTTGGGGTTGAACCCGTTCCAGTTACTGCCGAGCAAGGGTTGGATCACGCAGTAATTGGAAATAATATAGGTGGTATCCCCCGCCGCCTGGAACTGAGCGGGCCACTTGCCGTATTCCTGGCGATAGGCCTTGATGGCCATGAGAATCGCGCGCGTCTCCGCCATGGCCTGTTTTTCCTTAGCCTTTGCGCCCGCGCGGATCACCACCGGGAACAGCAGTAACGCCAGGATCGCAATGATCCCGACCACGAGCATGACTTCGAGGAGGGTGAAGGCTGAAGCCGGACGCCTCGCCTGGGCGTAGCGCTTCGGCGGAGCCTGGCAGAGGCCAGACGCCAGAGGCCAGCCCTGATCAGAAGGACGACAGCCTGCCCTGCAAAGCCCTGGCGAAGCAGGGACGACGGACGACTCGCCTGGGCGTAGCGCTTCGGCGGAGCATGGCAGACGGCGGACCTCTGACTTTTGCCTCTCGGCTATCGTCGTTCTGAGTTGTGAAGTCATAAACCGTTCCAAGGTAACGCGGGCTATGCCCGCAATCCAGAATTTCCGCCGCCCCGCGCGACGCGGGGTAAACCCGGAGGCTTGCCGCGCCATTGGCACGGTCGGCGGCCACCTTTCCGCCAAAGGCGGATCCGCCTATGGCAGAAAGCTTTCATCATAAGCGTTCTTCAAAGGTGGCGGCCGGCGTCTCTGGCCTACTCCGCCGTAGTAAGCCTACTGGCTACGAAGGCCGGACCGGCCGTCTTCCGGCATGATTTTCTTGTTTTTTATAGCGGTTCCCAATATAGAGGCTAAACCGAAACCTAAACAATGGCCCCACCCTTTTCGCGTTTTTTTAGCGTGATTTCTCGATAGG
>JAZDKP010000310.1:0-3965 GCA_043802925.1 Fibrobacterota bacterium | reverse complement strand
AGCTGCTCAAATAGGACAGGGACTTGAGTTTCCGAAATACGGTCATGTGACCTTGGGCGCCCAAAGCCGAGCGGAGCTCGGGCAAGGTCGCAACCTTCTGTTCTTGCAGCAATTGTCTTAAGTCGTCGGCAGCGTATAGTTGGGGTCTCATTATGGGATTATTGTACTATATGTCTCCATAAAGTGCAATAGTACCATTATTAGCGAAAGAGGGGCCGATAATCTACAACGACGACAATCTCAGCTATAGGTCGAAGTGGAGGGGAGGGTTAGCGTGGTAAGATTAAACAATATAATGTAAAGTTATTTTTGCGCCGCTACTAAGGCAGGTACAGGCCCAGGACGATCCGCCTGCTGTCAGCGGTTTCCCTTGCGTTGATCACGCTCTGCCAGTTCTGAACTGGATCCTTGAAATAGGACATCAGGACCACGAAATCCAGCAGGTCGGATTCCAGCCAGCCGCGATAGCCGGAAAATACCCGGCCATAGGACAGGTTCCACGCGCCAAGGACCGCGGCGGACACGAGGGTTCCGGGCCGGACCTTTTTTATTTCCCCGCGACATTCCCTGATGGCCGACGTGATCTGCCTGGCGCGCCACTCATCCCACTCTTTTGTATGTTCCGCTGGTTTCCTGCCTGTCTCGTCCTGGAAACTCTTTACAGAAACCGGGTCATAACCCGCGCCCGGGGTACCAGGCCCCATCCGGGCGGGATAGCGGACAAAGTCGAAATGTATCCCGTCCACCGGGTATTTACGCGCTATCTCTCCGACCACCGCGGCAAGGTGTTTACGGGCCTCGGGATTGTTCCAGTTTATCCAGTAATTTTCCTCTATCAGCCCCGGCTGCGGGTCGTTCGGGCCCGGAAAAGAGACTTTTCCGGTAGAATCCCGCAGGATCCAATCGGGATCTGATCATGTCCCATAAGTTTTTGCTGGACACGGCGGGCGTTCATGTAATACACTTTGTGAATGATTATATGTTGCCAAGAGTTTACAGATCAGATCATTGAGTGGATACAGAAAACGGTGGACAAAGAGCCGGGACTTTCCCGTGTGGCTTTGTCTCGTAAGGTTTGTGAGCGGCTTGGGTGGCGCCGTGCAAACGGAAAATTGAAAGAAATGAGTTGTCGCACAGTTCTTTTAAAAATGGATAGGCGTGGAATTATCCGGTTGCCTCCGGCGGCCCAACGCCCTCCCGTCAGGTCTCAAAAGAAAAGAGGCTCCCCTGCGGCGGCAGTTGCACAGCCGATCTCCTGCCCGCTCTCGGAGGCGGCGCCCATTGAATTGGTAAAAATTAACAGCGCCGACAGTAAGGCCTCGCGCATATGGAATCAGTTGATGGGGCAATATCACTATCTGGGATCAGGCCCCTTGTGCGGAGCCCAAATACGGTATTTAATCAAGAGCCCGCGGCATGGCTGGCTTGGAGGGTTTTCTTTCAGCGCCGCTGCCTGGAGCGTTAAAGCCCGCGACGAATGGATTGGCTGGAACAAACAGGCCCGGCAGGAGAATTTAGAGAAGGTGGCGTGTAACAGCAGATTCCTGATTCTGCCATGGGTAAATATTCCGCATCTGGCCTCCCATGTATTGTCCTTGTGCGTTAAGCGGCTCTCAGGCGATTGGCGGGAGCGGTATGGTTTGGAACTTCTCCTGTTGGAGACATTTGTGGAGCAGGAACGGTTCAAGGGGACATGCTACAGAGCTGCCAATTGGCAACATGTGGGCGGGAGCCAGGGGAGAGGACGGCAGGATGGGACCCGGTTATTTTCTAAAGGGGTAAAGGATGTATACCTCTATCCCTTAATTCCTGAAGCACGTGAAAGACTTTGTGAAAGTTTTTCCAAAGCGATGGAAGAACCCCCGGCGGCGTGTAAAGCGTTGGACTGGGCGGAGGAAGAATTCGGCATGGCGAGGCTGGGTGATAAGCGGGTGAGCGAACGTCTTTTGATTTTGGCGAGGGATTTATATGATAGACCCCAGGCGAACATACCGCAGGCCTGTCAAAGCCGCGCGAAGACGAAAGCGGCGTACCGGTTTTTTTTCCATCCCGAGGTAAACATGGACAAGATACTGGAGTCCCACTTTAAGACGACACTGAATCGTGTCGGCAAAGAGAAGGTAATCCTGGCGGTCCAGGATACCACAAGTTTGAACTACAGCGCTCACCCTTCGACGACAGGTATGGGACCGATCGGCAGGAGCAGGGAGGGAGTAACAGGCCTGGAATTACACAATACGATGGCTTTCAATCTGGAGGGGACGCCGTTAGGGCTTTTGGCTGTTCAATGTTGGGCCAGAAAACAGTCCGAATTCGGCAAGAGGAGCCGGTGTCATAAGTCGCCTATTGAGCAGAAGGAGAGTTACAAATGGCTGACCAGTTTTAAAAAAGTCGCTGAGGCGCAAAAGAACTGCCCTGGGACGATGCTGGTGAGCGTGGGAGACCGTGAAGCGGATATTTATGAGTTTTTCAAGTTGGCGCTCGCCGACCCTTCCGGGCCGAAAGTGCTTGTACGCGCCGAACGCAATCGCCTTCTGGCGGACGGGCAGGGGCCTTTGTGGGAGTCGATGCTGCAAAGGCCCGTGGCGGGAATCCAGGCAATCCATATTCCGCGGCGAGGGAAACAGCCGGCGCGGGAAGCGCGTCTGGAAGTGCATTTCGGGTGGGTAAAACTTAAAGCGCCGCAACGTAAATCTAAGCTGGGCGGGGAATTTAAAATCTGGGCGGTATTGGCTCAGGAACTTGACGCCCCCGCCGGTATAGAACCGTTGGAATGGATGTTGTTGACCACTATTGAAGTTAACGTCTTTGAGCAGGCAGTTGAAAGGCTAAGCTGGTATGCAAGGCGTTGGGGAATTGAGGTTTATCACAAGACATTGAAAAGCGGGTGCAAGGTGGAACAAAGGCAGTTCGGCAGCGCGGATAACATCAAAGCTTGTTTGGCAATAGATATGGTGGTAGCATGGCGCATTTTTCATTTGACCAAGTTAGGACGCGAAACGCCGGATGTGCCCTGTACCGTATTCTTTGAAGAGGCGGAGTGGAAAGCGCTGCACACCTATGTTTATAAAAACCCCAGCCTTCCGGAGAAACCTCCGACGCTGCGGGAAGCAACCCGCATGGTCGCCGGCATCGGAGGCTTTCTTGGACGCAAAAGCGACGGGGAACCCGGGACTCAATCCATCTGGCTGGGTATGCAGGTTCTGGATGCCATTACGGCCATGTGGAGCATTTGCCAAAATCCCGCGTCCCCCATCTTGCTATCCCCTCCGTGTCCAGCAAAAACTTATGGGTAATGATGAGAATCGGGATGGACGGTGAAGATATGGCGCGGGTCTACAGGCACTGCGGCGCTGCTCCGCCAGATAACCCCCAGGTTCACCCAAGCATGCACTTTCAACCCTTTATCATGTCCCCGCCCAAGGGCATAGGCAAGCGGGTCAAACTCTTCCGGCTGCCCGGCCAGGGCCTCAGCACGCGGCACAAAGTCGGAGAGGTAGTACGCGTCGCCGCTGATCCGCGCCTGGACGAACAGGGTATTTAATCCGCCGGCCTGGGCCAGGTCGATCGCCCCGTCTATGGCAGCAGTGGAGATCATCTGCCTCCAGCCTATCACCCAGCCTGCCCGCATTTCATTGCGTTCATTATAGGTCGGGGGCGGATAAAGAGGGACAGGTACAGCCGCAAGCCCTCCGCCGGCGGCGCTGGTTTCGCAGCGCGCAGACGCGGGCAGGAGCGCCGCGGACAGGATCCAGGATAAGATTATCAACCTGTGGAGACGGCCGGTTTTGCGCATAAGTCAGTATATCACATACCGGGTGAATTTTTCCGGACCTTAAGCTAACTTGGCCTCCAGGAATCTGTCCGATATAAGGCTTTCATGGCGTCTGCCTTTTTGCGTCTTCGACAGTTGGCCTATGCGGCCTATTACCGCGTGGGTCTAAAGTTTAAGTCGGTCATAGAGG
>JAZDKP010000309.1:0-2419 GCA_043802925.1 Fibrobacterota bacterium | reverse complement strand
GAACACAGAAACGAACCATGAGGCCCACCGTATTCCTCACCCGCAGCGGGTTCGGTAACTGTGACCTCTGGCGTTCACGGCGCGCTGCGCCCCCCATTCGAGCAAAAAAACCATTGACGGTAGACACCAAAAAGATATAGTATTTATACCGTTATGGAGTTTGAATTCGACAAGCAAAAGAGCCGGTCAAACAAAGAAAAGCACGGAATAGACTTTGCGGAAGCACAAACACTATGGTCCGACATCACTCGAGTCGAAATCCCTGCCAGAACGAAAGATGAGCCGAGGGGGTTGGTTATAGGAACAATAAACAAGAAACATTGGACAGCCGTTGTTACTTGCCGAGGCATTAAAATACGAATTATCTCGGTCAGACGATCCAGGCCGGAGGAGGTACTGATGTATGAAAGCTAAAGAATTTGATAAAAAATTTGAAAAGGGCGGAAACGTCATTAGTTATCTTGACTTATCCAAGGCTAGAAGACCCGACCACGAGCAACGCCGGGTCAACGTGGATTTTCCCAACTGGATGGTCCATTCATTGGACAAAGAGGCCAAAAAATTAGGGGTCACCCGCCAATCCATCATTAAGGTCTGGATTTCCGAACGGCTGAAAGAAAAGACCGCTTAAGAAAAAACAGGCTCGAACCATCGGCTTCAGCGTGCCGCTCGCCAAGCTCGCGGCCGTTGAGCCGGAACGTTCGGAGCCTGAGCCCCCGTTAGGAAGAGAACTATATGAGCAATATTGACAAGAGACCCAATTTCATTCTTATCATGCCGGACCAGCAGCGCGGTGACTGCCTGTCGCTGGCCGGGCACCCGGTCCTGCTGACCCCGATGATGGACAGCATTGGCGGACAAGGAGCATATTTTTCCCATGCTTACTCGACTTGTCCGAGCTGCATACCCGCCCGGCGTTCGCTGATGACCGGACAGTTCCCGCCGACTCACGGGATGGTGGGCTACGCGGATTACATGGAGTGGAACGCTCCGCCGACGCTGCCTGGCGTGCTGCGGGCCGCTGGATACCAGACGGCGATCGTCGGCCGGAACATGCATCTGCACCCCATGCGCAAGCGCTATGGCTTCGACGAAATGGTGATTCATTCCGCGGACTACCTCCGCTACGTCGCAGACAACCAGAGCGGAGATCGGCTTGACCCCATGGCGCACGGTATTTCCGGCAACGGTTGGACAGCCCGGCCCTGGCATCTCGACGAGAAACTGCATCCCACAACCTGGACCATCACGGAGGCCTTGCGTTTTCTCGATCGTCGGGATCCATCCGGCCCGTTCTTTCTGGTTGTGTCATTCGTCGCCCCGCACCCGCCGCTCGTTCCGCCCGCCTTCTACCTGGACCGGTACTTGCGGCAGGACCTTCCCAAACCATACATCGGCGACTGGGCAACGCCGCCGCCCAGGGGAGGCAGAGGGCTGGATGTGCAGTCAAACCAGGTACAGCTTGAGGGCGAAGCGTTGCGGTCAGCGCGGGCCGGCTATTACGGCCTGATCAACCATGTCGATGACCAGCTTTACCGCCTGCTGGGAGCACACACCGGTCTGCGCGGAGAGGACCGCAACAGCACCTATGTAATTTTAACAAGCGATCACGGGGAAATGCTCGGCGATCATTACCTGTTCCGCAAGGCCTACCCGTACGAGGGCTCGGCGCACATTCCGTTCCTAATCAGCGGGCCGGGCGTGGAGGCTGGCCGGATCTGCGATCAGCCCGTGTGTCTTGAGGACATCATGCCCACCGTGCTGGAATTGGCCGGCTGCGCCCGCCCCGCGACCGTCGAAGGTTGCAGCCTGGTCCCGTTCCTGCGCGGTGAAACTACGCGCCTGCCCCGTGAATTCCTACACGGGGAACACGCCACGTGTTACAGCTATGCGCAAGCCAATCATTTCCTAACCGACGGGAAAGTGAAGTATATCTGGCATCCCTGCAATGGGGCGGAGCAGCTTTTCGACCTGGTTGGCGATCCCGGGGAAACCCGCGATCTTGCGAAGAGGCCGGACCACGGTGAGCAGCTGGCGCTTTGGCGTAAGCGGCTGATTGAAAACCTGGCAGGGCGTCCCGAGAAATTCACCGACGGCGAGCGGCTGATCGCGGGGCGCGCCCACAACGCTTTGCTGCCGCACGCGGGAGGCGTGGAAAATTGACGGCACCATAGTGCCGCACATGAACCCTGATGTTAAGCGGAGAAAATAGTGAACCCATGGGACACACTCAGCTCGCTTTTCACCGGTGAAACCAGCGTGGACGGCATCCCGGAAGGCGCGGCGGACAACGTCTTGATTGGCTGGCCACCGGTCATTGAGGCGATCCGCAGCGCGTTCGGCGTCACGCACGGCCTGCGTATCCTAGATTTCGGCTGTGGCACCGGCGATTTCTGCCGAAAACTGGCATCGATGGGTA
>JAZDKP010000308.1:0-4141 GCA_043802925.1 Fibrobacterota bacterium | reverse complement strand
CATCAACAGCAAGGGCGTGGTGGCCATCACCAATGCGAATAACGAGATCACGGCCGAGGACGTGGAGCGCGTCATTGAGCAGGCCAAGGCCGTGGCCATTCCCATGGACCGCGAGATTATCCATGTGATCCCGCAGGAATTCATCGTGGACGACCAGACCGGCATCAAGGAGCCCGTGGGCATGTCGGGCGTCCGGCTTGAGGTGGAGGCGCACGTGGTCACCGGCGCCGTCACCTCCGCGGCCAATATCTACAAGAGCGTCGAGAAAGCGGGGCTGACCGTACTCGACCTTGTGCTGGAACCGCTCGCTTCGAGCTACGCGGTGCTCTCGCCCGACGAAAGGGAACTGGGCGTGGCGCTCATTGACATGGGCGGCGGCACCACGGATATCGCGATTTTTTTCGATGACGCCATCCGGCACACCGCGGTGGTTTCCCTGGGCGGCAAGAACGTGACCAGCGATATCGCCATCGGCATCCGCACGCCCATGGAACATGCCGAGGAAATCAAAAAGCGGCACGGGATTGCGCTGGGTTCGCTGGTACGGCCCGGCGAGGTCGTGGAGGTGCACGGCGTGGGCGGCCGCGAGAGCCGCGAAATCTCCCGGAGCATCCTCGCATCCATCGTGGAGCCCCGGCTTGAGGAAATATTCTCACTCGTACACCGCGAAATCAAGCGCTCCGAGTTTGCCGAGATGCTGGGCGCGGGCGTGGTGCTGACCGGTGGGGGCGCGCTCCTTTCCGGCATCGCGGAGCTCGCGGAACAGGTCTTTGACATGCCCGTGCGCGTGGGCAACCCCATCGGGTTCGGCGGGCTGGCCGATTCGGTCAAGTCGCCTGCGTGGGCCACGGGGGTGGGGCTGGTGCATTACGGGCTCCGGCACACCGACCATTTCAGCAGAAGCGGCGGGGGCAAGTCGGAACGGCTTAAAAAAATCGGCGACAAGTTGCGCCAGATTTTCAGGGATTATTTCTAAACAAGGCAAAAGGGAACCATCAACCATATTTCCAGAGGAGGGTTTTATGTTTTCATTCGAAGAAAAATTCGACAGCCGCGCAAAGCTGAAGGTCATCGGCGTGGGCGGGGCGGGCGGCAACGCTGTCAACCGCATGGTCGAAGAGGGGCTCGATAACGTCGAGTTCATTGCCATCAACACCGATGCGCAGGATCTTGAGCGCAACCGCGCCGGGTGCCGCCTGCAGGTGGGCGAACGCATCACCAAGGGACTCGGCGCGGGTGCCAAGCCCGAAGTGGGCAAGAGCGCCGTGGAGGAGGACAAGAGCGTCATCATGGAGAAGCTTGAAGGCGCGGACATGGTTTTCATCACGGCCGGCATGGGCGGCGGCACGGGCACGGGCGGCGCGCCCATTGTGGCGGCCATTGCGCGCGAAATGGGCATCCTGACCGTGGGTATCGTGACGCGCCCGTTCCTGTTCGAAGGCCAGAAGCGGATGCGCAACGCCGAGGCGGGCATCGCCGAGATGCGTAAGTACGTGGACACCATCATCGTCATTCCCAACCAGCGCCTGCTCACCATGATCGAAAAAGCCACTCCCATGGTCGAGGCGTTCCGGCGCGCGGACGACGTGCTTTACCAGGCCACCCGGTGCATTTCCGACCTCATCAACGTCAACGGGCTGGTCAACATCGACTTCGCGGACGCCGAGACGGTCATGCGCAACATGGGTGACGCGCTCATGGGCACGGGCTTTGCCTCGGGCGAGGGTATGGCGGTCAAGGCCGCGGAAATGGCCATCAAGTCGCCGCTCCTCGACGACGTTTCCATCCGCGGCGCCAAGGGCGTGCTCATCAACATCACGGGCGGCGAGGACATGCCGCTCCACGATGTCAGCGAGGTCAGCAGTTACATCTACGAGGCCGTGGGCGAGGACAGCGAGGCCAACATCATCATCGGCGCGGTCACGGACCCGGCCATGCAGGGCCAGATTCGCGTTACGGTCATTGCGACCGGCTTCAGCAAGGAACACATGGAACCCCGGCTTTCCGGGAGTGAAAAGGAGGCCATTGCGCGGAAGGTGAGCTACACCGCTCCGTCCACGCCGTCGCTTCGGATTGAGCCGCAGCCCGAACCCGTGCGTGAGGCCGCGTCCCTGCCCGCGGACCCGCTTCGCCTGTCCGACCTGAAGCCTGCGGAGGCCGCGCCTGAGGTCACGGAGGCGCCCCGCGAGGAGGAGATTGAAAACCTGATCCTGAAAGTGGAGCGGGGCATCGAAATCGCCCCGACCGAGGACGTGGCCCCGCGGCCCGCGGCAACGGCCGCGCCGCGCACCGAACCCGAGCTGCCGTCTATTGTGCAGGCACCCGCGGTCCCGCGCACGGAATCCAAACCCGCGCCGATGTACGAGAGCACGCTCGAAGAAATCCATCGCGAAAAGGCGCGGGCCGAGCAGGCGCAGATACGGATCCGGAACTTCACGACCTCGGACCTCATCAGCACCGAGGCCTTCAAGAACACGGCCAAGGACCCGACCATCAAGAACCTGGGCGAACGCCTGGTGCACTGCCAGAAGAAGACGGTGGGCCGGGCCGGCATGACGATGCACGAGGAGCACGACAATTTTGACGTGCCGACCTTTCTCCGTCAGCAGCGGGACTGACATTCAAACACGTTAAGGAGGAAACCATCATGAAAATGTACAAGTGTGAAATCAAGGGCATGGTCGACGCAGGCGGGTGTTTCAATTGCTACGTGGAGCACAAGGGCGACGGCGCGGCCGTCAGCCGGGTGCTCTGCAAGCAGACGAACATCACGCAGGCTGTGGAGGTCGAGGAACCCGTCGAAGTCGGCGCTTAAAACGCGCGAACGGAAAGGAAAGAACGGGCCCGGTAAAAGCCGGGGTCCAAACAAT
Organism: Fibrobacterota bacterium; assembly: GCA_043802925.1. Lineage (GTDB taxonomy): Bacteria > Fibrobacterota > OXYB2-FULL-49-7 > OXYB2-FULL-49-7 > JAEUSG01 > JAZDKP01. Next base: position 1,271 of record JAZDKP010000308.1, on the reverse strand, counting down.
AAATTTATTCTGGAGGCTACATGAAGTTAGTCATCACACTCGCGGCCGTCCTGGTCGCCGTTGTTATTGCCCGGGCCGAGGTTTCAATGGGTTTTGTGGGCGGATTGAACATTGCCAATGTGTCCGGCACGGACAGCGACGGCGACGCGGTCAAACCGGCGCCGGATAGCAAAATGGGTTTTGCCGGCAATGTTTTTATCGAGGTGCCATTCAGCGACGCCATCGCCCTGGACTTGGGCGTGGGATACAGCATGATCGGTTTCCAACAAAGCGGAACCGTCCCGCTCTTCGGCGAGTACAAAAATGACGCGAGCGGCGGTTATCTTGTTTTTCCGGTACTTCTCAAAGCGCGTATCGATGCCGGCTCCGTGCTTCCCTATATCGCCCTCGGACCCGAATTCGGTGTCCTGATGAGCGCGGAGCAGACCGTGACCCTACTCGGGACGACGACGACCACGGATGTCAAGAGTGATACGAAATCGCTCGATATCGGGCTGAACCTCGGCGGTGGGCTTGAATTCAATGCGGGCTATGTCTTTCCGTTCATCCAGGCCGGTTATGTCATGGGCCTGTCCAACCTGGTAAAAGATCCAACGGGTGATGAATCCCAGAAGAATACGGGTATCCGCATCCAGGCGGGTGTCCGTATCAAGATGTAATTATATAGTGTAATACGTCTTGAAGACGAAAAGGGGTGGTCCTGAAAATGGGCCGCCTTTTTTATGAAAAGGCACTGTAAATATGCTATCTTATAAATGTCGTTAAACCACACAGGGTGTTTTCTATGTTAAGAAATCCAGAATTTCTGCGGGAATTTGAGATGCGTGAAATCGCCTCGCAACGGCCTGATTATTTTCGGAACCTTGCGATGTTTGAAGCATTATACAGAGAAGCTGTGAATCTAGGTGTCCTGCCAGAAAAAGACCCTCTGGCGGGAATGGAAGAGAAAATATCCTATATTCGATCGCTCCATGTTCAAAGAGCTGCTTAAAAAGATAGCCCATGCGCTTGATTCAGCGCAGATCCCATACATGATTGTCGGTGGACAAGCCGTTCTGCTATACGGCGAGCCGCGGCTCACGCAGGACATTGACATTACACTCGGTATTGACGAAAAAGCGTTGCCGGTTATTCTATCCTTGATTGCAGAGATGGAAATTAAGACACGGACGACCCAGCCCGAGAAGTTCGTGAAGGAAACATCAGTTCTGCCTTGTGTTGATCTGAAAACTGGCATTCGTTTCGATTTTATATTTTCGTTCTCAGAATTT
>JAZDKP010000307.1:0-15450 GCA_043802925.1 Fibrobacterota bacterium | reverse complement strand
CAGTCGAGACAATCGTGCCGCGGATTTTACCCGTGGGCTGCGCCAGTTTCACGGAATCGCTCCAGGTGTCGGAGCGGATGAAGTATTTCTTGGCGTAAATGGCGTTCTCCGCGGTGTCGACCCAGGTGAACCAGAGCCGCTGGCCGCATAGCGTCAACTTACCGTATTTGAGATGAGGGGACAGGGTTACCATCTGCTCGGTAACGCTGCCGCCCGCCCGTTTGACCAGCGAAAGACCGGGTCCCTGGGAGTAAGTGCTGGTTAATCGCATGCAAAGGAATATGGTGCTGTCCATATAGGTGACACCGTTGGAGATGTAGCGCGTCCAGCTCGTCGACATGAATGAGGAGAAACCGCCCCAGGAGGTTCCGTTGTGCAGCGAATAATACAATATCCCACTCTGGTCATAGAGAAGTATGGCCTGGTTGTGTTTGTAGGGAAGCAGATAAGAGGGGCTGCTGTTGCCGCTTATGCCGTAGGGATCGCTGCCTGCCGGCGTATAAAGGGCGGGCCGGCCCTGCGGGAATTGCCAGCGCACGCCGCCGTCGTCGCTGTAACTTGACAGGAGGGCCCAGCTGAGTGTCGCCTTGGGATTCCAATCCGACGTAATCATAAAAAGGCGGCCGCTGGGAAGAGTGACCAATTTGACGCCACTCTGGCAACCGGTTGCCTGGTCCATGGTGACAATGGCAGACCAGCGCTGGGGAACCGCGGTATCGTCCACCATGGGATAGGCCTGCCAACCACTGTTCGTGGGGACCACTTTATAGAACTGGTGATACATCATGAAGCCGCTGCCCGGACCATTGTTGCCGCACCAACCCATGGGCATCACATAGTCCGTGCCCCGCAACTGAAGGTCGCTCTGGCCCCAGCAGTTATAGGAGCCTCTTCCCGTGGTTGAAAAAACGCGAGGTTGGGTGCGGGAGCCGTCCGAATGCCACGTGGCCCCGCCGTCCGTGGAAACAATCCAGGCCCGGTTCGTGGCAAGCGTGGTCGCCCATGGTACATAACCGCTCATTTCGCCAATCAGGCCAATGCGGTTGTTGTCGAATACGGAAATGGCATTGCCCAGGTTTGCCCCGGCCCGGTCACTGTTATAGCCGGTAGAAGTCGAAGCCACGACAACCGGCGCCGAGGCAATGATTTCGCCGGTGACACGCGTCGGCACATCCACGACCGGTATCGCCTGTTTACGCGGCGGCTGGTGGGGAGAGGTCAGTAACCAGGGGATGACCGGGGTGGAGTCGTTCACCACGGTCAGCAAGGGGGTGACGTCCGCGGTCGCGAGGCGGATGTTGTCGATGAACACCTTGGTGGGCCCTTCGGCATTGCAGAGTTCGATGCGCAAATTTTTGGTGTTGCTCAAATCCAAACCGCCAGCCCAGGCCATTTCCCGAATGGGTACCCGGAGCGTCACGTAGCTGCCGACATCGACAACAAAGATCCGCCGGTGCGACGGCCTGTCCTTGCCGAACAGATAAACCCATAGCGCAATATTGGCAACGGTTGATTTCACGTCGATGTAAAGATAATCGAAGCCCGACCAGTTCCGAAGTGAATCCGGAAGCCGATCCACGGTTCCCTGAAGACTCACAAGCGGACAAAAGCGCCGCGCATTCCATTCCACATTGCCGAAATATTCGCCGTAGCCGGTGCGTGTGGAATCCCAAGCTCCGGCGCCGCCGCCGTAGCCGCTGTTCGTCAGCCAGCTCCAATCCTGCCACAGGGAGGCCTGGAAGTGGACAAGCTTGGTACTCACCGGGTTGCTTGACCAGACTTCATGGCAGAGTGCCCGCGTTCCTTGCGTGACATCGGAAGCGCTTTCGCTTGTAATCCAGGTTACATAGGCCTGATTGTATGAGGGACCGAGATATTTCAGGTCCCCGTCGCCCGCATCCGAGGAGGTCAGCGGCCAGGTGGCCAGTTCCGCCTGCTCAAAACCGCAAAAGAGGCGTTCCGCGGACAAGACGGACAGGGACAAAACGCCCATCCAAAGCAGAACCATTGCCCATTTGAATTCCGGTTCTGAAAATCTGGTTTTCATGTTTTCCTCCGGTGTTTTGCATTGTGTTTTAAACGGGACATAATAACATAATATTGAAAAAGCAAATCATATGCCAATATTCAATAATTATTAATGGTTTATGTAGAATCGAAGAAAGTGTGAATTATTATAAGCGATTAAATAGTGTCATTTATAATCATATGACTTCATATGGCACCAAATGCACATTAATGAGGCAGGAGGCCGCTCATAATGAAATATTTTTGAATATTCATTTATTCGGCATAAAACGCATATATTATATTTTGATATTATTATGGAAACGCTTTTAGCGCATAAGCTTTCATTCTCTTTATTGGACTTCTTTCAAACTATAAAGCAAATCTTCTTTGCCGCAGAACTTAATCAAGACGGCAGGATTGAAAAAATATTATACGAAGAAAGAAGCTATTTTTACAATTTTCAGATATTAATCGGTAAAAACATCAAGGATTTATACGTTATTCCCGACCATGCCAGCCTGATCGATGTGGCCCACGATGGAAATGAAATACATTTCTTTAAAACATCAGCGGCTTTTCCTTCCAAAAATATTTATGAAAAATTTGAGGACATGTTCGGGATATATTCGACCCTCCCCAATTCACAACTCTATTTATGGAAAATGGGGGAGGGCAATATCATGGCCGTGGTCATGTATCCAGCCATTTTCAGCAACCTCCTTTTTTTCAGGCAGGAGTCCGTCATAATCCTTGACGAGAAGGGTGCCATCCAGGGGTTCAATCTTAAGTTTTACCGGTTTTTTTCAAAGAGTAACTTGACGAGTGACCAGCTCCTTTCAAAACCCGTGGAGGATTATCTCTCCCCCAATCCACTCTCGCTGATTTGCCCTCCCAGGGAACGGCTGCTCGATATCGTCCATGAACCGTGGAACACGTTAAGTTCGTTCTCGTTGCCCCTTCCGGATATCGAGGATCCCGCCTTCCTGTTTGAAAATACCGATTTATCCATCAAGAACGGCCGGCTGTGCTGGAGCCCCTGGACGGACAGGACAAACCTTTTGCGTATCCGAAAAGCGCTGGATACCCGGCTTTGGGACATTCGTATTGACATGACCTTTGAAGTCATCCATGGCAGCCTGCCGTCGGCCATCCTCTTCGGTTCGGATTATGACCGTTTTCTGTTCCCGGATTGGAAGGGTTACCTGCTGGGCTATAACCGCCAAGAGACGTGTTTCCACATTAAAAAAGAAGGGGAAATCGTCAACAAAACCACGGAGGCCTATTGTTTAACGCCCGGCAAACACACGTTGGTTTTTATAAAACGCAAACAGAATCTGGTCCTTTTTTTGGACAACGAACCCATACTCCATTACCTCGATTTTGAACCTTTGGCGGAATGGATGGGCCATCAGTTTTTGTGCGCAGAGGGGCCGGCGGAAATTTTTATAGACGCCTTCAGCCTTTCAACGCTCCCGGTGGCCAACATTGCAAAAGGCGAAATCCAGAACGAATGCCACATCCGCAACCCGGCCGATACCACTGTTTCCATCCATCAGATTTTCGATTACCGGGCGACCCATATCAATCACCGTTTTTATTATGTGTTTTCGCTTTACGATGTTTCGCATTTTACCCGGAACATCAAGGCCCTCCAGGCTGAACGGGATCGGTTCAAAAGCCTTTCAAGCCAAAAGACCGCTACCGTGGAACCCATGGTGGGGGTCAGTGCGGCCATCATAAAAATCCGGGAAAATGCAAAAATTGCGGCTGATTCCGCGGTCAACATCCTGATTGAAGGGGAAACCGGCACGGGCAAGGAGGTGTTGGCCCGGTTTATCCATCAGAACAGCCCTTTTGCGGAAGGGCCTTTTGTCAAGGTTGACTGTTCCGCGCTTCCCCTTTCCCTGCTCGAAAGCGAACTCTTTGGCCATGAAAGGGGTGCCTTTACCGGCGCGGAACAGAAACGTATGGGCCGGTTCGAGGCCGCTGAGGGCGGCACGTTGTTTCTTGATGAAATCGGCAACCTCTCCATGGAAATCCAGGTTAAACTGCTCCAGTTCATCCAGGATTTCAGCGTGGTCCGCATCGGGAGCAACAGGAATATCAAGGTGAATACGCGCTTGATCGCTGCCTCCAACCACCGGCTGAAGGACCGTGTTGAAAAAGGGGGATTCCGTTCGGATCTCTTTTACCGTCTCAATACCGTTTATTTTTACCTCCCCCCTCTTCGCGAAAGAAAAGAGGACATCCCCAACCTCTGCCATTATTTCGTCAATTTTTACAACAAAAGATTGAGCCGTTCGGCGGTGGGTTTTTCAGGAAGCAGTCTTCAGAAAATCATGCAGCATGACTGGCCGGGGAACATCCGGGAGCTTGAAAACGTGATTCAGAACGCGCTGTTATTTAGCCATGGAAAACAAATCAAGCCCGACGCCTTGAACATTCCAAGCACAATCCCGGCCTTGCCGGTTGAAAACAACCCGGCCCAGGGAGAATTAACCATTCCTTACGGTAATTCAAGGGCTTTAACGCGCGATCACCTTCTCCAACTCCTGAAAAAAAACAATGGCATCATCAAACAGGTGGCCCAAGAGGCCCATATCTCAAAAAGCACGCTGTTCAGGAAAATGAAGCGGTTTGATATATCGATTGACCAGATATTCGGAGCATAAAGACAGGCGGCACAGGAATTGAACCGGAGCCCCCCCATCCAGGAGGCTCTGTCGATTTTTGCCGCCTGCTGTTTCACGCGGCCCTTATTTTGCATAACGTTCGCATACCTTGCGGAACGCTTTTGCGGTCTCTTCGATGTCTTGCTCCGTGTAAAACTCGCTGATGGGGTGCGCGACCGCGGTTTCCACAATGCTTTCCGCCACGGGGCAGAGCCCTTTTTCGTACGCGTATGTTTTACCCGTTCCCTCGAGCGGGAATTTGCTATGCTGATAGATATTTCGGTCCTGGAACAGCGCGTACTGGTAAACCGGGGCGCTGTAGTTTCGCCAAGCGAAGACGCCTTCGGCGCACGCGGCCTTGACAAAATCATCGATTCCGCAGGTTAGCTCCGCGGGACGGATGCGTCCGACCCAACTGAAATAGGTGCATGTGCCGCCTTCAATAACGCCATGCGTATCGAACCCCGGAGCCCCTTGGAGGAGTTCGGAAAGAAGGTCCCCGTTTTTACGCCGCGCATTGCAGATCGCCTCAACCTTGTCAAGCTGGGCCAGGCCCACCGCGCCTTGCAATTCGGTCATCCGGTAGTTGGGCGCCAAGAATTTTGGCGACTTTCCCACGGCCGCTCCGCTGCGGTAATAGTTTTTGTCCGCAATCTCAAAACAAAGCTGGGCCAGGGTGTCGTCCTGCGTTCCAATGAGCCCGCCGTCGCCGGTTGACATATGTTTAAAATCGTTGGTGGAATAGCATCCCATGAGCCCCATCGTGCCGGCGCGTTTGCCTTTATACGTTGTTCCGTATGCCTGCGCACAATCTTCGATTACGGGGATGTTATGCTTTTTAGCCACGGCAAGAAGACCGTCCATGTCAATGGGGCCGCCGGTCAGATGCACGGCGAGAATCGCCTTGGTGCGTGGCGTGATCGCTTTTTCCACGGATTTTGGATCCAAACTATAGGTATGCGGATGGATATCCGCAAAAATGGGCAGTGCGTTCTGAAAAAGAATACCGATAATGGAACCCTGGTCCGTGATCGGCGGCACAATGACTTCATCGCCCACCGAAAGCCCGATGGCCGATAACGCCACATGAATGGACGCGGTGCCGGAGCTGGTGGCCACACAATGCTTGAATCCGTACATATCCGCGAACTTGCGCACAAAACGTTTGACCATGTTGCCCTTGTAATAAAACAAGGTGTTTTGATCCAGCGCTTCTTTCAGGTATGCAAGTTCCGGTTCTCCAAAACGCTTGCCCGTGCCGTAAGGAACTGTCTTTGCTTTCGGCCCCCCCTCCATCGCGAGCGCGTCTTTTTGAAGTGTCATGCTTCCCATGGAATCCTCCCTTTGGTTTATTGAATGACGTTCGAATTAAAAGGCCCCGTGTTGGTTCGCTATATAAACTAACCTATTTCCGATTAAAAGTCAATAACTTTCGTTGTTCCCCATGGAAACCACCCCCGATTTTTTTGTATACTTTAGATGCAAAAATGAAATTTTTCCCACTTCCCTGCATCATACTGGCGGCCTTCGCCTTCTCCGGCTGCGGTTCCGGCAAGGCTGACAAGGCCGCCGCGGGCCGCTCCAAAACCCATCCGATTGTCGAAGGCCTTATCGTCTCTCCGTCCAATCTCCGGCAGATCGTCACGGTCTCGGGCACGCTCAAACCCTTCGATGAAACCGTGCTTATGCCCGAAGTCAACGGACGCGTGACGGCCGTGACCATTCCCGAAGGCCGGTTTGTAAAGCAGGGGACGCTTTTAGTGAAGCTTTTTGACGGCGACCTCCAGGCCCAGCTGGCCAAGGTCGAGGCGCAGCTTAAAATCACCGAGCAGACGGAAAAACGCCAGGCGGAACTGCTGAAGGTCAACGGCGTCAGCCAGTCCGATTACGACCAGGCTTTTCTGCAGGTCAGCTCGGTCAAGGCGGACGTTGAAGTGCTCAAGATGCAAATTCGCAAGACCGAAGTGCTGGCCCCGTTTGACGGGGTTGTGGGGCTCAAAAACATAAGCCCCGGGGCCGGGGTCACCCCCGGAACTCCGCTCACCACCCTCCGCGCCATGCACCGTCTCAAACTCGATTTCAGCGCGCCCGAAAGGTACGGCGCCCTTATAAAAGCCGGCATGGCGCTCACGTTCTTTCTGCAGCAGGGCGGCCGTACCTACGACGCCCGTGTCATCGCAACGGAAGAGGGGATTGAAACCAGCAGCCGGACGCTCAAGGTGCGCGCCGAAGTTGCCTCCCCGGGTGCGGAGCTGCTACCCGGAAGTTTTGTCACGGTTACCCTGTTACTGGGGGAAAACCGGGACGCGCTCATGATACCCACGCAGACCCTTATTCCGCAGGAACAGACCCACCGGGTCATTCTTGCCAAAAACGGAAAGGCGGCCTTTACCGAGGTCAAGACAGGCGCCCGGGAAGCCTCGACCGTCGAAGTCGTCAGCGGCCTTTCCGCGGGTGACACCGTGGTGACCACGGGTCTTATGTTCCTGAAACCCGGGATGCCCCTCAAGTTCTCCAAGGTGGCCCGCTGACGCCTGCGCGTGGGTCCGCTCCGGATATGCTGGCAATATGACCTTATCCGACCTCGCACTCAAACGTCCCGTCGGTTCCGTGGTCGCGAGCCTGGCCATCGTGCTCTTCGGCCTGTTAGGCTTCCAATTTCTCGGTGTCCGCCTTTACCCTGCCATTGACCCGCCCACCATTTCAGTCCGGACCCACTACACTGGCGCCAACGCCGATATCATCGAGTCCCAAATCACCGAACCGCTCGAAAAGGCCATCAACGGCATTGAGGGAATCAAGACCATCTCCTCCTCCTCTTCGACCGGTTCCAGCAATATTACCGTGGAGTTCAACCTGGGCGCGGACCTGGAAAAGGCGGCCAATGACGTGCGTGACAAGGTTTCGCAGGCCGCGCGGAACCTGCCGCAGGACATCAACGCCCCGCCCGTGGTCACCAAGGCCGACGCCAACGGCGACCCCATCATCACGCTGGCCGTCCAGAGCACCACCATGAATCCGCTGGACCTTGGCGAATATGCGGAAAACGTGCTGATGGAAAAATTCCAGACCATCCCGGGCGTCAGCGCGGTCGGGCTTTTTGGGCAGCAGCGGACGGCCATGCGGCTCTGGCTCGACCCCCTGCGCATGGCCTCCCGCGGTATCACCGCGGAGGACGTGTCCGTGGCGCTCAACCGCGAGAACGTCGAGCTCCCGGGCGGTAAAATATACGGAAAGAACTCGGAGCTTATCGTCAAGACGCAGGGCCGGTTGCTCACGGAAGAGGATTTCAACAACCTCATCCTGCGCCAGTCCGACAACCGAATTGTCCGGTTCAGCGACATCGGCGAAGCGGGCCTGGGCCCTGAAAACGAAGAGGAATTCGTGAGCCTGAACGGTACGGACGGCATTTCACTCGCGCTCATTCCGCTGCCCAACGCCAATGCCATCGAAATCGCGGACGAATTTTACCGCCGGCTGGGTCCGATACGCAAGGATCTGCCTCCGGGCGTCCAACTTGACGTGGGGTTTGACCGGTCCAAGTTTGTCCGCCAGTCCGTGACGGACGTGACCGAAACGCTCGCAGTGGCCATCGCGCTTGTGATTCTCATCATTTTCCTCTTCTTCCGCAACTGGGCCATCGCGCTCCGCCCTCTCATCGACATCCCTGTGTCGCTTGTCGGCACTTTTTTCTTCATGTACCTGTTCGGCTTTTCCGTGAACGTGTTGACCCTGCTGGGTATTGTGCTTGCCACGGGGCTGGTGGTGGACGACGGCATTGTGGTCACGGAGAACATTTATAAACGGCTGGAACGGGGGATGGACAAATGGGCCGCGGCCTTTGAAGGCACGCGCGAAATCTTCTTTGCCGTTGTCTCAACGTCGCTGACCCTGGCCGTGGTCTTCATTCCCGTCATTTTCCTGCAGGGGTTTACGGGCCGGCTCTTCCGCGAATTCGGCATCGTGGTGGCGGGCGCGGTGCTCATCTCCGCGTTCGTGTCCTTGACTCTCACCCCGGTGCTCAACGTCAAGCTCGCGGCCTTCGGGTCGCACCATTCCCGTTTTTACACGGCCACGGAGCCTTTTTTCATTGCGCTCGAAAACGGATACCGTCGGAGGCTCCGGTATTTCATGGAACACCGGCGGATTGTGTTCGCCATTCTGGGCGCCTGCCTTATCGTGATTGCGCTCCTGGCCGTGGTTCCCAGGACCCGGCTGAACTCCGAGCTCGCGCCGCTCGAGGACCACAGCCTGCTCCGCATGAACATGACCGCGCCCGAGGGGACCAGTTTTGACTACATGCGTGGGCTGATGGGCCGCGTGTCGCAAACGGTCATGGACAGCCTGCCCGAGGCGCGGCTTGTGGTTGCCCGCATGGGAGGTTCGGGCAACACGGGTTTCGTGAACCTCTTTCTGACCGAGCCCGGGGAACGGAAGGCCACGCAGCAGCAGGTTTATGACCGGCTTCAACGTCTGACCCGCCGCTTTCCCCAGGCGCGGATGATTCCCACTCAGGAGCAGACCATTTCCACTTCCCTGCGCGCGGGCTCGCAACTGCCGGTGCAGTTCGTGCTCCAAACGCTTGATTTCGCAAAGCTACAGGAAGTCCTGCCGCGTTTCCTGGAGGAAGCAAGGCAGGACCCTGTCTTCGCCAACGTGGACGTGGACCTCAAATTCAACAAGCCGGAAATCAATGTCATCATTGACCGGCTCAAGGCCTCGGACCTCGGCGTGTCCGTGGCTGACATTTCGAGCACACTGCAGTTCGCCCTGAGCGGCCGACGTTACGATTATTACCTGCGGAACGGAAAGCAGTACAGCGTCATCGGCCAGGTGGTTCGCGAAGACCGCAGCAAGCCTTCGGACATCCTGGGCCTTTATGTCCGCAGTCGGACAGGGGAATTGATGCCGCTTGACAATCTCGTCAAAATCACGGAAAACAGCAGCCCGCCCACCCTGTACCATTACAACCGGTTCAAGGCCGCCACGGTCTCGGCCGCGCTTGCGGACAAGCGCACCATGGGCGAGGGTATTGACGCAATGCGTCGCATCGCCCAGCGCCTGCTGGACGACTCCTTCCAGACCGAGCTCCTGGGCGCCTCGCGCGACTTTGCGGAAAGCAGCTCCAACACCTTCTCCGCCCTGATGCTCGCGCTCATCCTTGTTTTTCTCATCCTGGCCGCGCAATTTGAAAGTTTTCGCGATCCCCTTATCATCATGCTCACGGTGCCGCTTGCCATGGCCGGTGCCCTGCTGACCCTTTGGATTACCGGAAAGACCCTGAATATCTTCTCCGAAATCGGCATGATTCTGCTCATCGGCATGGTCACCAAGAACGGCATCCTCATCGTGGAGTTCGCCAACCAGAAGCGGAAGAAACTCGGGCTGTCCAAAACCGAGGCTTCGTTCGAGGCCGCGGCGGCCCGGCTCCGCCCCATCCTCATGACCTCGTTGGCCACCATCTGCGGCGCATTGCCAATTGCGTTTGCCATGGGCGCGGGCGCGCAAAGCCGCGTGCCCCTTGGCGTGGTGGTGGTGGGCGGCCTCTTATTCGCTCTCGTCCTCACCCTGTTCGTCATTCCTGTCATGTATGGTATTCTGGCGGATAATAAAATCGAGCCGGAACATTCTCCAGTGGCCGCACCCCTCGACCCTTCGGCAAGTTCAGGGCGTCGCTCCGCTCGGGGTGCGGGTTAAGACACCTGTTCAGGAACGGAAAAATAGCAGGGATATTACGGATGCTTGGATGTGTCTAACCGGTATGTTTTCTGATTCGAGTACTCAAGTATCCAAACCGCTCCCCTCGACTCCGCTCGGGGAGCGGTTTGGATACCTGTTCTTCGAACAATGGCTCCTCCATTCACTCAGTCAACCTTCCACGCACCCCCCGAGCGATTGTTCTTCCCGCACCCCGAGCGGAGTCGAGGGGTGCGGTCAGTGATCGGCTACATGTACATCCTTGAGTGTGTGGACGGGACGTATTACACCGGCAGCACCGTGGATCTCGATAGGCGGCTCTGGCAGCACAATAATTTCGAAGGCGCCAACTATACGAAAAGAAAGCACCCTGTCAAACTTGTCTATTTCGAAGAATATCCCAGAATCGATGAAGCCTATTACAGAGAAAAACAGATTCAAGGCTGGAGTCATTCCAAGAAGAAGGCTCTGATAGAAAACATGACGGATGATATGAAAGCTCTTGCTGAATGTAGGAACGAGAGTCATTGCATGAATGTATCGCCATTGCTCTTGACGTCCTATGGATTCATACAGTGCGGACCGTTCGGAGAACCCTTATTGAATGATTCTTCTGACCGCTCCCCTCGACTCCGCTCGGGGAGCGGTTTGGATTGCAGTTCTTCGAACGATGGCTCCTCCGATTCTCTCAGTCCACCTTTAACGCACCCCCCGAGCGATTGTTCTTCCCGCACCCCGAGCGGAGTCGAGGGGAGCGGCCATTGACCTCTTTTTTTTCCTCTCATCTTAATTCCCTCCCTCTCTGCCTCCTTCTTGCCGTCTTTTTACTGCCCATTTCCATCATTGACCTCCGGACGCAACGCATCCCGCCTGTCCTGTCCATCGGGCTTTTGGTTGCCGGGCTGGCGTTTGCCTGGCTGCCGGGCGGACTTTCCCCGTTGCAGTCATTTATCGGCGCAGTGGCCGGAGGCGGGGCACTGTTTCTGGTTGCGCTGATAGGGGAGAAGCTGTCAGGCCGGGAGGATGCCATGGGGGGCGGGGACATCAAGCTCATGGCAGGCATTGGGAGCTGCATCGGCCCCTGGCTTGTTCTGCCTGTTTTAGCCACAGCGTCTTTTATGGCGCTGGCATTCGTTCTGCTGACATGGAAACAAGGGATACGCGGACGGAAGATTGTTTTTGGCCCCTTTCTTGCATTTGGGACTGCCTTTGCTTTCTTCATTGCCAGACTGATTCAATAAAATATCTTTTTCTCCGCCTGAATTTATCTAATTTAATGTATTTGCCATAATTGCTATTGACAATCGAAGGTAAATGCGTTATACTTACCGACGTACCCCTTTACCTGTTTGCCCGAATGCCTGAAGGAGGAAAAGATGAAAAAGATGAGCCTGATAAAGAAATTGACAGCTCTTTTGATGCTGCCGGCAGCGCTGTTTGCCATATCGGACAATACGGTTGTTGTAAATTATATGAAGCCGGCCAACACCTCTTCAATTAATATAACGGTGGATCCTCTTTTGTTGACCGTGGCGCTCCAGAACGAATTATTCAAGACCGGCAAATTCAAGGTTGTCGAACGTTCCACAGTATTCAACACCCGGCAACTGCAGGACCTTTCCATGTCCGCCGGGTATTCCGCGTACGACGCCATGCTTCTTGGCCTTGAAACCAGGACGCCCCTGATTGTTTTGAGCAGGATTCGTTTTATGGGTGATCAGGTCTGGATCCAAATCGGCCTGTTTGACTCTGAAATGGAGCAGTTAATCGAAGAGGTCACGGGTTTTTATCCGAATTCAAAAAAGGCGATTATGGAACAGGCGCTTCCGGAATTGGTTAAAAAACTCGTGCCCTTTGACAATGGGACGTATACCGAAACAAAGCCCGCCCTGACCGTGGCCCCCGTCATTTTTCAAAAGGAATCCGTGCAGGAAAAAAACGATGGCACAAACGACCGTTCCACAGGGACCTCCATCAAAAGCCGCCCCGGGTTTTATAAATGGGCCATCCTGGGCCTGGTGACGATATCCGCGGCATTGCTCATTGACAGGGTTGCGAATGCGCCGGGGACCCAAGCCGCTGTCAACCCCCATACGGAAGTCGTCGTACAATGGTAGGGATTCCCCATGTTGAAAATCTCAGGTGCCGTGCTGGCCGGGCTGTTGCTGTTTTCCTGTGATCGCGGCCTGCCGACAAAGAATGATGCCGTGGCGCGGCTCATCCTGACCATTTCATGGAACAAGGACGGAACAACGGTCGCGCCCGACGATATCGACAGCGTCCGGATATCCCTGCAGTCCTCCTATTTATCGTCTGACCGGGTCAGCATCTTTCCTTTCCTCAATGGAAAGGGAAAAATCGAGGAACTGCCGAGCGGCATTGATGTATCCGTGACCGTGGATGGACTGGGCGTAAGCGGCGAAGTCCTGTACAGCGGGCAGACCTCTGTTCCCGAAATCGCCACCGGCGAGGTCAACGTCAGCGTTGTTTCGTCCTTTGTGGGGCTGCGGGACACGTTAGGGCCCACCCTTGCCATTTTATCGCACCGGAACCCTGATACCGTGGGCTCCAGAGTCGTCCGGATTTTCGGAAGGGCCGCGGACACCAGCGGAATCTTCCAGCTGATGGTTGCCGATTCGACGGTTTTGTGCAATGATTTTTTCTGGGACGTTCAGGGAACCATGCTGAACAACGGAAAGAACGTCATCCGCATAACAGCCACAGACAACAGCCGTTTGAAAAACACAACCACGCAGGAACTTGTCCTTTACTACGATCCTGCCTATGTAAAGAACGCGAACCATGCACCCTATTTTCTGGTTTCATCCGCGACACTCGGTGCGACCCTCAAGGCGGGCACGGTTTACTCGCGTGTCCTTTACGCCGCGGACCCCGACAGCTTCAACCGGTTGGCGTTCCGCGTTGGCCCCCCCCTCCAATTAACGGGCGATTCGTGCGTGACCTGGCTCCCGGGCATTGCCGATACCGGCCGCCATCTTGTTTATGCGCTGGTATTTGACCAGGACAGCGCCAGGGACTCCGTGCCATGGTTTATCACCGTGGTGGATTCCGCGGTCAACACCCCCCCGATGTTTCAAACCCGTGCCCAGGACATGACGCAGGAGGCGGTGGCTGGAAGCGTTTATATGGATACCGTAAAGGCGGTTGATTTGGACCAGGCCACCGGCCTCATTTACAGCATTGTCTCGGGCGGTATTGGCATGCTCATCGACAGCGTGTCCGGGGTCGTCGCATGGATACCGAAAATCTCGGATTTTGGCGTCCATTATGTGACGATAAAGGTGAAAGACGATTCTGTTGCCATGGCAACGCTGTCATGGGTCATTGACGTCAAGGACCCCAGCCTTATCGCGTTCTCCGCGGGCCACGACACGACCGTTACCATCAAGGACACGGTTGATCTCAAACCGTATATCATCGTTAAATCAGGGACTATCATCAAGTATGAATGGGACATCGGGAATACCGGTTCCTTTATCCGTGTCTCACAACCTGAAACATCCATTATTGTTCCAAGGACCTCGATGGAGGCGTATGTCTGCGTGCTTAAAATCACTAATTCCAATGGCGATATCGTTGAAGATCATGTTTCCATCCGCGTCCTGCAGGGAAACCCCAAGGCGGATGCGGGAGTTGACAGTATTGTGGCCCCGGGTAAGCAGGTTTATCTGACAGGCAAAGGCACGGATGGCGGCAGGATTATCCGGTCAGAGTGGGACATCGGGAATACCGGCCATTTTGTGGAATGCCTTGGTTTTACCGATTCCTTTTATATGCCGGATACGGTATTCTCTTACTCCTGCGTTTTAAGGGTCATGGACGACGATTCCAACACGGCCACGGACATGGTCACGTTCCGCGTTTTAAAAATAAAGATGGCGCTCATTGAACCTGCGGCA
Organism: Fibrobacterota bacterium; assembly: GCA_043802925.1. Taxonomy (GTDB): domain Bacteria; phylum Fibrobacterota; class OXYB2-FULL-49-7; order OXYB2-FULL-49-7; family JAEUSG01; genus JAZDKP01. The sequence goes on along the minus strand of JAZDKP010000307.1, from coordinate 1,151 downwards.
TTTACCATGGGGTCGCTTACGGGCCAGGATGACGAAAAACCTGTGCATACCGTCACGTTGTCCCCGTTTTATATGGACACCACCGAAGTCACCCAAAAGCAGTTTTATGATGTGTTGGGCTTCAAGCCCTCCCGGTCTCCGGAAGTTTGGACCCTTCCTGTTGAGAGTGTGACCTGGTATGACGCGGTGCTGTATTGCAACGCCCTGAGCAAACTCCAGGGCATGGATACGGTCTATAGTTATGGCAGAAAAGACGGGTTGGCAGGCAAAAACTGCACGGGGCTCGATAATCTGACTCTCCACTATTCCAGACTCGGTTTCCGGCTGCCCACGGAAGCGGAATGGGAGTATGCCTGCCGGGCCGGGGCCGCAACGGACTATTTCTGGGGTGACGACAACAGCCTTGCCAGGACATTCGCCATTTACGGGGGCGGGTACACCGCCATGCCCTACAATGCCGCCAGCAGGGCGCCCAATGCCCTTGGTTTGTATGACATGGCCGGCAATGTATGGGAATGGTGCAACGACTGGTATGGGCCCTATTCACAGGATTCTGCACAGGACCCCAAGGGATCCGTTGCCGGAGCGACACGCGTCATCCGCGGGGGCAGCTGGCAGGACAACGTCGTGGATTTAAGGTCCGCCCACCGCGGGGTCGGCCAGCCGGGCTGGGCCACGAGCATGGTGGGATTCCGGACGGTTCTGCAGGTCAAATAACTCACCCCCCTTTCCCCCCTCTCTCGCAGAGAGAGGGGGGCTTGCGATAAGCGGAAAAATCAAGAATGAAAAATGTCTTTGATCTTTATATTTTAAATCCAGGCCCACTCATAGCAGGGGGAAAGGGGGTGAGTTTGGATAAAAATAAACTATATTTACACTGTACTTCATAAGAAGGGATTAAGATGGAAAAAAAATTCTACACAACCGGTGAAATAGCGAAAATTACCGGAATTTCGCAGAAAACAATTAAGAATTATTGCACCCAGGGAAGAATCAAGTCCGAAAAGACGCTGATAACCAATTACCGGCGGATTTCACGGCAGAGCCTCGTCCAGTTCCTGGAAGAAAATTCCATTTCGTCCGATATTCTGAATGCGAAACCGGAAATAAAGATCCTGGTGACGGATGATGATAAAAAAATCGTCAGGCTT
>JAZDKP010000306.1:0-11769 GCA_043802925.1 Fibrobacterota bacterium | reverse complement strand
GGGACAGGACTTTCGATTTTCACCGCTCGACGGATTCCAGGGAATTGTTTCAACGTTCATTATGACATTGGGGTGCCGCTTGAAGAGCCGGCTCACGGTCGCGGCCATTTCAGGGGCGTCTTTTTTTTGGTTGATACTGATGCACTGAATGACAAAGGGTTCCTGTACTGCCCACATATTCTCGGCAATAAAATAATTATCATAATCGCAGGCTTGAACCAACGCAACACAGTATAAAACAGCAAACACCCACCGGTTAAGTTTCATGTCATGCACGCTTTCCATTACCCATAAATTGAAATTTGTACAACGGCTACCGGCTTAGAAGATAGAAGCTCAAACGCCGTGGAATCAAGAATTAATTGCCGCCTCCATTATCGGAGCGTTGCCCTTTTTGCTTGATTTCAGAAAGATTCGCCGTCTATCTTATCCACAGGAAGCGTTTTTCATAAAGGAAAAACCATAAAAAATCATCTCCTCTCCACCTGGGTTCTTCTCTGCCTTGGAATGGCCATGTCTGGGACCCAGCCAGTCCAACCCCAACCCCTCCGGTTAGCCAATATTTTCGGCACCAACATGGTTCTCCAACGAGACTTGGCCTTACCCATCTGGGGAACAGCCGCATCCGGTGCCAAGGTGAAGATTGAATTAGCCGGGCAGACGATGAGCGTCAAGACCGGTAAGGACAACAGGTGGCAGGCCAAACTGAAACCCCTTTCCGCAGGCGGCCCCTTTGTACTGAAAGTCTCATCCGGCAAAGAGAAGGTCCAATGCACCAATGTCCTGATGGGCGATGTCTGGGTCTGTTCGGGCCAGTCCAATATGGAGTTCACTATCTCTGGTTTTCCCTGGGCAGATAAGGAGGCCAACCAAGCCGATTATCCGAACCTCCGTTTGTTTACCATGGAAGTGGATTATGATTATCAGCCCCATGCGGACATCAAAGGCGGCCATTGGAAGGCTGCTGTGGGCGACAGCATTCGCGACTTTTCGGCAACCGCCTTCTTTTTCGGACGCGAACTGATTCGGGATAAGAAGATTCCCATTGGCCTGATCAGCGCGAGCCGGGGCGGCAGCATCATTGAATCCTGGACCCGCCGGGAAGCGCTGCTTCAATATGCCGATTATCTGCCTTTGCTGAATGGCCCGGATTATCCCAGCCCGGACAAATCATCGGTTGCCTTGGAAGAATCCGCGCGCCAGAAATGGATAGACGGCCCTTTTATGCAGGGGCAGGGCATCCAAGAGCAATGGTATCAGCCGGAAACGGACCCGGCTGCCTGGAAAGATGTCAAGCTGCCTGTCTGCTGGGATGCCATGGGATTAGCGGGCTATAAAGGGACGGTCTGGTACAAGACCCGGTTTCCCGTGCGCAAGGCGCCGGCCGGAAAGAATCTTCGGCTGCTTTTAGGGCCTCTGCACAAACATGATATTGTCTGGGTGAATGGCCATCGCGTGGGATATGAGTTGGAGTGGTGGAAAGAAAGAGATTATCCGGTTCCCGCTGAATTCCTGACAGAGGGGATGAATGACGTGACGGTTCGTATCACCAGCCGTGCCACAAATGGCGGCTTTGCCATGGACAAAGGCTGCATGATGGTCTGCGCAGATACGGCCGGTTATCCTTCAGGAGAAAGCTATGTTTTGAATGGGCTCTGGAAATACCGGCAGGATGATGGCTTGAATGACGGGAATCTTCCACCGCGACCCGGCAGCGACGGCCCCAACACGGCGCCTGCGCTACTCTACAACGGGATGATTGCCCCTATCTTGACATTCGGCATCAAAGGGATGATTTGGTACCAAGGGGAGGGCAATGCGGCAAGAGCCTTTGAATATCAAAAACTTTTTCCCAATATGATTTCCGATTGGCGTGCACAATGGGGTCAGGGCGATTTTCCGTTTCTTTTTGTCCAGTTGGCCAATTATAATAACGAGCATGAGCAGACAACCGTTCCGGACCCAAGCACCTGGGCTGAACTTCGCGAAGCGCAGGCCATGGCCCTTTCACTGCCCAAGGTGGGCATGGCCGTGGCCATTGATATCGGTGAAGCGTTGGATATCCATCCTAAAAACAAGCAGGAGGTGGGGCGTCGCCTCGCTTTGGCTGCCCGGAAGATCGCTTATGGTGAAGCGATGGCTCATTCCGGCCCGATGTATCAACGGGCCGATTTCCAAGGGGATTCGGTGGTTCTTCATTTTGACCTTGTGGGTACAGGTTTGGCTTCCGCCTGTTGCGGGGAGCTTTGCGGCTTTGCAGTTGCGGGCACGGATCGCCAATTTGTTTGGGCCCGAGCTTATATTTCCGGCACTACTGTGGTGGTGAAAGGGGACTCCATCCAGTCGCCTGCAGCGGTTCGTTATGGTTGGGCCGATAATCCGGAGCGGGCCAATCTGGTGAATGTCGAAGGGTTGCCTGCGTCGCCTTTTCGCACGGACAATTGGCCGGGTCTGACCGATACGATGACATATATGAAGAGTCGGTAAGAAAACGGGTGTGTTAACCCGACCGACGAATCTTATTCGGGCTGAAGCCGAACCGTTTCTTGAACATCCGTGAAAACAGGTAGAGGTCGTTGTAACCGACCTTGATTCCCACCTCCCCCACATTCAGGTGCGTGTCGCTGAGCAGATAGCGGGCATGTTCCATGCGAAGCCGCAAGGTGTAGGCCATAATGCTGGAGTGAAGTCCGGCCTTGAATTCCCGGCACATCAGCGGAACCGACATGGCAAAGCGTGCTGAGAGGTCCGCGAGCGAAAGGGGCTGATCGTAATGGTTGTCGATATAGCGTTTTATCCGCAATACCCTGTCGGACGGCTGGTTTTCATCGGATTGGACGGCGCGGGCCGCCTGTTTGATCAGGTTGTGCAATAAGTTGCGGATAATGTCCGGATCCGCATTGGCATGGGTGGTGCATTCGGCATGGATATCGAGCAACCCCTTGTCAAAAAAGGAGGCCTCTTTTGGGCGTATCACCTGCTGCAACGGCAGTTTGTTTTTAAGCAGAAGCTCTTTTATCAGGCTGCCGCTGCAAACCAGCCAGGAATGGCACCACGGCCTGGCCGGGTTTCCAAAGATGTTGGTTATGCCGGGTTCCCAGATGACCAGGCTTCCGGCAGGCGCAGCCGCTTCCTGTTTGGCTGATTTGAAAAAGGCGTCATCATAAAAAAGAATGAATAGATAGGCGTCCAGCCCCTGGGGCCGGTTGACCGTATAGGCGGGCATCTGCTCGCGAACCGCATAGGCGTGCAGGCTGAATTCGTTTTGATGCTGGATTGGCTCAATCAATATCCGTCGGAAAGGCTTGTTGTCCTTTTCGGTTAAGGTGTCTTTTAGGATTTTCCCGTAATTTTCAGCCATAAAGATAAGATATCACAAATATTGTATAAGCCATGCCATTGGAATTATAGGGTAAAATAGATATATTTGTTACAGGAACAAAATAGGATATCACAAAACAGGAGGAAAGCATGTTTCTCTCAAACAGCCAGGTGGAAAAATATCAGGAAACTTTAGCCCGGGCAAAACGGTGGGTCACCACCCACTATCCACGGCTGGTTGCAGAGCCGGATTTGCAGGCCCATTATAAAGCGCCTTATTTCTGGGCCTCCATGGGGGACATGGTGATGGGTGGAAAACATGTTCGCCATATCCAGGATAAGTTCTTACGCCAGGATGGTGATTTCCGCATGGGGGAGAACCAGAAGGGGTTTGTAAAATTTCTCTGCACGCTTCAAAACCAATATATCTATCCCAATGGATGGCTGATTGCAGGTTTGCGTAAACTGGGTGCCCATGATCTGGCCCGCAAAGGCATGTCATTTATCCTTCCCTTCCAGGATCCAAAATTCGGCGGCTTTTACCGCGGTTTTGATCCGGAAAAAAAGACCATGATGCGCGATCTGATGGATAGTTCCAGCACCTCCTCTGCGGGTATGGCGGCGCTGGCGTGCGGTAGGATGGTCGAAGCGGAACGGGCCGGTGATTTCATCCTGAAACTGTTAGCGCTTCAGCCTGAACCGGATCGCTACTTCTTTTCCTGCATGACGCCTGAAGGCAAGGTGCATGCCGATGTTTTCAAGAGCGAAAACCAGTGGGACCCGGACAGCCGCAAACAGAAATGCTTAAGCACCGAAAGTGATGCGGGCAACGAACTGACCTGGCTTATTGGCAAGCCCAATAAATTCCTCTCCCGGCTGTATACGGCCACCGGCAAGGAAAAATATCTGGATGGCGCGCGTCAATGTTTCCAGTTCTTTCATAAGCTGGAAAAGAATGCGTGGACCAGTTTTGCCAGCTGCAAGACCATGTGGGCGGGCGCGGAAATGTACCGGCTCACGGGTGAAAAGGAATTTGCCGAGACTGCGGTCAGGATTCTGGACCACTATTGCGCCACCCAGACTGCAACGGGTACCTGGGTCCACACCTTGTGGTACAAGAGTGAAGCGGAACAGACCCTTTCCTGGTCCGCGGACATCACCCTGGAATATGGGGCTGAGATTTCAGATGTTTTGTTTGATTTGTGTGTATGATTCAATGGGTCCTTCCCACTGCCTTTGTGATTTTTACTTCTTTGAAAGCGCTATCACAAAGCCGTATCGAGGGGCCCGGCCGTATCGATGACCGGACTATTTCATCATAATCCCTTTTTTCACAATCTCTTTTCCCGCTGTCGTCAGTTGGATGAAATATACTCCGCTGGCCATCTGCTTTCCATGGGCGTCCCGGCCGTTCCAGGCAATGGAATAATTTCCAGGCAGGCATACGCCCAAATCCACCTTTTTTATCTGCATGCCGTTGACCCCATAGATCCTCAGGGCCGCCCTCCCTTTCTGCGCAATCTGATAATGAATCGCGGTTGACGGATTGAATGGATTGGGCTGAAGATTCATGGCCGGATTGCCTGTCACCTGCCGATCCACGCGTTCCGCGGAAACCGCACGCTGCAGTGAGTCCTCGACGAACAGATAGGTCATCATTCCGCGTCCCATCCATCCGTGTCCCTTGCTGGCCGAGGTGTTGAACATGGAAGGATTCCAGCGGATGGGTGTTTTTGCGGTGCGCGCCAAGCCGGGGTAAGAGTCATAATAAAACGTTCCGTCCCGGAACAGTTTCCTGGCAAGATTGAGATAGGTCGTATCTCCGGTTAACTTGTACGTATAGGCCATCAGGTCTGTCGTATAAAAGATGTACAGCACCTCGCCCGCCGGCACCTGTGCCGTATCGCCGCTGCTCCAATAGGTCCGCAGATTGTAAGGCATGTAGCCGCTGTCCGTCTGGAATCCTCCCCAAAGCACGGAATCCCTGGCAAAGCGGGCCATGCGTTCTATCATGTGGCCCAGCGCCGTGTCCCCGGTTTCGTAGTGCAGCCGCAGCAGGGGATGGGTGATATAGGAGAAGTGCAGCATGAACTGGCGGGTCGGCGAATCAAAATACCCGTGTCCGCCCCGATTCTGTTCCAGGGCAAGGAAAAAGTTCCGGAAAAGACCGTCCGCCACGGCAAGCATTTCAGGGCGTCCCGTTATCCGGTAATTGTTGAGACTGTTCAGCAGGGACCAGCCCTGGTTGCGTATTTCTATACTGCCCGGATCGTTTATTGCGGCATCAATCTGCGGTCCGGCGCTGACCATGTTCGTCATGCCGCCTTCTCCATAGATGTTCTGCATGGCCTGCCCCACCAGTTCCCCGGCCTCACGCGCCTTCATGTCCCCGGTCAGCACGTAGTAAAGCCACAGCCCTTCGCTCCAGGTGTGGGTCGGTACCGGTATCTGAGTGTACAGGCCCTGGCCGTGATCGTCCTTTTCATAAACTTCCAGGAACTTCGTCCAATAAGGGGGCTTGCTATTATAATCATGACATTGATCAATGTCATAACGGTGCTTGACCATGGATGTGCCGAGGTCCAGGAAGCCCCGGTTGCCGGTGCGCAGAAAATGGGCCAGGGTGCTGAAGGCATGATCGTAATGGCCGCCGCTGTATCCGTCGCCCCAGGGGATGTCGCCGAAATTCTTCCAGCCATACCAGTCCATGCTGGCCCAGCCGCACATGTCCCGGTGCTCCCGGTTGTACACAATGCTGTTTTTTACCCGCGCCCCGGTACCGTATTCGCTTTCCGAGGCATTGGAATCAATCCGCGTTAGTTGGAGCTGTTCGTACCGGGCCAGCGCAACGGTCAGGTCCGTATCAGAATAGGTCAGGTTGGAGGGACCCAGCGTGCCCCAGCAGCGGGTGTCGGTGTAATAACGGGGGTCTTTCGCCTGGGCGAACAGGGGAGCGTTCAGCATACCTGTGCATAATGCCGCATCCGCGACCGTGTCCGCGTTTCCCTGGAAGAAACGCATGACGCCTTCATGGGTCTTCTGCAGGCCGCCCCGCAGGAAGTAATCCGTGGAGTCCCAGAAGGTGTATTCATTGTCGAAGTGGGGGAAAAAATCCAGGTTCAGGACGCCGCTGTCCAGGCTCATGCCGTTGGGCCAGTTCCGCCAGAAATCGCGAATGGCGACACAGATGCCCTTGCTGCCGTTGTTGACATCCATCCACCCGGACAGCCTTCCTAAGCCGGAATCCTGCACCACGCCTCCTTTCAGGAGGCGATACAGAAAATTGGCGTTTTCGTCGAATTCCGCATTCACATGATGGTCCTGACGCACGACAAAGCTTTCGGAGCCGCTGACCATACCCGAATACCCGCTGGTTCCAACGGTCCTGGTTCCGTTGAAAACAGACGCCAGGGAAAGTTTCATGTTGTCAAAGACCAGTGGCTGGTTCAGAGCGGGATTCACGTTCCACATCCACACGCCCTCTCCATGGTTCTCGAGCGAGAAGAAAAAGCGGACATAATCCTGATTGTTGTAGGCATAAATACGCATGGTGTAATTCACCCAGCCGCGGCCACCGTCGGGATTCAGCAGTTCGCCCAGGGCGCTCTTGCGGAAAGAGCCCATCACCTTAATCACCATGCGCAGTGGGCCGGCCTGTTCCACGCAGACCGAGTCCGGTGTGTCGAACACGCTCCTGAACAAATCGTTGTTGGAAAGCGTGACGTCCGCTCCACCCAGGTTCGGGCCCGCCTTGACAAGGGTATCGCTTCCGCGGGTGACCAGGGAAAGGAAGTTGAAATAACTCTTGTTCACGACAAAGCTGATTTTCCCGGTATTCACCCGGAGTTCCTGGCCGTCTTCCGTTGAATTCAGCTGGGTGCCCGTGGCGTTGCCGCTTCCGCCCGAGAACCGGAGTTCATAATCCACGGAACCGTTGGCCGGCACGTCCGCGGTGAAATCAAGGAGCAGCCATTTGACGGGTTTTGTGTTGTCCTCGGGCGTTCCTTTCCAGCGGGAGGTCACCGTGAACTGGCAGGGAACTTCAATGCCGGCCTTGAACAGGCCTAAATTATCAATGGAATAAACACCCTCGTTCAGTCCGATTGGAACGCCGCTCGTGACGGGTTCGTTCACACGGGCAACGCCGGCAGGGTCCGCCACCGTCAGCAGCACATTGCTGTAAACAAGGGAATAAAGCGCTGCGATTAAAACGAAAATCGTTTTAAAGGGGTTCCTCATTGCCGGTCTCCTGGTTGATTAATTGATAGAATTTCAATTTCCGCCGTTTCGTAAACAATTCTGCTGCCGCATCCCTGCTGTGTTTCCGAATTCACGTTCTGGTCTGACCCAAAACCGCATAATTCAAACCTCTATCCGATAAGATAGACCCCTTCCCTCCTGAAATCAAGCGAAAAGAATCCTCGTCGCCCCGCAGTGCGTGAGAATACGTCTGATGACATCGTCTTCCTCAATGAAGCTTATTATCTTCATGGACCCACCGCACACTTCGGCAGGCTCAGTGCGGGCTCCGGGCATTTCAGCGGGCGGCGAGTCGCCCCTTACATTTTCTTCTCTCTCCGTTCCCGTATAATTTATTTTTCCCTTTCCCTATTCCACAGGAGTTTCCGCATGAAACAAACCCTTTTCCCGCTCTTCCTTGCGCTCTGCGTCTGGGCCGCGCCGCCAAAGCCGCCCGCGGACACGGTTTACAAGACCTTCACCAAGGACGGCATGACCTGCTACGCCTACATCCCGGGCTTCCCCCAGGGCAACACCAGCTGGAATTCCATCTGCGTGACCGACAGCGACATGGTGTACGTGGGGCTCGCGGACCACATGCTCAACACCGGCCTGTTCAAGTACGATTCCAGGAAGGACAGTGTCCTTTTCCTGGGCGACGTTCTGGGCAACGGCAAAATGTGGATCCACCAGTACCAGGCCAAAATCCACACGCAGATTGTGCAGAACAGGGCGGATGGAATGATTTACTTCGGCACGGACTTCGGGAACGAACTCCCGGTCCGGCTCGATTACGAGGGCGGCCACTGGTTCCGCATCAACCCGAAGACGGACATCGTCACCAACCTCGGGCTGGGCGTGCGCTCCCGCGGCCTCAAAAGCTTGGTGGTGGATCCGATCCGCGGCCGCCTTTACGCCTGCACCGACCCTTCCAGCCATTTCATCATCTATGACATCGCCAAAGGCGACGCCCGCGACTACCCCACCTACAAGACCGCGCACCAGGACCTCGGGGTGGTCAACAATTCGCACGAGCCCCGCGTCCTCTGGATCGACAAATGGGGAAATGTTTATATTGTCAACGAAGGGGGCGTCATCGTCAAATACCTGCCGAACAGCAATGAAATCATCCGGACAAACCAGCGGCTGCCGGGCGGCCTGGGGACTCCGGCCTGGGCCCTGGCCGAGGGGCCGGCGGGCATGATTTCGTGCAACAACGGCGAATACTTCTACGGGATCACCCATTACCTGCGCTTCTTCAAATTCGAGCCCGAGGAAAAAGGCGACGGGAAAATCACGGACCTCGGCAACGGGCTGGGGGACAACGCGCTCTATAACGGCCGCGCGGGCACGTTATCGCTGGCCCTGGGCAAAAACAACAAGCTCTATTTCGCGGTGGGCGGCCACGGCAGCTATTATACGTCCGACAGTTCGGCGATCCTCGTGGAGTTCGACCCCGCGACCGGGAAGAAGGAAATTGTCCACAAGTTCGACAAACGGGTCACGGAATGCACGGGCGGTGGTTGCGATTCCAGGGGAAACGTCTATTTTGCGGGCCACCGCTACCTGGTCAAGTTCAACCCCGCCACGCTCAAGAAAGTGAAGGCACTATGAAAACCATGTTCACGCTCTTCCTGCTTCTTTGCGCGCTTTTTTCCTTTTCCGCAGGGCAGGGGAACAAGCTGAATTTCATTGCCTACAACCTCGGTATGGATTCCCTCGGATTTGGCCTGAACGCCGTTCCCGATGGCCAGGGCGGGGTCACGGCCCTTACCGTAGGCACGGACGGCAACGTTTATGGCGCCACCAGTGCCACGGTAAAAAAGACGCCCTATCTGATCCAGTTCAAGCGGACAAGCGCGCTTGTCAAGGGTGTCGCGGCGCTCGACACAAAAATCAAGGGGCAGACCCGCTGCAACAACGCGCTTGCGGCCGGCGGCGACGGCTTCATTTACGGTGGCTCCTCGGTTTACGAGGATTCCATCTTTGTCCGTCTCAAGGACTGGATGGACCCCAGGTACGAAGGCGGCCGCCTCTTCCGGTTCAAGGAAGGGGACAGCATCGCCATCGAGGACCTGGGAGTCGTGCTGGCAAAGGAAGGCGTCCGCACGCTTGCCGTGGATGGAGAACGCCAGAAAATCTATGGCCTTACGGAGCCGTCCTATAAATTCTTCATTTATGATTTGAAGCAGAAGAAACTGACCGTCAAGCCGGACACGGTTTTCAAGGAAGAGGAAGTCCTTTCCCGAGACATCCGTCTCGGGGAACTGGGCAAGGCGCTCGTGGTTGCGGCCGATGGCAAGGTGTATGGTTCCGCCAGCGCCGGCAAACTGTTCTGCTATTCCCCTGACAACGATAAAATCAAAATAACGGACATCAAAATACCCTGCACGCCGGATCACCAGCGGACTGTTTCCGTGTCCGCGTGGACCCAGGCGCCGGACGGCACGATTTACGGGGGCACCTATATTGACGGAGTGCTTTTCCGCTTCGACCCGGTGACGGGAAAAATCTGGAACCTGGGCAAGCCGGCCATGACCGCCTTCATCCGTTCCCTCGTGGTCACGGCGGACGGTACGGTCTGCGGCGTGGTCGGGTCGAAGGAAGATGTCCCCACGGTGTTCAAATACCGCGACGGTGTATATGAGACCGTCGATTTCCCCATGATTCCGATTCTGCGCGCCACATACAACTGCTATGCCAATGATCTGGGGCCCGTGGTGTACCTGGCAAAGGACGGGGTGCTGCTCTTCGGCGGGCAGGGGCGGATCGGAAAAGTCATCGCTTGTTACAACAACTGACGGATCGCGGCCGCGGATGAATTGCTATCTGTCAAGAATGGTTGAAGACTTTGAAGCTGCTGAGCCAATACTTAGTTCAACGGGCCATCATGTGGACATGGTAGGCATTCATTTTGCGGACAAGGTTTTCGCGATAATGTGCGCACCGGCCATTGACCCTAAAGAGAAAGACATTAGATATCCGCGGCAGGCGGGTGGCGGACCTGAAACCCCTGCTGAACAGGGGCCGACTGGTTTGGAAGGCGGAGCTGCCGTCGGGATTGCACTATGTCCGCGCTGTTACATCCGAGAAAACCCTTGTCAAACCGGTCCTGTTGATGGAATACGGACCTCGTTATAGGCCCCGTATTTCCTTCCCGCCTCGTACATGGCCAGCACGTTCTCTACTGGCGTATTGTCCTGAATGGAATGGGTGGGCGCAAAGGCGTAGCCGCCGCCGGGCATCAGGGTCTCCAGAGTCTGTTTGCAGCACTCCCGCACGTCATCCACGGTTCCATAGGCCAGCGGCCCCGCTGTTGAAATGGCGCCGTGGAAACAGAGACGGCCGCCGAACTCACTTTTAAGGAATTCCGGTGACATGGATTTTCTGGTGGCCGGCATCCATGTTGTTCCGGATCACGACAAAGGCGTGCCTCTGACTTTTCATATCGGCCATAGCCGCGAAGACCCCTTTTTTAACGCGCCTTTCCGCAGAGACCTTGAACTGCCGGGCATCCCTGAGTTTTACCAGGGCCGTTTCCGGACCTTTCCCGCGCTGGAGGGATTGTGCGAATACATCGTCCAACGCTTCCAGGAGGGGAGCTTCGGGGAATGGGAGGCGCGCGTGCTGTGCGAGGTGCTGCTCGCTGAATTCAGGCGCTCCTTTGCCCGTCGCGTGTCCGCGGACCCGTTGCCGCCTCTGCTGGAGAAACTCACGGACAGGATGCGGGAGGACTTATGCGCCGACTATTCCCTACCCGCCCTGGCCGTGGAATTGAAGACGAGCATTTCAGGCGTAATCCGTCTCTTCCGGAAACACCTGGCCGCGACTCCCGGCCGTTATTTAACCTTGGAGCGCATGGCTGCGGCCGAACGGTTGCTGGTCACCACCGGCCTGCCGGTACGGACTGTGGGGGAGCGGGTGGGTGTGGGAGACGAGTTTTATTTCTCGAAGCTGTTCAAAAAAGAGAAGGGGATTTCCGCCCTGGCCTTCAGAAAGAAGCACTCATTGTAAGGTGCGGGAAATCGCGTCAAAGAAGGGCTGCCCGCAGATGGACTTCATTTCAACGTACTTCGCCCTGGACTGATAACTGATAGGAGATTCTATTTTCGACATTGCTCAGTGCAAGCCGCCGGTGTTCAGTTGGTGCGTTTTGCGCTCAAAGGCGCCTGCCCTGTCGAAGGGTCAAAGCGGCCGTTCACGACCTTG
>JAZDKP010000305.1:0-29886 GCA_043802925.1 Fibrobacterota bacterium | reverse complement strand
GAGAGGGGGGAGAGGGAGGAGAGGGAGTGCATCCGGGATCGCGCGTAAAGACGCCCCACCGGGGCGTCTCAAGAGGCACGAAAGGCAAAGACGCCCCATTGGGGCGTCTCCAAAGACACGAAAGGAGACCCTCCCCATGTCCGCTCTCACCCTCCGGCCCGCAGAACAGTGCAAGTACGATATCCTCTCCCTTGGCGAGGTGATGCTCCGCCTCGACCCGGGCAACGAGCGCATCTGGACCACGCGCACCTTCCAGGTCTGGGAGGGCGGTGGCGAATACAATGTGGCCCGCGGTTTGCGCCGCTGCTTTGGCCTGCGCGCCGCGCTGGTGACCGCCATTGTTGACAACCCGGTCGGCCGGCTGCTCGAGGATCTGCTGCTCCAGGGCGGGGTGGACATCAGCAACTGCAAATGGATGAAGTTTGACGGCATCGGCCGCAAGTGCCGCGTGGGCCTCAACTTCACGGAGCGCGGCTTTGGCGTGCGCGCGGCCCTGGGCTGTTCGGACCGCGGCCACAGCGCGGCATCGCAGCTCAAAAAAGGCGACATCGACTGGGAACGCATCTTCGGGAAAGAGGGTGTGCGCTGGATGCACACGGGCGGCATTTACGCCGGCCTTTCCGAGACCACGCGCGATGTCATATTGGAAGCCATGCAGGTCGCTAAGAAGTACGGCACCATTATATCGTACGACCTCAATTTCCGCCCTTCGCTCTGGCAGGATATTGGCGGCACGGCCAAGGCCATTGAGGTCAACCGTGAAATCGCAAAGTATGTGGATGTCATGATTGGCAACGAGGAGGACTTCACCGCAGCGCTGGGCTTCAAGGTCGAAGGCGTGGACGAACACCTGGGGGAACTCGACCCGGCCAACTTCAAGAAGATGATCCAGATGGCTGTGAAGGAGTATCCCAACTTCAAGGTGGTGGGTACCACGCTCCGCAACGCCAAAACAGCGAGCATCAATGACTGGAGCGCCATCGCGTATGCGGAGGGCAAGTTCGCCCAGGCAAAAATGTACGAGAATCTTGAAATCTGGGATCGCGTGGGCGGCGGCGACTCTTTCGCCTCCGGTTTCATCTACGGCTTTTTAGCCGGAAAGTCCCTCGAAGACGCGGTCAATTATGGCGCGGCCCACGGCGCGTTGGCCATGACCACGCCCGGCGACACCACCATGGCCACCAGGGCCGAAGTGGAAAAGGTCATGAAGGGCGGCGGCGCGCGCGTAGCGCGATAACATCTCACCCCCCCCTCTGATGAGAGAGACGAACCGTGTCGAATTACATTGTCACTCCACTTGGAGCGACGGAGCCCTGCCTCCGGAGCCGTTGGCAGCCCGGCTCGCGGCTGCGGGCGTTCAATTCGCCGCGCTGACGGACCACGACACGCTGGAAGGGCAGCGCGCTTTTCACGTGGCCTGCGGGCGTCTCGGCATCGGCTGCCTGACCGGCCTCGAACTGACCGCCTACGTTGATTTTAAGGTTGTCCATCTGCTCGGTTACGGTCTTTCTCCGGATGACGAGGAGCTCCGGTCCATCCTACCCGCGCTCCACCCGCCGCCCAATGTTGTGGCGTCCAATTTTCCCGCGCAAAAGCAGCTTTCCGCTGTAGAAGCCATTGCATTGATTCATAAAGCCGGCGGGCTCACATTTCTGGCGCATCCGTTTGTCACGGAGCCGGACTGGGCAAAACTCAGCCTGTTGATCGAAACGCTCCGGAAAGCCGGACTCGACGGGATTGAAACCTTCCGTTCCGACGAACGTGCCGGCGACCATCAACGGCTGTGCGATACGGCTGTGAGCCACGGACTGCTGCTTTCGGCTGGAACGGATTATCACTTCAAGGAGAGCGGCCCATCCGCGGAGCCCGGCATCGACATGCCCCGCAAGGCCTGGAAAAATTTCCGCAATGCCGTGCTGGCCGCCTCCTCGCGTCTTAGCGGGCCCGAGGTGGGCGAAACCCTGCCGGCTCCCCCGGAACGGAGCTCCGCGCGGATTCACTGGAAGTCGTTTGCCCGGCATATCGTATTACCCGCGATTCTTGCATTGTCGCTGTTTGCCGGTGTGCTGCTGTTCGCGGTGCTTCCGGCCTTTGAGCGGGCGCTGCTGGATCGTAAGCGGGAGATGATCCGCGAGCTGACCAATGCCGCATGGTCGGTGCTGGCGGAGGCGGAGCAGGAGGAACGCCAGGGGCTGATGACCGGGGGGGAGGCCCGTGCGCAGGCTGTCAAGCGTATTGAAGCCATGCGGTACGGCCGTGACGGCAAGGATTATTTCTGGCTTCAGGATACCACGCCCCGGATGATTATGCATCCCTACCGCAAGGACCTCAATGGAAGCGATCTGTCCGGTTTTACCGATCCGCGCGGGGCGCGGATCTTTATGCTGTTCGCCCGGCTTGTCAAGGAACAGCGGGAGGGCTACGTCAATTATGTCTGGCAGTGGAAGGACGATCCGGCCCGGCTCGAACCCAAGGAGTCCTACATCCGCCTGTTCAAACCCTGGGGCTGGATCATCGGCACGGGGCTCTATACGCATGATGTTCAGGATGAGCTGTACCGCCTCCAGCTGCGCCTGGCGCTCTTTTCTGCCGGAATCTTCGCCCTGGTCGCCTTTCTGCTTGTCTACATCATGCGGTCCAGTCTGCGGATTGAGCGCAAGCGGACCTCGACAGAGGACCTTTTGCGTGAAACCACGCTCCGGTATAAAACCCTGGTCGATGCGGCGACCGAAGGGATGCTGTTCATCCGCGATTCCCGCTGCAAGTACGGCAACCCCATGGCCCTTGAACTGCTGGGCTATTCCAGAAGCGAGCTTGATTTTATCGATATCACGGACATTCTGCCGGAAGTGGAGGAAAACGCGGTTCTCCATGCCTTGATCGAAAATCTCCACGAAAAATTCCCGGACAGCCCAAACCCGGGCGTTGTGAGCCGCAAAGACGGCATATTGCTTGAATGTGCCATCATGCTTCAGTCCGCCGGTCCTGCGCTTTCCGAAGGGTTTTTACTGCTGCTCCGCCGCACGGCCTCTCCGGATTCCGGCAAGGGCTCCGCTTCCCACGGATTGTTCGGAAAACTGCTCAAGCTGCCGGCCTCCATTGCGCAGGACATCCGGGAGGAAATCGACAAGGCCGCGACCGCGGAGGAGATCACGGCGTTGTGTCTGAACGCCCCCAAACTGGTTCAGTCTCTTCTTGATAATGGCGCCTCCGCGCCCGAGATCGCCCGCATGCTGTCGTCCGTCACCGATGCGGCGACGCGACGGCTTTTGCGCCTGGGCATTGACGCCCAGGGCGAACCGCCCGTCCCCTTCGCCTTTATTGCGCTCGGAAGCCAGGGTCGCATGGAACAGACCCTGTTTACGGATCAGGACAACGCCATCATCCATTCCCTGCCGCAGGGAACCGACCCGGCTGCTACGGCCGCCTATTTCCAGACGTTGGCCGGTTTTGTGTGCACGGAGCTGACAAATTCGGGATACCGCCATTGCAAAGGTAAAGTGATGGCGAGTAATCCGCAATGGTGCCGGCCGCTCGGGGACTGGAAGGAATATTTCAACAACTGGATTCAACGCGCGGACCTGCACGAGCTGATGGAATTCAGCATCTTCTTTGATTTCCGGATGGTTTACGGGGAGGAATCACTGACACGGGAACTGCGGAGCCATGTCCTTTACCGGGTCCAGCATTCCGCCCGGTTCTTTCCGCAGGCCGCTCAGAACGCGCTCCAGTTCAAGTCTCCCCTGCGGCTGTTTGGAATCGTCGTTTCATCCGCGGGCAAGGGCGAAAGCAGCAATCAGATTGACCTCAAGGCCGCGTCCATGCCCCTTACCAGCTTTGCCCGCCTCTATTCGCTCCAGCAGGGAATCGCTGAAACCAACACCGGCGCACGTATCGAGGAACTGGTCCGCAAAGGGGTTCTTTTGCCTTCCGCGCAGGAGGAGATTGTGACCGCCTATGCGTTGCTTCTCCGGTTGCGGCTGCGTCAACAGGCGGCTATCCTGCAGGCCGGCGGCCAGCCCGACAATCTGGTGGACCCCGCGTCGCTCGGACATATCGAAAAAGCGATTCTGCGCGAATGTTTTAATGAAATCGACGTGCTGCAGGCGCGGGTCCGCAGGGATTTTCTGGGCGGGGAATAAAAAAGGCCGGGCCATAAAGACCCGGCCGGATGCGTTCCATCCTTCAGCGATGCGCGTCCCAGCTCAATGTCCGCTGGACTTGGAAGCGCCGATGCCTGTTTCCGAACGGATTTGCTGCGCCAGGAAGCCCGCGCGATCCTTTTCCGCCTGTTCGCTCCGGTCGAGCACGGAGAACAGCCAGATGCCGAAGAAACCGATGGTCATCGAGAACAACGCTGGAGAGGTGTACGGAAACAGCGCCGAGCCCTTGGCGTGACCGAGCGTGACCTCCCATACTGACGGCGAAACCACGGTCAGCGCCACCGACGAAAGAAGGCCCAAAAACCCGCCGATGACCGCACCGCGCGTGGTGCATCCTTTCCACAGCACGGACATGAACAGCACCGGAAAATTGGCCGACGCCGCGATGGCAAAGGCCAGGGAGACCATGAAGGCGATATTCTGTTTTTCGAACGCGATTCCGAGCGCCACCGCAACGATGCCAAGCGCCACGGTGGTCAGGCGCGACACCTTCAGCTCCGAGGTGCTGTCGGCCTTACCCTGTTTGATGACCGTGGCGTAAAGGTCGTGCGAGACGGCCGAGGCGCCCGAGAGCGTGAGCCCCGCTACCACCGCGAGGATGGTCGCAAAGGCCACCGCGGAAATGAAACCGAGGAACACATTGCCGCCCACCGCGTTGGCCAGGTGGATGGCCGCCATGTTTCCGCCGCCGAGCAGGCCGCCCGCGGCATCAAGGAACTGCGGGTTGGTCAGCACAAAGGTGATGGCGCTAAAGCCGATGATGAAGGTCAGAATGTAAAAATAGCCGATGAAGCCGGTGGCGAACATCACGGACTTGCGCGCTTCCTTGGCATTGGGCACGGTAAAGAAGCGCATCAGGATGTGCGGTAGTCCGGCGGTGCCGAACATGAGCGCCATGCCAAAGGAGATGGCGCTGATGGGGTCTTTGACGAAATTGCCCGGTCCCATAATGGATTGGCCGACCGTTGCCGCAGCCTCGGCTGTTTTACCGCCACTCAGCGCAAGGTCGGCCTTGATTTTGACGGCGCTGGCGAACATGGCCTCAAGATTGAAGCCGAAATGCCAGAGCACCGACAGCGCCATGAACGACGCGCCGCCCAGCAGCAGGCAGGCCTTGATGATCTGTACCCAGGTGGTGGCGGTCATGCCGCCGAATAGCACATAGACCATCATGAGACCGCCGACGATGACCACTGCCATCCAGTACTCCAGTCCGAACAACAGCTTGATAAGCTGGCCCGCGCCGACCATCTGCGCAATCAGGTAAAAGGCCACCACGACCAGGGTTCCCGAGGCCGCGAATATGCGGATGGGGGTTTGTTTGAAACGGAAAGCGGCCACATCGGCGAAGGTGAACTTGCCGAGGTTCCGCAGGCGTTCGGCCATGAGGAAGGTGATGACGGGCCAGCCCACGAGGAAGCCGATGGAGTAAATCAGGCCGTCGAAACCGCTGGCCATCACCGCGGCCGAAATGCCGAGGAAGGAAGCGGCGGACATGTAGTCTCCCGCGATGGCGAGCCCGTTCTGCAGGCCGGTAATGCCGCCGCCAGCGGTGTAGAAATCAGCCGCTGACTTGGTCCGGGCCGCGGCCCATTTGGTGATGAACAGTGTTAGCACGACAAATGCGGCAAACATGCCGATGGCGGTCCAGTTGGTCGCTTGTTTGACGGTGTGGCCGAAATCGGCCCCGGCGGCATGAACCGCCGCTGTGGCGCCGAAGAGCCCGAAAAGTGCAATGAGAAGCAAAGCGCAGTTATTGTTGGTTTTGACCGGACGGCTCATTTCAGCACCTCCTTCGCGATGGCGTCGGACAACTCGTCGTATTCCTTGTTGGCGCGCTTGACATAAATGGCCGTGATGAGGATGGTGAACAGGATGACGCCGAAACCGATGGGGATGCCGATGGTGATGACGCCGTTCCCGATCCGTTGCGACAGGAATTCCTTGTTAAAGGCCACCAGCAGAATAAAGCCATAATACACGGCCATCATCGCCAGGGTCAGCAGCCACCCGAAACGGGTCCGCTTGGTCTTGAGCTCTTTGTATTTCGGATGGCTCGCAATCCGGTTGATAAGATCCGTTTCCATGATGTCTCCTTAAAGTTACCGACCGACGGATAAATTTATTGATCTTTCGCTAAAAGTATAGTCGAGGTAGTCAAAACCTCCCTAATGCATGCATGCCAAAATAGCTATAATAAGCATAACATGCAATTTTTTTCACAAAACTTTTCGGTTGGACGGAGAAAAAGACGGGCGGTACGACTGCTGGGGCCCTTTTTTTGCATATGTTGGACTGGCTGAAATTACATAAACACCTCGCCCTTTAAATAATCGTTCCACACGTTCTCGTACCAGTACTCCTCCTGCGGCAGGGGGCGGCGGTTCGTGAGCGTGCATTCAAAGCGGCCTTTCACGAGCGTGGTCTCAATCATCTTTTCACGCAAGCCTGCGTTCTCGGGCTTGTACACCCATTCGGCAAGCTTGCCCGGGAGCACGGAAAGGCCTTCTTTGGCCATGACCATGTACGAACCACGGCTGCCGCCGTCGTTCTTGAGGTAAAAGCGGACCGCTTCAAGGTAGGCGGCGTGCGCGAGCACGAGGTGGCGGTTCTTCAGGGCCTCGGGGATTTCCTTTTCATCTCTGATTTTCATGGCGTCGAACCGTTTGACTTGCGCGTAGGCCTCTTCCAGTGCCTTCTCGACTTTTGCAAGGTCACGGATGTGCGAACCCTGCTCGGTCATGCGGGACTGGAACTCGTTGCGGTATGACAGGACGTCGCTCTTCTTCGCCCTGTTGCTTTTAAGATTTGCGAGCGTTTTTAGAATCTGCGGTGCCTTTCGCTTTGCGGCTGCTTCAAACTCTTTTGACTTCAGGGTCGATTTGTTGTAAACCTTGGCGATGCGCTGCGCCGCGCGCAAAGAACCCACCTGGCCTGAGTTCAACGCGGAGCCGCCCGGCCGGTAGACGCCGTGCGAGCCGTTCACTTCGCCTACGGGGAAGAGGTGCCTGATGTTGGACTCCCACCAGAGGTCGCCCAGCAGGCCGCCGTTGTTGTGCTGCGCGCACACGGCCACTTCCAGCGGTTTCTTTGTGATATCGATACCATTCCTTTTGTAGAGGTCGATGGAGAGTGGGTTCATTTTCTTCAGCCGGTCGATGGGCTTGCCGAAAAGGGCATTGGACCGGGCCAGATAGTCGTAGGCTTCTTTGCCCAGGTCTTCGAAACGGAATTCGGAGAGGCCGTTGCCCGCGCCCGGATTTTCGCGGAAGTCCATGTACACGCGGCGGCCCTTGACAACGGTCTCGATGTAAACCAGCACATCCACGAGCGAGGAGCCGTAGTTCTGTATCTTGCGCGGGTCAAAGGGCCATTGGTATCCTTTCAGGAAAATGGCGGTCGCGAGCTGGCCCATGGATTGGAAGTAGGGATTCATGAACTCCTGCATGTCGTTGCCATCCGCGTTTGTGCTGATATAGCGCGGGATGACCTGCTGGTAGGTGCCCGAGACGTTCCAGCGGAACTTGATGGAAGCAAGACCGTACTGTGATTCCGTGAGATTGACAGCGCGCGCACCCTCTTCGAGGGCGAGGCCGATGGCACCGGTGTGGACCTTGGGATACACCGAGGTTTTGTAGAGACCGCCCGGGCCGCCCACGCCAAAAACCACGTTCTCGGCCTGAAAAAGGGTGAGGCCCGAATCCTTTGACTTCAGCTTTTTCTTATCGAGCGCCACAACGCCGCAGGCGCGGCCGTTTTCAACCAGGAGCCCGGCCATTTCGTACTCGTCAAAGATTTTAATGTTGCGCCGGTTCACCTCTTTCAGCAGTTTCTGCACCATTTCGTAGCTGGTCCAGGGGCCGCATGAGGTGGCGCGCTGGCGTGGGTCGTGGTCGGTCTTGTAGCCCACAAAGCCGCCCATGCGGTTGTGCGGGAAGGGGACGCCGATGTTCACGAGCCGGAAAAAACCCTGCGCCGAACAGATGGATTCTACCAGCGCGAGGTCGCCATGCATGCAGCCGCCGTCAAACAGGGACCTGGCCATTTCAAAGGGGCAGTCGCCCTCTTTGCCAAAGACCGAGAGCTTATAATAAGTCTGTTTATCGGATCCGGTGTTGTTGGAAGTGCCGCCGCCCACCTTTTCCGTGAGAATGGCGAGGTCGGTCTGTCCCATGTTGTGCAGATGGTCCGCGGCCGAAAGCGAAGCCGCGCCCGTGCCGATGACCAGCGTGTTCATGGAGTAGACAGGAATGGACCGGCCGTTGATTTTCAGCGTGCGTTTCTTCATGGCTTAGAGTCTCCTCAGGTGAAAGCCGCCGTCCACGTTCACGACCTCGCCCGTGGAATAGGGGAGGTAACCTTTGGCGAATGCGACCGCAGCTTTGGCGATGTCCTGGGGCAGGCCCCAGCGTTTGAGGGGGGTGATGCCCTGGTTGAAGATGAGATTGTCATATTTTTCCGTGACAGCGGCTGTCATGTCGGTCTTGATGATGCCGGGCCGGATTTCGTACACGTTGATGCCGTATTCTGAAAGCCGGTCCGCATAGAGCAGGGTCATCATGCTGACGCCCGCTTTGGACACGCAGTACTCGCCGCGCGCAGGGGAGGAGGTGTAGGAGGACATGGAAGCGATGTTGATGATCATGGGAGTGCGCGACACGTCCGCGGTCTTCTGCTCAATCATCCATTTGGCCACCAACTGCGTCAGAAAGTAAGGCCCTTTCAGGTTGATGGTGATGAGCCGGTCAAAGCTCTCCTCCGAGGCCTCCAGAAGGTCCGCGCGCACCTTGGGCGCCACACCCGCGTTGTTCACGAGTATGTCGAGGCGGCCCATTTCTTTCTTGACCGCGTCGACCATTTGTACGCGCGAATCGGCCTTGCTGATGTCGCCCTGCACGTACAGCACCCTGGCGTTATTTTTTTCACAGGCCGCGATTGCTTCCTTTGCGTCGTCTTTGGAAAGGATGTCGGCGATGACGATGTCGAAGCCTTCCTTGGCCAGCGCTTCGGCGATGCCGCGGCCGATGCCGCGCGCCGCGCCGGTGATGAGGGAGACGGGTTTCATGGTAGCTCCTTGGTTGGGGCGACGCATGGGGTCGCTCTTACATACGGGTATCTATTTCCCGGGACGCGGCAGCGCCTCGTCCTTATACTATCGTATGCCTGCTGCCATCGCGGCTGCGGCCTTCATGCCCTCCGCGATTGCGCGCACGGCCGTGGTTCCGCCGTTGACCAGGTCGCCCCCTGCGTACACGTTCTGGAGGCTTGTGGCGAAGTGTTCGTCCACGCGCACAAAGCCGCCTTCGTTGAGGGTGATGCCGGGCAGCATTTTTTCAAGCGATGCTACCGGCAACTGGCCCAGCGCCTCGATGACGAGGTCCACGGGCAGCACGCTTTCGCTGTTTTCCACGGTGACGGGCTTGCGCCGGCCGCTTTTGTCCGGTTCGCCCAGCACGGTGCGGGCCATTTTAAGTCCGGTCAGCTTTCCGTTTTCGCTGACGTAATCGACCGGCTGGCTTAAGATCAGGAAGTGCACGCCGTTTGCGAGTACTTGGTCGCGCTCCTTGGGCCAGGCGGGTAGTTCTTCGAACGACCGGCGATACACGATGTACACATCACGCGCACCCGCCTTTTTAGCTGTGAGCGCCGCGTCCATGGCCGTGTTGCCGCCACCGAGTACGGCCACGCGCGCGGGCACGCCTATGTCCGCGCCGTTCTTGTGGCGCTTGAGGAAAACGAGCGCGTCCTCCCCGCCGCTTTTTGGCCGACTGGCGTTGGGCAGCGCCTGCGATTTGCCGAGGCCCATGCCAAGAAAAACGGCGTGGTACCCTTTTTTGCGCAGGGACTCCAGTGTGTGCGCGGGTGAAAGTTCAAAGTTCGGGACAAGGGTAAGCCGTTTCTGCGCAAGACCGTCTTTGAGCAGTGTGCCGATTTCCCCGAGCGTGTCGCCCGCAGTAAGGCGCCAGGCCGGGATCACGTCCAGCGGCGTGCCGCCCGCGTTTTGGGATTTGTCGTAAACATCCACGCAAAAGCCTGATTCGAGCAGACGCACCGCACAGGCCACGCCGGCCGGGCCTGCGCCTATCACTGCCGCCTTTTTCCCGTTCTCTTTTTCCGGCAGACGCGTTGTGACATAGCCCCGTTCGCGCGCCCTGCGGGCCACAAACTGTTGGATTTCACGCACAGGCACGGCCGCGCCGTTCATGATGGCTTCCATGCAGTACTGTTCGCACTGCACTTCCGAGGGGCACACATAGGCGCAGAGTTCGGGCAGCACATTGCCTTCCTTCAATATTCCGTAGGACTTTTTAATGTCCCCTTCTTCAAAGGCCTTTACAAATGCAGGCACATCGACACTGGCCGGGCAGCCGGTCTGGCAGTTGGGGAAGGCGCAGTCGCGGCAGCGTTTGGCCTGTTCCTTCAGCGTATCCTCCGATCGCTCGCGCGCCTTGCGGTACTCGGGGCCGTAAACGGCGCTGTCGCGGATGATGCAGCCCGTCTTTCCACCGTCGCGCATAAGTTGGGTGCAGCCCGAGCAGGCCACGCACGCCTTGCGCGGGTCCATTTCCCCATTTTCCATGAGGTCCTTTACGGAATCGGGATAGGCAAATGCTCCACGGCCCTGGCCCACAAGCGTGGCGTAACCCTCCTTTACCGCGCCGGCCGCAACATAGGGCATCCAATGGCGCAGCCAGGAGAAGCCGGAGCTGATGATTGGAAGGTCCGGAACGGCCTTCTGTACGTCGCCGATGGTTTTGATTATAAAGGCCACGCCTTCGAGCGGGTGGGTGTCGGGCGCGTGCCCGCCCACGATGGGGAAGTCGTAGGGACGGCCCCAATGCGGGTTAAAATAGGGATTGGCAATGGAGACGTTCAGGACCGGATAGTCGATTTGACGCAGGAGTTTTATCAGTTGGACGGGTTCGGAGAGGTCGGGTGTGCGTTCGTCGTCCATTGAAACGCCCCAGCCGTACGGAGCGCGGATGGCGTCGAACACGTTCAGGCGGCTGGTCACAAAGAGGCCCGTTACGTTGTCCTTTATTTTTTTTGCGGTCTCGCGCAGCATGCGCGTCCGGTTTTCAAAGTTTCCGCCGTAACGGCTGTTCTCGCGCGTAAAGGAGGCGAGGAGCTCCGAGAGGAGATAACGGTGGCAGCTCTTGATGTCCACGCCGTCAAATCCGGCTCGGGCCGCGAGCCGCGCGGCCGCGAGGAAGTCGTCCTGCAGCCGGTCCAGTTCCTCATCCGAAATGAGCGGATAGTCCGGGGGAAGCGTGTGGACGGGATCGAGCACCGCGCTGTGATGTGCGATGATGGGTTTCGGTTTACCGTCTTTTTTGCTGTACCGGCCGGAGTGGGTGAGCTGGAGCACCAGAACCGGGTTGTGGTCCGCGCCGAACGATTTGCGCGCGGCTTTTCGCGTGTCATCGACCAGACGGGAAAAGACATCCACGGTGCCCTCATGGAGCCAGAACTGGCCGGGGTTGGTGCGGCATTCGTTCCGCACGGCCGTGGCTTCGAACCAGATAAGCCCGGACCCGCCCGCGGCGTAGCGCGTGTAACGGCGGAAGCTTAAAAGACCCGGCGCGCCTTCGGGCGAGGAGTCAAAGCCCTCCATGGGATGTACGGCGTAGCGGTTGGGCGCCTCCTTCCCGGCAAAGCGGACGCGCTGAAACATGATACTCTGGTCTTCGGAGAGCGGGAGCGATGTTTTCAGCTCGTGCAGCTTGTGTTTCAGGTCATCGAGGGAGCGCAGATGAAAGCGTTCGTGTTTTGCCACCGCGGATTTCCTTCTTAAAAACGTTTTTCTTTGCGGACATGGACGATAATGAGTTCGCAGTCCTTGAGGGTTTCGTAGGTGTGCGAAAAAAGGGCGTCGAACTGGACCGATTCCCCGGTTCTCAATTCAACCACACCCGTAGGCAGGGTGAGCTTGACCCGCCCCTTGCGGACAAAAACGATCTCCGTGTCGTCCTCGTGCGCTTCGGGGTGGGAAAGGTTTTTTCCGGTTGTTCCCGTGACCGTGACAATCTTGGCGTTGTTGTACTCGACTTTTTCAAAGTGGAAGCCGTCGGAATCGTAGGTTGTCTGCTCGCGGATTTCGTTGGGTTTGACCTCGGCCATGGCAATGAGTTCCGAGGCTGAAATGTGCAGGGCGCCCGCGAGATTCCTGACGGTTTCGAGACCGGGGTTGGTCTGGTTGCGTTCAAGTTTGCTGATGACGGCAAAAGAGACACCGGACTTCTTTGCGAGGGCTTCGATGGTCAGGTTGCGGCTTTTACGCAAGAACCGGAGGACTTCAAAATTATAGGCAGACATATTCCTACGGGACATAATAAACTTAAATATATATCACAGAGGAATAAAAAGCAAGGGGTTCGAGTGATTGTTAGAGATGTTGTCTAAAATTCTGGTTCCTTGCATCGAGAAACATTTCCGTCAAACCAGGGTGTCGAAGAAGGCCATCTCAATCCTTTACAAGTTTTGTGCTATGACTTGATTTGATAAAAATATATTTTTTAAGCAATGGATAGTTTGAATATTAAGCTCTTACGTTTTAGAACACATAATCCCCGCAGAAATCTACCACCGGAAACAGGATTGAAGCGTAAAGAAATCAATTTTGCAAGCGCCTTTGAAAAAGTCTTTGTTGCAAACCAGAACCGTGGTATTGGGGGAAAACAATTCGCAATCTCCGGCTATGGGATAGCGGATTTTGTCTGGCTTACGCCGGATAAGGATCTGCCAGCCGGTGAAACTGACATGTCGCTCTATGCCTTTGAAATAAAGATGGAGAATTGGAACAAAGCCCTTCAGCAGGCATTCCGATACAGTTATTATGCTGATATGCCTATAGTCGTCCTGCCAAAAGTTACCGGAGAACGGATCCAGGATCGGATTTCGCTATTCCATAGCATGAATATCGGGCTTTGGTTTTTCGACAAAGCCACAAATCTGATTGAAAAGCTGTTTACACCGGAGCCGCAGGAAAAACGGATTCGGAATGGCCGCGAAAAGGCTCTGAAACTTCTATTGGACAGGGCTCATTTCAGCCATCTTCATGAATTCGCGAATGCCCTCGCGTAGCGCTTCCAGATGGTCTGCATTCGACTTAATGTCGAGCGGGATGGTAATCTGGGCATAAGCGTCTTCCGCCTGCTTTAGAGCCCCCATACACTTCCCAATGGCTTTCTCGATATCCTTGTCGTTGAACTTATTATTCAGATGTTTCAAGGCATCCCAGGTTTGTAAAACCTCTGCTGAGCGCTGAGGTTCATAGTTGGAAGCTTCCGGATAAGAAGCATCGGTTGGTAATCCGTTTAATACCTTCGGGACTCTGGAGTTTGTTTTTCCGAGTGCCTGCAATTGGCCAAGTTCATAAAAGGTAATACGGTTTATAAGCACGGTGCTTAAATAACGCTGTATTGGCAATCTCCCACCCCCGGAAGCCGGTTCAAACCGGTTCAATGAGAATGTCCGTAGATTTGACCACCAGCCTGTTGCTCCGGCTATGCCACCCACAGCACCCAGGAATGGTGTTAACACATCCGAATAACCATTGATGACCCGGTAACCATTGAGTTTCAGCGTATAGTTGATATACATCCAGGCAGCTATGACATCAGCATTCATTATTTCAGTTCTGACCTCGGAATCTCTCCCTGCCATAAGTAGGTAGAAGCCATCCGGACGAGGATCAAGAACCGTCAGTTCGTTCATAAACTCCAACAGTTCAGCCTTGTTTAGCACCGCCTCCCGTGATACCGCCAAGGTCGCGTAAAGAGGTCGCTTGTCGTTAAGTTTTTCATAAGTCTCTTTTGCCAACCTTATAAACTGTCCTGAAATGGCAGCTTCTCTGGAATCAAGTGAGCGTTTGACCAGAACATTAGGCGCTATAATAGCCGTCAGGGGTTTCTTTTTCACCTGAAACTCAAGGACATGCTTTAGATCGGCAACGACATTTTTTTCCCGCTCCAATTGACTGCGTCTGCGGGTGCCGAAATAGTCGGAATAACATTCTTCCAGCTTTCCTAGCCGAACATCCTGTGTTCCGGGTAAAAAACAGGCGTAAAATTGCGGGTCAAACAACAAATCAGGATTTTTTGACAGTGTTGGATATTCGCTGAGTTTTTGATCTAATGTTGCATCGGAGATGTCTTTTGGGCTTAAAATGACGCCATCAATCAAGCCTTGTTTCAGACCATCTCGAATTTTTTCCCCTTCAGCGTGACCCTGTTGGGCGTATAGTTTCATGCTCCCTCCTGTATCCGACGAATGAGACTGTCGATGTTCGACGGCCTCAATGCAGGCTTCTTTTTAAGTAGTTGGTCAATAAGCTGGCAAAAATCCGGCGACAAATCCGGCCTAAGCGGCTTTAATAGCTTTGGGGGTTGATGCAGCGCGCGGGACAATGTGAGCAGTGGGTCGTCGTCGTTTTCAGCTAATGGGTGCTGTTTTGCGGCGTATTCAAAGATGGTTAAGGCGGTGGTATAAAGGTCTGCTCTGTAATCAATGCTTGTTCGGAAACCCGGCACTAACATTTCCGGCGCTATATACCGACGGGTTGCAGGGATGTCCATTGGATTTGCTGTTACAGCGGTATCGTTCACGGCAAATGCTATGCCGAGGTCCAGCAGGACAAAGGGGCGTTCTGGAATATTCGTTTTGATGACATTGCAGGGTTTAATGTCACGATGGATGTAATTGTTGCGCCATACCTCTTTTATTGCCAACAGAAGCGAAACGCATAGGGTCTTGATCTCTGTTGCGGAGGGTTTATCGGATGTCCGAATCAGTTTCCATAGGTCCGGTCCATCCAAAAACTCCTCTGAATAGATTATCCAATCGTGACCCTCCATGGTCATTTCGGTCTTTTCAATGCTGCCGAGTTTTACAAGACAGGGAGAATCGCATTTTGCAAGCGCTTCAATTTCACGATTCACTCGGCGGATGTTTTCCTGCCGGAAAGCCCGGCCAACCTCGTCATCAACTTGGGGTGGCAACTTTATTGCTTTGAGTGCCTCAACATTCCCTGCAATAAGGGCCTTGTATACCAATTTATAACCACCAGCCGATATAAAATCGAGAGCCGTTAACTGTGGAAAATGTTTCTGGAAGGCGGCCAAATTGATATATTGCGGTTCGTTCTTAGTCGACATCTGATCGAACTCCTATGGCTTGACTGATCGGACGGCGGTTTTGATTGATTATCCTACAATACTTCCTTGCTGCTGGACATAAAATATCAACTGGATTAATTTCAGATAATTCCGAAAACCAAACAATTCGCATTTTGTCTTGATATTCATACCACGGCGACTTCAAAAGTTCTGATGGCCCTTCTTTTGGCATGCATGGTTTGTCCCGAATATGCTTTTCTTGATAGACACATCTACCCATTTTAAATTTCAGGAATGGCAATACAAATTTATTGCAGAGCATGTGGGTAATTTCATTTTTTGAGACCACTGTGATTCAGTATACTTATAAAGCCGTTTTGGCAGCGTATTGTTCATAATAATATTGTAAAAAGTAATGTAGAATAATTTTTCATAGTTGGATATCCGAATCTGCGATTCCATTCAAAAAATAAAGACTTCATGGAGTGTTATCAAGGCAAATCGGTCCTTTTAGCAATACGGAACCCTTCCAGCTTACTTCAAAGCAATATAAACATGGGAAGGGCAGAACTTTAAGGGATGTTTGAGAGCACTTGAGGCGTGGAAGGTGATGCCGTGGAAAGTATTGTTACCCCTGTAAACCCCATCAGATAAAGCAGGGAATCGTTCCAAATAAAATCTATAGAAGGGATGGTGGTCAAATTCGCGACAAGTGAAAGGTTGTTTGGCCGCGCTATGTTGAAAAGCCGGTACCCGTTCAGGCCCGCTGCGACATATAGCAGGCTGTCCTTCACTGCCAGCCCGTAGGGCGTGGGCACGGTTGCACCCGACAGGGCGACGGGTTTTGCCGGGTCTTTGACGCTGATGACCAGGAGCGTGTCCCGGGTGAGGCCGCAGACGCTTCCGCTCCGGAGGGTCACGAAGGCAAGTGTGTCGCGCACCACCACGGGGTCGCAGGCGCGGGCATGTGTAAAGGCGCCGATTTCAAATGGCGCGGCCGGGACGCTGCGGTCAAAGATGCGCATGCCGCGCGTTTCTCCAAGAAAAAGGTATTTGTCCGTAGGGAAGAGGGTCTCAACGCCCCAGCCCAAGTAAAGGGTGCTTAAGGTGACGGGCGATTCGGGATGCGCGATGTTAAGCGTTGTCAGTGAGCCCCCGTCGATATAATAGAGGAACGAATCAATGACCGCAAACGTGGCATAGGAACTGCCGCCGTTGTACGAGCTCATGGCGACATCGCTGGCCATCATCCGCGAGCCGTCCGCGGTTGTTCCGCATCCTCCGCATCCCAGCCCCGAGCGGCCGTACGAAACATCATCCAGTAAGCCGGTGCCGTGATACCCTTCATATCCCGCCAGGACCTTGACAACTTTGTAAAGCGTGTCCTGGAAAATCTTGAGGACCAGGAGTGAACCCTGATTCTGGGTGAAGATGAAACTGTCGCGTACCGCGAGCCCCGCGTTTCCGCGGACCGGGATGTTCAGGTGGAAAGCGGGCCGGGCGGGGTCGGCCACGGAGTAGACGCTGATGCCGCTGTCGCGGTCGGAAAGGTACAGGAGCGTGTCCGCAATGTAAAGACTCTGGAGGTTGTTTTGCGCGGGCGCGTGACGGGTGCTGAAATTGAAGCCCGAGGAGAAGACCAGGATGAACAGCGCAACGCCGAGTATTTTTTTAAGGGATTTCATGCACAACGGCCTTTTCTTTTTTCGGTACGGCTTTCCGGTTTGGGAAGCTCATGCGGGC
Organism: Fibrobacterota bacterium; assembly: GCA_043802925.1. Taxonomy (GTDB): domain Bacteria; phylum Fibrobacterota; class OXYB2-FULL-49-7; order OXYB2-FULL-49-7; family JAEUSG01; genus JAZDKP01. Next base: position 12,863 of record JAZDKP010000305.1, on the reverse strand, counting down.
ACCCACTGAAAGACGCAGGTCGCCGAACAGGAAAGGATCGTCCGGCAGGTAGCTGCTGTAGCCATAGGAATATTGGTCCGATTCACCGTCCGTACCCTCGTAATTATAGGATAGCGCGGCCGAGAGGCCGGTGAAAAATGATAGGGTACTGTCAAAAGCATATGAGAGAGTCACGAAGGGGCGGAAGTAGACCGACTGGTACTGGATGTAGTAGCGGGTGAATGACCCGGCAGAGGAGTCCGAATAAACCAAGTTGCCGCCCGTTTGGAAATATTGGCGCGTAACGGAAGGATATTCGACCCGGTACTCGTGTGTTACCGAGGAGGAGCCGATTCCGGACCCGAAGCGGAGGGACCATTTGTCGTGGGGGAGAGGGCGCGTGAATTCAAGGCGGACGCCCACGTTGTAGGCCGAAAGCGTGGTGCGGTATTTGACGTTGTTTTGGATTACGTAATAATCGTACGGCACGGGATAACTGCCGTTGGAACCCGGCAGGGAGTCGCGGTAGGTCGTTTCCACGGCGTCAAACCGGAACGAATGCGACCAGCCAGCCTCAAAGCCGATGTCAAGCAGGGGGCTGATGGGATAACCGGCCAGGAAGCCCACACCCCAGTTTGGGCGGACTGCGGGAGTGGTGATTTCTTCATAGCGGTACTGGTTGCCGTAGGAATACAGGCTGTACGGCGACCGGTCCATGAGCGGGTAATAGGCCGTCGCATAGTTATTGTAGCCGCGGAGCGTGTCGGGCATGAGGTAATAGCCCAGACTCGGCCCGAGTTCAAGAAAGAGCCCTTTGGCCGGTGCCAGCGCGGCGCAGGCCAGGATGCAGAGGGTCAGAAGGGATTTTATCATGCGGTCTCCTGAAATCGGGGGTCGCGCAGGTGGCGGAGCGCCGTCAGCAGCGAACCGTAGGCGTTTTCAACCAGTTCGGGCAGCACCTGTTCCTCGCGGTCACGCGGGGTGTGCCAGAGGTTTTTTGTGGCCTCGATGTTTTCGGTGTTGATGTAAATCGTCCGGATGCCCTCTTCCGAAAAGGGCTTGTCGTCAAGAAACGGGGCGTTCGAATAAAATTTGCATTCCCCGTTGGCCTTGGCGTCGCGGTGCGCGTCGCGAACCAGTTTTTTGAGCGCCTCGTGCGGGGAATCAAGAAGGAGGGTGGGGCCGTAGGTGAGGGAGTCGAGGTTGACGCAGTACCGGATGCGGCTGAGTGTGCCCTGCTGTTTGCGCCATTCGCAATAATGGCGTGCGCCAAGACTGCCGTACTCCTTTCCGCTGGTGGCGAGAAAGGTGATGGTGCGTCCTGTGCGCTCGTGCGAGAGCGCGTGGGCCAGCATGAGCATGGCGATGACCGTGGCGGTGTTGTCATTGGCGCCCGGGGTGTTGTACTGCGTGTCCGCGTGGGCCAGGACAAGGACCTCCTCGTCGAAATCGCCCTGGAGCACGCCCTCCATGTTGCTGGTCACCGCGTTCCGGACATATTCCACGGGTGCCAGGTAGCGTACCGGAATGGCGTCCTGGATGGCGCTCTCCAGGAAGTAGACGTCCTTTTGGCCCACGGTGAACATGGGGGTGCGCGGCCGGATGTCGAACTCCTTTGACGATTGGGGCGCCCGTTCGCCCGGGATGTTCTCGTAGGTTTCGGCATAGGGGTCGGTTTTATGGCTTACGTGGATGTAAGCCCAGACAGGCCCTGGTTCCGGGTCCGCGACAGCGTAAAACAGTTTGCCGTTGATGTTCAGTTTCCGCACAAAGCCTTCGATGCCGCGCAAGGGGGTGCTGGGCGCGCCGAAAGTGGGGTAGATGTCGAGATTGTCCGCGCCCACCCAGAAGGAGGGTACGCCCGCGAGCTTCCAGGCCGTGAAGGTGAAGCTGTTGAGCGTGGCGCTGCCCAGCGCGTTGCGCATTTCGGCCTGGAGGATGCCTGCGCCAAGTTCGTACTCGGGGCTTCCGGCCGGGCGCGGCCCGATGTCCGTGCAGAGACTTTTCAGCAGCCGCTGGAGATAAGCCCTGCGTTTGGGCGGGGTGTCAAGAAATGCGGGCGGCCCGTTTTGGGCGCAGCCGCCCAAAAGCAGGGCGGCCGAAGCTCCCTGTCCGAAAAGCCCGATGAATTCCCTGCGCCGCATGGGGGATCCTTATGCTCTTCGCGACCTCGCGAACACCGGCAGCGAGCGTTCGCGTTTGCCGTCCAACACAAAGTCAATGGAGTAGCGTCCTTCTTTTGGCAGAGCCAGGGGGGTGATGTTGATGCAGAAGTTGGTGGTGGAATAGTCGTTGTTGGGCGGGACCGCGACCTCGAGCATGGCGTCGAAGGGGGGCAGGACGTTTCGGCCGTCCTGGTCCACTATGAAAAGTTTGAGTGAGTGCTTGCCCGATTCGGCACGGTCAAAACGGATGCGCGTGGCAATGGAGCACATGGGGTGTGCGTAGGGGAACGAGGCGGCCCAGAGGGTGTCAAAGGTGCCGATGACCACGAGCTTTCCGCCCATGTCCTGCGCAAAGTCGCAGAGGGAGAAGATTTCGATTTCCATGTGTGCTCCTTTTACGGTTTGCGGGGACAACGCCGACAGGTTCAAAATATAACATTCGACGGGGAATTGCAATTATGTCCCGGTCTCGCGTTCATTTCAGACCTTTTCTTCGATGCATATTATTATTTTTTTCCTGTTTCCCGCTGATAAAATAAAATGAAATCCCTCCATCTTTTCATGCTTCGTCACGGTTTTGCCGCAGGGCTGATCCTGCTCCTGGTCGGGGACCTTTTTGTATTGCGCGAACCCGGCTGGGTGTTCAGCCATTCCGGCGCACGATTCTGGGTCAATTATCTCCTGTCGCTACTGGGACTCCTGGGCTGCCTCTACATCCTACGCGCCGCGTTTAACCGGAACCGGGGAACGCGGTTCCTCGGTCTGATGCTGATTCTCGCACCCTGCCTGATTCAGGCCGGATATTTTTCGGTCTATAAAAAATACCTCACCCCTTTCGCGTTCAGCTTTTTCACCGAGAACCCGGCGATGACGGCCGGGTTCAACCGGAATTTCTTTCCCTATGCCAAGGCCCTTGTGTTTCTCCCGCTCTGCGCGTATGCCACGTTCCTGCTGTTCCAAAGCGCCCCCCGGTTCCGGCCGGTTCGCGCCACGGCCGCGGGCCTGCTTTTCCTTGCTTTTCTCGCGCACAGCGTTTTCGGCTGGTACAGCTATTACGACTTTGAAAATGCGCCCATGGCGTTTAACAGTGCGCTCACTGAAAACATCATCCGCAGCGCCGGCACTTTCCGCGTCGACCGGCCCGTGGTCCCTAAACGCAGGAGCGGATCTGCGCCAACGGCCCTTGTCTGGATCCTTGGCGAATCCACGGTCCGGGACCATATGAGCCTTTACGGTTATGCCCGGAAGACCACGCCGTTCCTTGATTCACTTTCAGCAGCGGGCCGCCTGCTCGCGTTTACCAATGCGGTGACCGTGGGCAATAAAACCAATCTTTCCGTGCCCTATATGCTGGCGGGCCTTGAGGGGCCGGACCCGAACGGCGTTTTCTACCACACGCCCACGGTCTTCAATTACGCCCGCGCCGCGGGGTTCGCCACCGCGTTTATTTCGGCGCAGGACTTGCGCTGGGGCCACCTGGAAAAGATACTGGTGGACGCCAGCGTGGACCTTTTCCGGGACGGTTCCTTTTTCTCCCCGTCTGTTAATGTGATGAAGGGCGCGGATGACATGATTGTGGTGAAGCGCGGGATTCTTCCGTATCTTGATACGGTGCGTTCCCCGTTCCTTCTGGTTTATCAGATGGACGGGAGCCATTATCCGTACACGGATCATTGCCCGGAGTCCTGCAAGCGTTTTCTGCCCGAAGAGGGGGAAAACAGCGTTTCCGCCTACGATAACACGGTGGCGTACACCGATGCCGCGCTTTCCCTCTTGATCAACAAAGTGCAATCGCGATTTCCGGACGCCTGGATCGTCTTTACCCCGGACCACGGGCAGTCCGTGGACAACGGCCAGGGAGCTTTCAATGAAAGCTTTTACCGCGAAGTCATCTGCAACCCGCTGCTGATGATTGCGCCCGCGGACCGCATGCCCGCCCTTCGCCGAAATCTGAATGCACCCGTCAGCCAGGCGGACATCCTGCCGACGCTGCTCGATGTCATGGGGATGACCCCGGTGAGGCCGCTTGATGGATATTCCCTGCTGCGGCCGGTGTCCGCGTCCCGCCTCCGCCTCTGCAGCGAATACATGCCCACGTTCCACAACAGTCCCAAAGGTGTGCTGTTTCTGCCGGACGGCGCTTTTTACACACTCGATTTCATCAAGCGCAGCGCGGAGTCCAGCCGGGACTCCGGCGTGGTCCCTTTCCGTGAACTCGCTCCCGAATTCCAGGAGCATATCCAGTCCCGGCTCACCCGGGGAGCGGTGCATTGATGTTCCGCGAATGGCGCCTGGCGATCCGGCGCGCGGGCGGGTGGGAACCGTGCACCGGCCTTGTTGACTGGGAATCGAAGCGGCTGATGCTGCGGCAGCCCGGCCCCGGCTTCACGGCGGGCGGGCGGACTCCGGCCGTGATGGCGGATCCGAGTTATCCCTATTCGCTGCTGCGGATTTATTTCCGGCCGCTTCGTATCGAACTGGATCCGGAAAACAAGGCGATTCGGGAAATCGAATTTGAGTATTTTCACCGTAAGGAACCATGCGAAGACTGACCCCTGTATTTATTCTGCCCGCCTTGCTGCTGGCCGCCTCCCTTGCGGACCGTTTCTCCTCGGCGCGGCTGCCCTACCCCGAATCGGATCGCGTCCTGTACGAGGTGTCCTCTTTTGACCGCGACAACCGGAATGTGGGAGATGGTTTTTTCGGCGGGGAATACCTCTATGTCGAAAACGGCGAGTACGTGGTCTTTGACGAGGCCGGGCCCGGCATCCTGGTCAACCTCTGGATGCCGCGCGATTCCACGGGCAACCGGGTAGGGACCCTGCGGTTTTTTCTGGACGGGGATTCGGTCCCCGCGCTCTCCATTTCGCGGACGTCGCTCTTTGCCGGGAACCTGCCCCTGTTTCCCTATCCGCTCACCGTGGCCGAGGATTCGGGAAGGGGAGGGGCCTTTTCGTTTTCACCCGTGCCGTTTAAAAAAAGGCTGAAGATCCGTTTTTCCAACGCGCCTTCTTTCTATCATTTCCTTTTTTACCGGCTGAAGGAGGCTGCGGACTGCCCGGTCTTTGACCCGGCCGCGGACTACGGCGCCTTTGCCGATTCCCTCCGGTTTTTCCCGTCGCTTGCGTCCGGCGCCACCGAGACGCGGCTGTTCACGCTTTTGCCGGGCGCGGCCCTTTCGCTTCACCGGCGAACAGGGGCGGGTACCCTGCTCCGGCTTGCGGTCTCAACACCCGAACGGAACCCTGAGGTCCTGAATCGTGTCACGCTCATGGCATACTGGGACGGATCGCCTGTTCCCCAGGTGATGGCGCCGTTGGGGGAGCTCTTCGGGTGCCGGTCCGCGTTTGCCCCCTATACGTCGCGCTTTACGCGGCTTGACAGCACCGGCATGGAACTCCGTTTTCCCATGCCGGTTCAGCGTTCCGCTGAACTCTATGCAAAGAACGATAACACGATGCCGGTTGTGCTCACCCTTTCGGTCACCTGGGACCCTTCGGCGCCGGGCGATTCCGCACTTCCTTTTCACGCTTACCGGCACAGCGAGCCCGCCTGTTTTGTGACCCATCACGACTATCCCATCCTGTATACCGAGGGCCGCGGCCATTTTGTGGGCAGCTTCCTTTACGCCGAGGGCAGCCGCCAGAAATACTTCATGGAGGGCGACGAACGCTTTTACGCGGATGGCCGTTCCTTCCCGGACCTGTGCGGCACGGGCCTCGAGGACTACCTCCTCGGCGGGTGGTATTTTGATAACAAGACTTTTTCGCTGCCCCTGAGCGGCTGCCTGTCGAACGTGTTAGGCGCCCGTGCGGAGATGGCGTACATGCGCTTCCACTTCAGTGACCGGATTCCTTACCTGTCCGGCTTCAAGGCGGGCGTGGAAAAGGGGCCGGCCGGGAGTTGGAATTCGGGCACGGATTATGCCAGCGTGGCCTTCTTCTACGGCGATTCCACCCGCTGGCTCGTATGGACCGACACACTTGTCATGGGCGACACGGCTTCTGAGCGCCGCCATGGCCTTCGGTGCGGTAGTCTCCTTGATATCCGCTCCAACTACTGCGCTTATGCGGGTGATACCGTGAATTTTTCTCCGGTCTATTGCAAAACGTTCAAGGACTCGGTCGAATTCCGTGTCCGCGTCCGGCCCGACAACCGCGGCGTGGTCCTCCGCGCGGTCACGGACGTAAGCCGGGGCGGGCAGCGCATGGCGATTTATGCGCGCGGCCGTTACGTGGGCGATGGCTCCGTGTCGCTGGAAAACCCCTTTCACCGCCTGTATGACGCGGACTTCTTCCTGCCGGAATCGCTGACCCGGGGCCGTGATTCGCTGGACATCAAAATCCGACTGCTGCCCGACGCCGGGTCCCTGGGGTTCAATGCGATCCGCTACGAGGTACACTGCCTGAGCCGCGATACCGCGGTCCACCCGTCGCGCCGGGACGCGGCCCATCCGTGGGTCCTGCAGGATTGGGGGGATGGCACGCGACAGACCCTGGTCTGGACGCCCCTTGCCGTGGAGGGGCCGCTTCCGGTCGTGGCCGTCTACCGCGACACAACGCCCGCCTTTGCCTGCGGGCCGTCCACGTTGGCGGGTGTGACGCAGGATTTCAGCTTTACGGACGAACGGCTCATGCCGGGACGCGCCTATTACTACCGGTTCGAGACCTACGGCCCGGACGGCCGCGCGGACGTGCGGTCGGACGCGCTTACGGCTCGGACTCCGGGCGTGCTGTTCCGCGAGGCTGAGGCTTTTGCTCCATTGCTGGTCACGGCCAGCTGTTCGGTCTTCGTACACGTGCCGTTTGATGAGGACGGGGAACGGCCCGACCTTCCGGACACGCTGTCCGGCCGTGATACCCTTCTTTCAAACGGCCGGACTTTGCGTATTGCGGCGCACGCGCCGGGCGACAGCGCGGTCTTTGCGCTCCATCTTTCCGGTCGCGATACCTTCGGGCTGGAGCTCCAGCATACACTCGAGCCCGCGCAGGGGTTTTTTGAAGTGCGCGTGAACGGCCGCTCCATCGGGTTCTCTGCCAGCGGTTATGGAGAATCCACTGGCGTACGCCGCGCGCGCGCGGACAGTTTTTTTGTCCTCAATGCGGGCGTCAACCGGATTGCCGTGCGGGTATCCGGCAAGGAGACCGCGTCCACGGGTTACGGCGCGGGCCTCGACTGGTTCCGTTTCTTCACCTTAAGTGAATTGTACCGGTATGTGCCCGATTCACTGAAGCTCCGGTTGACGGCCTGCTTTCCCAATCCCTTCAACCCCTCGGTGACATTCGGGTTTGACCTTGCCGCGGACAGTCGTGTGGAGGCGAGTGTGTACGATGCCCGCGGGGTGCGCCTCCGCATACTCGCCCGGAGCGACTATCATCGGCGCGCCTACCGGCTGACTTGGGACGGCCGCGACGAATCGGGCCGGCCCTGTCCTTCGGGTGTTTATTTTCTCACCGTGCGGGCGGCCGGGCTCGCCCGGTCTGTCAAGGCTGTTTTGCTACGCTGAAAGGTCTTGTTTTTAATGCGGGAAAATTGAATATTAATCTGATGCGCGGGCCTGAAATCATCTCTTTTCTCCGGAACCGGTGGGGCGTGGGCCGTTTCCTGCTCATCACCGTTGCGGCCCTGGCCGTGTCGTTTCTCTACTGGCGCTCGCCCGGGTTTTACGCCTGGCTCGTCGGTCATCCCTCGCTGCCCTGGCTTTTGGCCACGGCCTACGGGGGCATGTTCATCGCCTGTTTTTCCTCGTATGGCCGCATTTTCAAGTTCAAGGTCTTTGTCCTTGGCCACCTTTACCTGGCCGTGGGCATTCTTTACCTCTACCTCACCTGCTTCGCTTACCCTTCGCCCGACGCCTTTTACAGCCTCGCGTTCTTAAAGCGCGTGGACCCGCCCACGGCCCTGCGCGTGCTCGCGGGCTTTATGTCGCTTAATCTCCTGCTCATCATCATCGCGCCACCTTCGTTGCGCTACCAGACGACCCGGCTCATCGCGGTGCTGGTGGTGGGGGTGGAAATCACCGCCTATTTCGTGGTACTCACGAACATTTCCACCGTGGCCGCGGACAGCGTTTTCCTATACGGCGCCGGTTATCTTGTAGCCCTGTATCTCGTCAACCTGTCGGTCGTCGTGCTGTCGCTCTGGTTGTCGCGGCGCGAGGAAAACAGCTTTGGCAGTGCGGTCGCGGCCCTGGCCGTGGTCAACCTGCTCCTGGCGCACGGCACCGCATCGGCCGGCCTCCCGGCCGCGCATTTCACCCAGCTCCTTTTTCTGCTCGTTCCGCTCCTCATCCTCGGCGGCGTCTTCCACTACTGGTTCGACTGCCTGCACCATCGCGTGGCCTACGACCCGCTCCTGAAAATTTACAACCGCGACTACGCCCACAACATCATCAACGGCCTTTCGCGCATCAACCTGGGCCGTCTCTTCAGTGTGGCCATGATCGATATCGACCGCTTCAAGGCCGTCAATGACACGTACGGCCACGACATGGGGGACCAGGTGCTGCACGGCACCGCGCAGTGCATCAAGCGCATGGCCGTGCCCCAGGGCGTGGCCTGCCGTTACGGAGGCGAAGAGATCATCGTCTTTTTCCGCAGCATGGGCGAAAAGGACGCGTACCAACTCTGTGAGCAGATACGCCGGAGCGTCCGGAAAATCGTCTACCCGGCCGGTAAAAAGGACCTCTCGGTGTCCATCAGCATCGGTGTCGCGCAGTGCGACGACGTCCGTGTGCCGCTGGATCGTGTCGTAAAGGCCGCGGACGAGGCCGTGTACCAGGCCAAGGAGACCGGACGTAACAAGGTCGTCATCGGCAATCTCAAAAAGCGCGAGGCCTACAACCCGCGCATGACCAATCTGTTCATCAAGACGACGGGTATGGACCGCCGTCAGAATTCATAATCAACGCCAAACCCGGAGAAATCCCATGATTCGCACAATTCTTCTTTTCGCCCTCACGGCCCTTCTGGCCGGATCCATGCTTTCCGCCTGCGCCTCCCGCAAGGCCGTCAAGCGTTCCGACGGCAGTGCGGATACGGCCGCGGCGCCGGTCAAATCCGACGCGGGCGGCCTTCAGCCCGTGTCCCGTAACGACATGACGAATGAGGAACTGGCCCAGGTCCGTAAAGTGCTCGATGAGCTGCAGGACGTGCCCTTCGATTTTGACAGCTACACGATCCCCACCGAAGGCGTTGACATCATCAAAAAGGACGTGGCCATCCTCAATGATATGCTCAAAAGCCGCGGCAAGTACGTACGCGTGGCCATTGAGGGCCACACCGACGAACGCGGGTCCGCGGAATACAACCTCGCCCTCGGCGAGCGCCGCGCCAAAACCGTCAAGGATTACCTGCTGAACGTGGGCTTTTTCGAACAGTCGCTCCACCTCCTCAGCTTTGGCGAAGAACGGCCCAAGGTGCAGGGTGCCGGTTCCGAGGCCTGGGCCGCCAACCGGCGCGTCCACTTTGTGGTCGAGTAACCGCGTTTCCCTGTAACGACGCGTGTTTTCCGCTGTCCTCTTTTTTCTTTCGCTGTATTACGCCGCCTGCATCGGCATGCTTTGGCGGGGACTGCGGCGTCTTGCGCCCTGTCAAAACACGCGGCCGCACACTTTCAGCGTGGTTATCGCGGCCCGCAATGAGGAGGCGCTCCTCGGCCGCTGCCTCGAAAGTGTTCTCAATCAGGACCTTCCCGTGGACCGGTTCGAAGTCATCGTGGTTGATGACCGCTCCACGGACGGGACCGCGGACGTGGTGCGCGTCCTGCAGGCGCGACATCCCGGGCTCCGTCTCGTTTCCGTGACCGAATGTCCACCCGGCTATTCCCCCAAAAAACACGCCTTGAGACAGGGCATCGCTGTGGCCCGGAACGAAGTCCTCCTGTTCACGGACGCGGATTGTGTGGTGCCGCGCACCTGGATTGTTGCCCTGGACCGCTGTTTCGACGAGACGGCCGGCGCTGTGGCCGGTCTCACGGCCTACCATTGTTCGGACAAAACAGGCGCGCTTCTTTTCGGGCTGCAGTCCATGGACTTCTTTTCCCACACGGTGGTGGCGGCCGGCGCCATGGGCGCGGGTTTTCCGGTCAACACCAATGCCAACAACTTTGCGGTGCGGCGCCGTCATTTTGACGCGGTCCAGGGCTTTTCGCGCGTCGCGGGCGTGGTTTCGGGCGACGATGACCTCCTGCTGCAGGCCGTGTCGCGCCTCCCGGGCGTGCGTACGCGCTACGCCCTTTCGCCCAAAGCGGCCGTGACCACGGAGCCCACGCCCACGTTCCGCGGGGTCTGGGAGCAGCGCAAACGATGGAGTTCCAAGACCGTGTACTACAACCGTCCCCAGGCGCTCGCTCTCTCCGGTATCTTTCTCTATTACGTGCTCATCCTGCTCGGGCTCCTGCTGTCACCTCTGTTTCCGGCGCTCTTTGCCCCGGCGCTCACGGCCTTTTTCTTCAAGACCGCACTCGATTTCTTCCTCGCTTTTTCGGGAATGGCGCGGTTCCGGAAGTTCGACGTGCTTCCCTGGTTTTTCCCCCTTGCGCTTCTTCACATTCCGCTTATTGTCGGCGCCTGCTGCTTTGGCATTTTCGGGACCTTCACCTGGAAAGACGGGCGGGTGGGAAAAAAACTTCCCCGAAGGGAAGGGGTCTGATCATGCGTCTCTTGCGGCCCTCCAAATATGTACGGGTTCTCGATTGCCTTCTTAAAAACAGGCGGGCCAAGGACAATATCTATCCATTTTACGCATCGTTCAAACTGACCTCCCGTTGCCATTTCGCCTGCAAATTCTGCAATATCCGTAACGATACGCGGCCCGACCTGGCCACGGACCGGGTCAAGGCCGTGCTCGACAACCTCGCGCGCTCCAGCGTTCTGCTTGTGAGCTTTGAAGGGGGTGAACCGCTCCTGCGGCCGGACATCGGCGAACTGCTCGCGTATGCGCGCCGGAAAGACTTCTACCTGCTCTTCACAACAAGCGAACGCAACCTCGAACGCTATCCCATGCGCGAATATGGGCGGCTCATTGATTTCCTGCATGTGTCCATTGACGAGGGGCACAACAACCTGGCCCTTTTCGACCGGCTCGAGGAGTACAAGGGGTATTGCCGTCAACTCTCGGTGCAGGTGGTGATCACGTCGGACACGGTAAATGCGCTGGAGTCCAAGGCCGCACGCTGCCGTGCCGCGGGCGCGAACATGGTGATCATGCCCGCGGTACAGATGAACCGGACCGAATCGTTTTTCCCGGACCTCGACCGGTTTGAGGCCGAGGTGGAACGGTTGAAACGGAAATACCCCGGCATCATCTACACGCCGGGCGGTTATTTTGACGCGCTCCGCCAGGGACGCTGCAGCTCGGCTTCGGTTATCGTGGATTCGGACGGGACGCTCTTTTATCCCTGCCACATTCGCGAGACGCGCGGCCCGGACCTCGCGCAGGCGGACCTCATGGAATACCTTCCCTCGCCCGCGGCCGCGGAACTGCGCAACCAGATGCGCGCCTGCGATCGCCGGTGCGGATGGTTCCAGTACTTTTCCATCGGGGATTTCACTTCGTTCCGGACGGCCTTCCGCGCGCTCCGGCCCGCGATGTCGGGATTGTTCTAAATAAAAACTATTCCGGAAAATGGAAGCGGATTTCACGTGCCGCGCTTTGCGTGGAGTCGGACGCGTGGATGATGTTTTCGCGCGTGTTGGGCGCAAAGTCGTAGCGGATTGTGCCTGGCAGGGCCTCTGCGGGATTGGTGGCGCCCGCAATGGCGCGAACCGCGGCGATGGCGTTGTCCCCTTCCACGACCATGGCCACGATGGCCCCGGAGGTCATGAAGCCGATGAGTGGTTCGTAGAAGGGCTTTCCCGCGTGCTCCTTGTAGAACTCCCGCGCTGTTTCGAGCGTGAGCGTCTTCATCTCCATCCGGACGAGGGACAGGCGGGCTTTTTCAAAGCGGGAGATTACCTCCCCGATGAGCTTGAGCCGGGCGGCGTTGGGTTTGAGCATGACGAGCGTCTGTTCCATGGAAGGGCCTCCTCGAATGTGAATAAGATATAAAAAATAGTTAAGCCGTTCCATACGGCGCAAAAGAAAAACCTCCGCCCTGAAAGGGCGGAGGTTTTCGCTGTGTATCAACCTGCCGTTCCGCGATATTTATCGCAGAAGGCTTAAGACATTCTGCGGGACCGCGTTGGCCTGCGCTAACATGGCCGTGGCGGACTGGACCATGATCTGGTTCCGCGTAAAGGCCGTGCTCTCGGCGGCAAAGTCCGCGTCGCGGATCAACGACTCGGCAGACTGGGTGTTGTGCACCTGGTTGTCGAGGTTGTTGATGGCGCTGTCGAGACGGTTGATGAATGCGCCGAGGTTGCTCCGCATGGCGTTCATAGAGCCGATGGCGCTGTCAATGTTCGAGATGGCGGTCGTGGCGGACGTCTGTGTGGTGACGCTCGTGGCGCTCACGCCGATGGCGCCGCTCGAGGTTCCGCTGATGGACAGTGTCATCACATTGGTGCTGGTACCGTTGGGCCCGATGTGCAGGATGCTCGAGGAGGAACCGACTCCGCCGAACGCACTCGTGCCGCCTGTGAGCAACGCCTGCCCGTTGTACTGGGTGGCCGTGGTCACGCGGTCGATTTCGCTCATGAGCGCCGAGTATTCCTGGTTGGTGTAGGAGCGCTCGGTCGTGGTGAGCGTGTCGTTGGAGGACTGGACCGCGAGTTCGCGC
>JAZDKP010000304.1:0-5637 GCA_043802925.1 Fibrobacterota bacterium | reverse complement strand
TGGGGGTTTGAATCGCCTGTCGTGAGCAGCCTTCAATACAATCCCTCAGGCGCCGGCTTGACATTCACCGTAAGCAGCGGCGTCCAGCGGAATGGCGGCGCTTTTCAGGCCGCCTATGCGCCCGAAGGGGTTCAGACCGGTTTTTTGCAGGACCAATGCACGGTTTCACAGACGGTCACTTTTGCGGAAGGTTCTTACTGCGTTGTTTTCAAAGCTGCAAAGAGGACATCGTATGGCGGAATCCAGTCATTTGACGTGTCCTTTGACGGAAATATAATAGGCACATTTGCCCCCACCTCCGGTATGTTTGTAATATGTTCCACCGGTATTTTCGCGGCTTCGGCGGGCGAACATCTGATTGCTTTTACAGGGACGACATCAGGCGACAACACGGCCTTTATCGACGCGGTCCACATCAAAAAGGCGGGAAGCACGGCTGTTTCCGGGACATGTTCGGCCGTCCGAAGCATGGAACTCGATGCTGCTCCCAATCCCTTCAACCCCGCCGTGTCCATTCATTACGCGCTTTTACCAAACACCAAGGCCGTGTACCGGATTTTCAACATGCAGGGCCAATTGGTGTATGCGGCCTCCCTCCAGGCCGGTTCCCAGGGCAAGCGGGGCGCGTTCATGTGGCAGGGAAAAGATTTGCAGGGAAGGGCCGTTCCGTCCGGGGTTTACGCGGGGCGATTATCCGCAAGCAACGGGAAGCGTCTCACGAACAAGATGGTGTTGTTGAAATGAGCGTCCGGACGAATGCTCTTTGAATATAGCCGAATGCAAGTTATGTTCTGGAAACAGAGAGGAGAACCCATCATGAAGCCGATCACAAGAATCAACGTCATTAGGACCTTTATTGCCTTCCTGTTCACGATTCTGCTGATGATATCCGCAGGAGACGCCATCGCGGCCAGAAAGGTGCTTTACATAGGCGACAGCATCACAAAACATGGGCCTGCGGCAAACCTCGGTTGGTTCGGAAACTGGGGTATGGCAGCCACTTCGATTGACAAAGATTACGTGCATCTGCTGTTTGCAAAAATATCCGCGGCTCAAGCCGATGTGCCCGAAATGTTTATCGATGCAGTGGGAGGGGGTACGGTTGCAGGTAAAATTGCGGTGCTTGACACCCTCGTCGCTGTCGGCGCGGATCTTGTCATCATCCAACTCGGCGAGAACGATCGGACGCTGACACAAGAGGGATTTGAAAATCCTTACGACAGCCTGGTTTCCGCCTTGAAGGCCGCCGCCCCTGATGTCCGCATCTATTGCGCAAGCTCCTGGAAACAAACAGGCCAGGACGCGATGATACGGGCCGTTTGTTCTCGGCGGGGCGCCGTGTTTGTGGATATTTCCGCGGCGGCCGCGGACCCGGCCAATTCCGCCCTTGCCGAAGGGCATTTCACGGATGGCGGGGTCAATTGGCACCCGGGTGACGCCGGCATGCAGTGCTATGCCGACTCTTTCTGGGCCGCGATGAACCGGGACCCCAACCCTAATCTAATCTCGAACCCTGGTTTCACGGCAACAACGGGTTGGTCGTTTTACGCCTATACCGGCGGCGGCGCTTCGGCGGCATTCACAGTGGAAAACGGCATGGGGACCGTATCCGTCACCAATGGCGGAAGCGATCCGACTTACGTGCAACTCTATCAACAGGGGTTGTATCTGGTTCCCGGGTTGACTTATCGTGTTCGCTTCAAAGCAAAGGCATCCGGTGACCGGCCGCTGACCGCCAGCATTCACCTGAACAGCGCCCCGTGGACTTCATACTGGTCGCAGTTCGTCAGCCTGGACGCCTCTGTTCAAACTTACGGAGAATACGCTTTTGTTTACAACGGTGAAGAGTCCAGCGAATTAAGGCTTAATTTCATGTGCGGTTCGGACAACAACAGCGTCTGGATAGATGATGCTGAAGTGTGCCATGACACGCTTATAACCGCCAATGAGCGGGGTGCCGCGGCGCCACATAAGCAGGTTGGCGAGTCATTAACGGTCTTCCCCAATCCCTTCAACCCAAGCTGCCGTGTCACGTTTTCGCTGCCCGTTGCACAAGAAACGATGGGGGCCGTCTACGATATCCATGGACGGTTTATAAAGACGCTGGTGCGGGGTACTTTGAGTGCGGGCAGGCATTCGGTCGTATGGGATGGGACGGACAGCCATTGCGTTAAAGTCTCTGCGGGGGTCTATATTTGCAAGATGAGAACGGGAAATCAGGTGTTGATGACAAAGGTCGTTCTGACAAAGTGAGTGTCCGGATTAATGCTCTTTGAATCCAGTCGGATGTAAGTTCCGACCCCGGCAAAACCTATCAACCGGGTAGCAAGCGGCTACCCTACTCATTATTTACAATATCACTTTGTTCAGCGGGTACTCGACAATTCCCTCGGCCCCGGCTTTTTTCAGCTTGGGGATGATTTCGCGCACCACGCTTTCCTCCACGATGACCTCCACGGCCTTCCAGCCCGCGTTGTGCAGGCTGGACACCGTGGGGTTGTTGAGCGCGGGCAGGACCTTGATGATGGCTTCCATGTCCTTGTCGCGGCAGTTGAGCTTGATGCCCACCAGGCTTTCGGCCTTGAGCGCGCCTTTAATCAGAAGCGCGAGGTTTTCCATCTTTTCACGCTTGGCCGGGTCGGCCCACGCGGCCTTGTTGCATACGAACCGGTTGACCACGGTCATGACCGTGTCCGCGATGCGGAGCTTGTTGGCCTTGAGCGAACTGCCGGTCTCGGTGATTTCGATGATGGCGTCCGCAAAGGCCGGGGGCTTCACTTCCGTGGCGCCCCACGAGAACTCGACCTCGGCTTTTACTCCGTTTTTTTCGAGGTACTTCTTGGCGACATTGACAAGCTCGGTCGAGACGCGTTTGCCCTGGAGGTCCTTGACACCCTTGATGGGGGAGTCCTCGGGAACGGCCAGTACCCAGCGGCAGGCGGTCACCGAGGTCTTGGCGTAGACCAGTTCGGCCACGGTCGTAACGTCCGCGCCGTTGTCTTCGAGCCAGTCTGAACCCGTGATGCCGCAGTCGAGGATGCCCTTTTCAACGTATTTGCCCATTTCCTGCGCGCGGATGAGCATGCAGGAAATTTCCGGGTCGTCAATGCCGGGGTAATAAGAGCGGGAACTGACCGAAATGTTGAACCCCGCCTTTTTGAACAGGGCCACGGTCGAATCCTGAAGGCTTCCTTTGGGAATACCGAGCGTCAGTTTCATGAAAAATCTCCGGTGGTAGGGGTCACGGAATAAAGGGAAAAATAACAGGTCGCCGAAAAGTAAATCAAGGGATTTGTCTTGCCGATAGCGCCCTGTCAGGCCACGCGCCCCTGTTTGATGATCTCCCGGTAGAACTCTGCGGAGAGTTTGGGCGTGCGGGCCAGGGTTTCGTAGTTCACATACACAATGCCAAAGCGCTGCGTATAGCCGCGTGCCCATTCGAAATTGTCGAGCAGGCTCCAGAGGAAATAACCCTTGAGCGGCAGCCCTTCCTGCACTGCGCGCTCCGCGGACTTGAGGTGGCCGCGCAGGTACATGATGCGGTCGGTATCAAGGATTTCGTTCTTGTTGACCGTATATTTGTCCTTGGCCGCGCACCCGTTCTCGGTGATGTATATTTCCTTCGGGTTCCAGCACTTTGCGATGTTCCGTACACCCCAGTAAAGACACTGCGGGTCCACGTACAACCAAGCGGTGTCCATTTTCGGGTGGCCGGCGGCCACGGGCACGTGTTCAAATCCGTCCGGGTTCTGAGCAGCGCGGATGTAGTGGGCGGTGTAGCAGTTCAACCCAACAAAATCAAGGGGCGTGCCGATGGTTTTCATTTCCTCTGGCGTAAACGTCGGGGCCTCCGCTCCTTGCAGACGGAGATAGCGTTCGGTGTAGGCGCCCTCCATGATAGCAGTGAGGAAATGGGCGTTCACCTCGCGCATGGCCTTTTCCGAGGCAACGATGTTTTCCGGGGTCTCGATAATGGGGGTGCAGGACAAGGCGTTTTCCGCAAGCCCCACCCTAGGGGTCTTTTTCGCATTCGCCCGGATGGCCAGAGCACCCAAACCATGCGCCATGAGCGCGTTGTGGCGTGCGTCGTTCAGCCCCTTGCGAGTGAGGATTTCAGCCGGCGGGTGCCAGGGTGTGGGGCCGTAAGCGCCGTCAATAAAGCAGGAAAATTCATTAAAGGTAAACCAGTTTGTGACGCGGTCCGAAAGCCGCTTTGTCATCATGGCCGTATAATCCGCGAAGCGTTTGGAGGTTTCGCGTGATTTCCAGCCGCCGTACTTGTCCTGGAGCGCCTGGGGGAGGTCCCAGTGGAAGAGGGTGACATAAGGGAGGATGCCTGCTGCCAGAAGCGCATCGACAAGCCGTTCGTAATACTGGATACCTTTTTCGTTCACGCGGCCTTCGCCTTCGGGCATCACGCGCGACCATGAAATGGAGAGCCGGTAGGCCTTGAGGCCGAGACCCTGCATTATCTTGATGTCCTCAGGATAGCGGTGGTACTGGTCCACGGAAACGTCACCTGTGTGGTCGCCGTCTACCCGGCCGGGGGTGTGGGAATAGGTGTCCCAGATGGAGGGGCCACGGCCGTCTACGTTGGCGGCGCCTTCGACCTGGTACGAAGCGGTGGCGCAGCCCCAGGCGAATGAATCCGGGAATATCTTTGCTGGCATGAAGGCTCCTGTCGTTGAATGGATGGAGGGTAAAATAAATAAATGCGAAGAGGGAAACCCACCCCTGCTGAATGGTTATTTTATAATTAAGAAAAAGATTGAATTTAAAAGTTGCAGTGTTGAAAGTATCTTATTATCCATAATAATAAAATAATAACGGAGAAATTATGGGAACGTTTTTTGTCAGCTGTAAAATAGCCAATCCAGCGATGAGGAACAAACATATCGTCATGGACAAAGTCCTTGTCGACACGGGCAGTGAATATACCTGGGCACCCGCGGAACTGCTTGAAAAAATCGGCATCAAACGCGAAAAAAAGGACCTTGCGTTTGTCATGGCAAACGGTCAGCAGATTACCCGCAGCGTGGGCTTCGCAATCGTTTATGCCGCGGATGCTTTCACCATCGACGAGGTGGTCTTTGCCGAAAAGGGCGACATGCTCCTTCTGGGCGCCCGTTCATTCGCAGGCCTCAATCTGGTCATCGACAGCCGAAAAAAGAAGCTGGTTGCGGCAGGGCCGTTGCTGGCGGCATAAATTAAATAATATCCAACTGTTGTTTTCGTTGTCTATCCTTATCTTTAAGGAGGGAAAGGGTGGGAGAGTTCCCGTACGTATTGACTTTCAGATCAAACTGGGGAGCACTGAGCGGGAGTCAAGGTTTCAAGATATAAAGTCATCGCTTCCCTGATGTTCTTCATGGTTTCATCAAGCGTCCGCCCTTGTGTGCAACAACCTTCAAGTTCCGGGCAATAGGCATAATAGCCATGCGCGTCTTTTTCAATCACAGTATTTAGATTATAGGTTTTCATAAGTATCCTCCCTGCTAACCCAAGTTCGACAACTATGTTTGAAAAATGCCTTTTTTAAGCTGCTTTAGCCGTTTTCACGAAAAAGTTTTCACTACAAATTGCATTTTGAGAGTCTTTTCGGGAGTTGCAGTCCAAGGCGATGCAATAGAATTTGCA
>JAZDKP010000303.1:0-14886 GCA_043802925.1 Fibrobacterota bacterium | reverse complement strand
GGTGACCGGCAGATTATTTTCATCGACACGCCCGGGAAAGGCCCGGCCGCGGGCCGGCTCGCGGCCTCGGTCAACCGGGTGGCCGATGAGGCCCCCTACGAGGCCGACCTTCTCGTCTGGATCATCGACGCCAAACGCGGGCTCCATACCCAGGACCGCGACGAGCTCGCGCAGCTCGACAAGATGGGAAAGCCCCTTGCCGTGGTCTTTAATAAAATGGACCTCGCAAAAAACGGACAGGTGGTCACCCTGGTCGTGGAACTCAAGGACGCCTGTAAAATTGACGAGTTCTTCCCGCTTTCGGCATACACCGGGGCCAACACGGAACCGCTCGAGGAATACCTTTTCCGGAACCTCCCGGAAAACCCCTTCCTTTACACGGCCGAAGAAAAAACGCCCCAGGACGCGGAGACGATTATCTCGGAATTTGTACGTGAGCAGGTCTACATCAATTCGCACAGCGAAGTCCCCTACGCGGTGGAAGTCGAGACCCTTTCGCTTATCAACAATGACGACGGCTCAATGTCGGCCGAGGCGGTTCTTTGGATTGAAAGTCCGCGCCACCGGCAGATACTGGTGGGCAAGGGCGGGGCCTTCATTAAAAAGACGCGCCTGTTCGCAACCAAACGGCTTCGCGAATATTTCGGAAAAAAAGTGACGCTCGAACTCTGGGTCAAAGTAAAAAAGGGACGGCACGGCCGCGGCCGAGAAGAAGGCTAGCCTTATGTTCTTTCGCGTTCTCTCCTGGATTTACGCGCTCGCGTCCGAGGCCCGGAATCTCCTCTTTGACCGGGGCGTCCTGAAATCGCGGAAACTACCGGTCCGCGTCCTCTCCGTGGGCAACATCACGGCCGGTGGCGCGGGCAAAACCCCGCTCACCCTCCTCATCGGCGAAATCCTTTCCAAAAACAATGTCCCTTTCGGTGTCCTCTCGCGCGGCTACGGGCGCACATCAAAACGGCCCTTTGCCGTCCAGAAATGCAACGGATTGACCGCGCGTGAAATCGGCGACGAACCCAAAATGATCGGCGAACGCCTGGGATGCCCCTTGGGGATAGGCGCGGACCGCTTTCGCATCGGCGGCCTCCTGCTCCGCAAGTTCGGGCCGCGCACGCTGCTGCTTGACGACGGCTTTTCGCATCGCGGCCTTGCGCGCGACTGCGACATTGTGGCCGTGGACGGCCACAACCCCTTCGGCAAAAACTTTCTGCCGCACGGCACCCGGCGCGAGGCCCTGCGCCGGCTTGCCCGCGCGCACGCCTTTGTAATTACGCGCAACACAGCCGCGCTCGAGGATGCGGATATCCGCGTAACGCTTGGGAAATACGCGCCCGGACGGCCTGTGTTCACGGCGGAGCGGGTTCCCTGCGGCATTGTGGCGCCGGACGGAAGCGAGCACGCAATGACGGAATTTGTTGGAACGCCCTGCTATCTTTTTTCGGGCATCGCGGACGGAAAGCGGTTTGAGGAAACAGCGCGCACCGCCGGGCTTACGGTGACCGGCTGCATTCCCTATTCGGACCATTATATTTTTGACAAAGATGAAATCGACCATCTCAGGAAAAACGCAGGGGCCGGACTGTTCCTGACAACGGAAAAAGACTGGTGGCGTCTCGAAGGTTTACGGGAAGGGCTGTACTACCTCCGCATCTCCCTGCGGATGGATGATCCGGTCTCCTTTGAGCGCTTTGTGGTCAACGCCGCGACATAACGATAACGGCAAGCCCTTCTTTCCCTCATAATATAAACCACTGGAAATCCGAGCCTGAAATATTTATGTTAACATAAATATTAGATTGATCAAACAACCGGAGGCACCCCCATGAAGAAGACCCTGTTGTTCATTGTGCTGGCCCTTGCGTGCCTGGCACCCGATTTATCCGCCGCGGAAAAAAACCAGATCGCACGCGTGGAGGCCCCCTTTATTCCCGTGCTGCGCGAGCGCAAGCCCCAGGCGGAAATGATCATGCAGGCCCGCCGCGGCGAGCGCTTCCAGGTGCGGCAGGTAGGCGAATACTGGGTCCAGGTCTATGTCCCACCGAACAACGAAATCGGCTGGATTGAACTGGGCATGGAAACGCCCAATGTCACGATTCTTGACGAGGACAGCTCCTTTTTCGTCTGGCAGACGGGCCTCATGGTCCTGGGCAGCACCCTCCTCCTCGTAGCGTTCTTCTTGCTCGTACGACGGATGGCGGACCTCCGGCGAAAAAAGGCGCTCGAAAGCCTCGGGGGCAAGTAGCATCGGAACCCCGGACAGGCCGGTCGTGGCGGTCGATTTTGGCGAACGGCGGATCGGAATCGCGCTGTCCGACCCCGGCCGCATCCTCGCCACTCCCTGGGGAACCATCGATACGCGCAAACACCCCGACCCAGCGGAGACCATCGCCCGCCTCGTGCGGGAAAACGACGCGGGTCTCATTGTGGTCGGTTATCCGCTGCACCTCGACGGCCGCATCAGCGAAAAGGCCATGGCCGTGGACGCCTTCATTGAAAAGCTCAAAGCACGCGTCCCCGGCGTACCCGTGGAGCGCACCGATGAGCGCTACAGCAGCGTGGAGGCGCAGGGCGTACTGATGTCGAAAAAACGCAACAAGCACAGGGACAAGGAGGCCGTGGACCGTATCGCGGCCGCGCTGTTTCTGCAGGAATACCTCGATGGACTTGGGCCTGTGAACAACGCATGAAAACCCGGACGGCCCTGCCCTTTATTCTTACCGGCCTCTGCCTGGTGCTTGCCGCGGGCTGTTCCACGCCGAACCGGTATAAATCACTCGAACAGTCCCCAGGAGCGCCCCGCATCGACACGGTATTTGTATCAACGCGGAACGATACCACGGCGTGCATCCGGATCGCGTACACCGACACCAATACCCTGGCCGTGACCTTTCGCATCGAACGCGCGGACCTGGGCGGCCCGGATTTCAGGCCGCGCGTGTACGGTATTCCCAGCCATCTTACCGTGTACCACGATGACTATCCCGACTCTCTGCCACAGGCGTACAACGAGTTCCGGTACCGCATGACCGCGGCCACGGAAAGCGACAGCATCAGCCCGGTCTCCAATACGGCCTCCATCGAACTCCTCGATACGCCGCCGGCCATCGATTCCGTGGTCACCACGGCCGGTTACCCGGTGGTCCACTACCGGATTTTCGGCGGCCGGGGCAACGAATGGATTGTTGAAATCGTCAAAAACGACAGCGTCATCGCACACAGTCAGACCTATCTCTCTTTCAGCGACGAGACGCGGACCGCCTCCTTCGACGAATTGACGCTCGACACCCTGCGCACCCGCTGGCCAGCAGGACCTTCGGAAAACGGGACCTTTGGCGCGCGCGTCATCGTGACCGTGCTCAAGGCGCAGGCCATTGCAGTGGCCGGTTTTAAGGTGGGGCCCTGACATCATGCGCGCGGCACGCTTCCTTGGAATGTTCCTTTTTCTTTCCGCAACAACGTTGCTGTCAGCGCCTGTTGTCACAGTTATCAAGGATGCCGCAGGCGAACTCATCTTTGATTACACCCTGGCCGATCCGCTCACCTATGATTCCCTCGGCCAACCGCAGCTCGTTGACGCCCTGGCCGATGAGGCCAAGGCCCTTTTTTATCCCCTGTGCTTTATCCTGCCCCGCGGTGCGCGCATCACGCAAGCGGAGGGTTCCGGCATTGCAGCCCCACTCCGCTGCGTGGCCAGCAGCGCGGGCATGGTCCGTTCCGCCTACGTGGCAGCGGTCCGGCTCTATCCCGTGTCAGGGCCTGTGGGCAAGGCCCTCGTCTGCCGGCAGGGACGCGTGACGCTCCGTTACCAGGCCTTGCTCGCAAAAGCTGCGACCACGGCCGCAGCGGACAATCCCTTTGCGGAAAAGGCGCTGGCCGGCCTTGCCGCCAACTACGCCACATCGCTTGACCGGAGAAGCGCGGACGCGAGCATGGCCAAGGCCGCGACATCACCGTACGAGAGCGCAAAAATCAAGTTCTTCGCGGACCGCGATGCCCTATACTCCCTCTCCTTTGAAACCATCGAGGCCCTCGGATTTTCCGCCATGGCCATCGACCCGGTCACGTTGCGCCTCTTTTCCTTTGAGGGCGAGGTGCCCATTTATCTGGAGACCGCGCGCAAAGGCTATTTCGCCCCGGGCGACCGCATTTTGTTCGCGGGCACCTTTGAAAAAGGGACGCACGGTAACCACTATCCGGAACACACCTTTTCCAAAGCCTATTACCTCGACTGGGGCAGCGCGCCCGGCCTGCGCGCCCCGCTGGTCAATGCGTCGCCGCGGTATCTCGATTCTGATGGCACAGTGCACGAATTTGACCCTCTCTATTTTACCGCGGAGGACCGGAACATCCGCACCGTATCGAGCTTCTGGCGGACCATCCACGTTGAAAAGGACGAGAATGTCCTCCGGCTCACCAGCCCGGAAAGCGTCTTTTCTTCGGACGCAAACCCCGCGGATTACGAATTTGCCATGGACGACTACTGGCTCTGGAAAGGCATGTGCGAGCCCGCGTCCTCACTCGATTTTCAGCTCGATGCCACACCCGCGACCTCCGGCATGGCCCGCGTCCGGGTGCGCTTTCTGGGCTACACCCACGGCCCGCACAGCGTCAAACTCTACCTGAACAACTCCCCGCTGGTGCGTGCCGGGCAGGCCGCAGCGGCCGACCCCTACATCATGACCTGGTCGGGCCAGAGCCCCATGACCTTTGAATCTGAACTGTCCCTGGCCCATCTCAAGCTGCTGAACGGCGGCAAAAACACCCTGCTCGTGCTGCTCGAGGCGAATGATTGCGTCTTTGTCAACTGGATTGAGGCGGATTACGACGCCCTGCCCGGGGTCGTGGACAACCGCGCCCAGATTCTCACCCTTGACACCTCGGTCATCACGGGCCGCAACAGCTACCGGTTGAGCTTGAAAAACGCGCTCCCCGGGTTTGAAGTCTGGGACATCAAAGGCCGCCGGTTCACGGGCCTCACCTCCTCCAGCACCGGGTTGGAACTTTACGACATCGTCGAAAGCCCGGTCACCTACCTGGTCGCGGGCAACATCCTTGCGGTGCGGAACCCGGCGCAAAAAGTCGCGGCCGGCCTGCGCAACGCGGGAAACGGCGCGGACCTGCTCATTATTGCGCGAAGCGACTTGGTCCCGGGTCTGGCCGGTTTCACGGCCCATAAACGGGCCCAGGGGCTTGCAGTGTACACAGCCCCGCTCGAGGCCGTGTACGACCAGTTTGGGGACGGCAGCGTGGACCCCGAGGCGGTCAAAGCTTTTATCAAGTACGCCTACGAATCTTTTTCCCCCAAGCCTTTTTACCTCCTGCTCGTGGGCGACGCGTCCGAGGGCTCGGACAAGCTCAGCCCGGGCCGCAATCTTCTGCCCACTTTTTTTACACAAATCAACGGGTGGGGCATTGCTTCCTCGGACAGCCGTTTCACCACCGTGAGCGGCGATGACCTGTTCCCGGACCTCGCCGTGGGCCGCCTGCCCGGTAAAAACATTGCGGAAATCGCGCGGCTCCTTAAAAAAAGCATGGATGCCGAAACCGCCTCCGACCCCGGCCCCTGGAAGAACGACTTCCTGCTGATTGGCGGCCAGGAACCGGTCTTCACCGCAGCCAACAACCGTTACCAGAACTCCCTGCTCGGCCGGAGCTTCAACGTGCGGCGCGTGGACGTGGACACACTGTCGCCCTATTTCTTCCCCAACAATTCCGAAACCGAAGTCCGGAACATTTTCAACAGCGGCGCGGCCTTTGTCAGTTTTTACGGGCACGGCGGCGGCAGCGTCTGGTCCGACGGCAAGCCCGCGGTCCTCGGCCACGCGGACGCATTGGCCCTTGTCAACGCCCCGCGGCTCCCGGTTGTTTTCAGCCTCACCTGCCTCACCGCCTCCTTTGAAACAATCTCCTTCGGACTCGACGAGGACCTCTGGCCGCCCCTGGGCGAAACCATGGTCCTCTCGCCCCAGGGGGGGGCCTCGGCTTTTTACGGCGCGTCCGGCCATTCCTTCACCAGCGCGGACTACCGGCTCGGGCTGGCCCTGGCGCAGGCAACCTGCGACTCCGCGCTGCGCCGGGCCGGGGACATTATCTTTCGCGCCGAACAGACCCTGCTCTCCGCATACGGCACCCAGTACTTTCCCGTGGTCGGGCAGTACAACCTGCTGGGCGACCCCAGCCTGCGCGTACAGCGGCCGGGCCGCCTCTCCGTGACCCCGGCGCGGCCCGTGCTGGCCCCGGGCGACACGCTGACGCTCTATATCGTCTCGGACAGCCTTTCCTCAGGCTCGGGCACGGCGCGGGTTTACCACGAAGACGGGGCGCTCAGCTTTTTCCAGAATTTCACGCTCCGCGGCAAACAGGACACACTGCGAATTCCCTTCAAACCGGGCCAGTCACTGGCCGCGGCCACGGTGCGCGTCTTTGTCTGGAACGGGCAGCGCGACGAAATGGGGACCGCGGCGTTCACACTCGACGATATCGCGTTCACCGGAGTGCGGCCCTTCCGCGTCACAGCCGCGGCCGAGACCCTCTCTCTTGAAAAGTGCGCGATGGGCGACACGGTGTTCATCGAAGCCGGCGTCCTCCTTCCCGCGGGCAGCCGGCCCGACACCCTTTACGTGGCCTGGGCCGCGGACACGGCCTACAAAGACGGTTCGCGCAGCGATACGCTTGTGAACCTGCTGCCGCTGACCCAAATCCGGCCGCCCGACAGCGTCACGCCCGGCCTTTACCGGACCGCGTCCGGTATTCCGGTATCTGTGGAGGACTTTGGCGAGGTCCGCGGCCTCACCTACTGCGTTACCGCGGCCTACACAGGCCCCGACAGCGTACACCGTCTCAAACGCGTCTATTACCACCTGCCCGTGGCCGGGCCGCCTGACCTCGCGTTCCTCAAGAACGCAAAAATTTCAATGACCCTGAACGGACGGGCCGTGGTGCGCACCCGTTTCCTGAACTACGGCGAAACCGACGCCCCGCCCTTTCAGGTCCGCATGACCGCGGGCAGCGCGCCCACGGTGGACCTCCCCTACGTCCAGGCGCTCGGGGCCCGGACCACGGACTCCCTTGATATCCCGCTCAACACCAACGGCTTCTTTAAGGTGACCGTGGTTCTTGACGCCCCGAATACAGTGCCCGAGCTGGACAAAGCAAACAATTCCGCCTCCGCGGTCTTTGGCATGAACGGCGCGGGCTTCGGCCGGCTCGACACCCTCCTGTATTCGCCGGATTCGGGCGTCGCCATCCGTCCCGTGCGTTCCACGGACACCTTTGAGGTCATTGCGCTCACGGACCCGATTGATTCGCTCGACAGCGCGCGCATCCCGGTTTTTCCGGCGCATACAGGCTACGCGCTCGCGTCCTTGCAGCGGTTCTACCGGCCTGCGGGCGCCCCGACCCTTGCGCGGTACGACTTCACGCTCCTCGGGACCGGCACGACCGTGCCCGATTCCTGCCTGCGCCTCACCTACCGTTACGATTCCGCGGCCGCGGCTTCCGTTGTTTTGCCCCGGCTCCTTGACTCTCTCGGATTTTACGAATGGGTCCCGGGCCTTGGATTCTGGAAATGGCGCGTTCCGGACATCGACACCCTCGCACGGACCGTGTCCGTGACCACGGGTCTGGGCAAACGCATGGCCCCGGGCCGTTGCGAAGACTTCACCGGGCCCACCGTGCTCGCCTCCTCGGCCGGTCGCGCGCTCTCGTACCAAAACTATATCCCTGTCAATGCGGCCATAGACGTCCAGATTCAGGACGGAAGCGCGGTCGACACCGGCCGCGTCCTGCTCCTGCTTACGGGCGGCGAACCCCTGCCGCGCGCCCGGTATGCGCTGGGCTATGCGGGCGGCACGGGCGACGTGAGCGTGAGCTTCCGCCCCTTCCGCCAGGGCGCGGACTCACTCTACGTGGTGGCCTGGGACGTCAACGGCAACCGTTCCGACACCGCTAAATTCGGGTATCAGCTCGGTGCCGGCCTCTCAGTCTTGTCGTTTGCCAACCACCCCAACCCCTTCGGCCGCAAAACCATCTTTGCCTTCACTATCACCGACGATGCCGACCGGGTGGAAATGAAAATCTTCACCATGGCCGGCCGGATGGTACGGCGCTTTACGCTGCAGAACGTGATCGGGTACGTGGAGGTCCCCTGGGACGCCACGGACGACGCGGGCGCGGTCCTTTCCAACGGCGTCTATTACCTCAAACTCACGGTCCGGAACCGCGACAAGACCCTCGAACATATTTACAAAATCGCCAAGGCCGAAGGCCGCTAACAGCACCATGCCCCTTTACGTCGTCAGTACTCCCATCGGCAACCTTTCGGACATGGGCGCACGCGCCGTGGAGGTCCTCCGCGCCGCGGACTGCGTTGCGGCCGAAGACACGCGCCACTCGCAGACATTGTTCGCACGTTACGCCATCTCCGTCCGCACAATGAGCTACCATGACCACAACAAATACGAGCGCACGCCCGAACTCATGGCGCTCCTGCGCGCGGGCAAAACCGTGGCCGTCATCTCGGACGCAGGCACGCCGGGCGTGGCCGACCCCGCCTTCCACCTGGTCCGCAGCGCCATCGCGGAGAACATCCCGGTGCTGCCCGTGCCCGGCCCCTCGGCCCTCCTCGCCGCGCTCGTGGCCTCGGGCCTTCCAACCGACCGTTTCGTGTTCGAAAATTTTCTTCCGCCCAAGGAGGGAAAGCGGCAACGGAAACTTGAATCGCTGAAAGAGGAGGAGCGGACCGTGGTCTTTTACGAAAGTCCGCACCGTATCCTGAAGTCCCTGGACACAATGCGCGAGGTTTTCGGCGATGTGCCAATGGTCGTGGCGCGCGAACTCACAAAAAAGTTTGAGACCTTCTACCGCGGAAAAATCAGCGAAATCAAGGCTGCGCTCGAAAAACAGACCGTGCGCGGCGAATTCGTGGTTCTCTTCAACCTCAAACACCCGGTAGGGTCACCCGAAGTGATGAGCGGCCCGGGAGACGACAACGGAGAGGACGATGATAGCGATGCCATCCATGAGTAACCGCGTACGCGCCGGCCTCGCCGCGCTCTCCGGCCTCCTACTTTTCCTCGGCCACCCGCCTTTCAGCCTTTGGTTCTTTGCACCCATTTCACTCGCGCTCCTGTGCGGGCTTTGGGTCACAGGCACGCGCAAACAGGCCTTTATATCCGGTCTGATTTCCGGCGCAGTATGCAACACCGGGCTCCTCTACTGGATTCCCAAGCTCATGCAGGAGGGGCTGGTCGTGGCGCTCGGGGCCGGCATGATCCTTTTCATCGCCTTCCAATCCCTTTGGCCCGCGCTCACGGCCCTGCTTACACGGCGGGCCGCGGAACCGTACCGCACGCGCGCCCTCCTGCTTTTTCCACTGCTCTGGACCGGGCAGGAAAAACTGCGCGAACTTGGGGAGATGTCCTTTCCGTGGATTACCACGGGCTACACCTACGGCGGTTCGGACGCGCTCATCCAGGCGCTTTCCATTGGCGGCGTGCACCTGTACACGTTCCTCATTGCCCTTTCAGCGGTCCTGCTCTTTGTGGCCTTTACCAGCCGCAAACGACCCGCCGCAGCAGCCGCACCGCTCCTCATCGTTTTCCTGCTGCACGCGGGCCTCTTTGCCTATGGCACGCTACGCCTGCGCTGGCCGCTGACCGGAAAACCGCTCACCGTGGCGCTGCTCCAGTCCAACGTTGACTCGTACGCAAAATGGAACCGTACCTTCACGGACTCCATTGTGGAACTCCAGTTGCGCATGACGCGCGAAGCCGCAGAGTCCGGCAACATCGACCTCGTGGTCTGGGCCGAAAGCGCGCTGCCCGCCTATTTCAAGCACCACGCCCTCTACCGGTACCGCGTGCAACGGCTCTCGGACTCGCTCAACCTCCCGCTCCTCTTTGGCAGCATTGATTACGAAACGAACAAAGCGGCGCGCCGCGGCTATGACTTCTTCTGTTCGGCTTTTTATGTGCGGCCGGGCCTTCCACCCCACAAATACGACAAGATGCGATTGGTCCCGTTCGGCGAGCGCCTCCCCTTCCAGGGCTTTTTCCCGCTCATCAGCCGCGTGGACCTCGGCGGCGGCGACTTCACGCCGGGCAGGGAACTCCGGCTGTTCGACCTCAAGGGAGTGCGCTTTTTCACCCCCATCTGCTACGAGGTGGTCTACCCGGACCACATCCGCGCCTTTGCCCGCGCAGGAGGGCAGGTCATGTTCGAGATCACCAACGACGGCTGGTACGGCCGGTCGGGCATGCCCTACCAGCACATGAACATCATGCGCTTCCGGGCCGTGGAGAATGGAATCCCGGCCGCGCAGTGCGCAAACACGGGCATCACCGCGTTCGTGGACGCGTACGGCCGCCAGTCGCCCGCGCCGGACATCTATACGCGCGCCACTGTGACGCGGACCCTGGATGTGGCCCCAGTGACGACCTTCTACCGCCGGCATGGTGACCTCGTTGGATGGTGTTGCCTCTTCGCTTTAATATTGTATCTTTTATCCGTTGTTTTTCGCCCCCTTCTTCCCGGAAAACCGTAAATGGACAAAAAGGCCGAGATTATCCCCTATTCAAAAAAGCACCTTGAGCTCTGGGAATCCATTGTCGAAAATTCCAATAACGGGACCCTCTACCATACCCAAAAGTTCCTCGGCTACCACCCCGAAGGACGGTTCGAAAACTTCCACCACCTGATTTCGCTGAACGGGAAAATCTCCTGCGTCATCCCGGGCTGCATCACGCAAAGCGAAGCCGGAAAGACCTTCGTCTCTTACGCGGGCACTTCGTTCGGCGGCTTTGTGGTTCCCGAGGACTTCGGTCTCTCGGACACGGACGCGGTGGTCTGCACATTTCTTGACTATCTAAAGGAACATAAGTTCAAACGTGTTGAAATTACCCTGCCTCCGCTTTTTTTCGGGCGCCGCCAGAATCACCACATGGACTTTATCCTTTCACGCGAGGGCTTCGGCTTTAAAAAGCGCGAAATCACCAGCGTCATCACGCTGAACTACCCCGATGGCGACGTGCTCTCCACCTTTGACGCCGCGTGCCGCCGCGCCATCAAAAAGGCCGTGACCGCGGGTGTCACGGTCCGCAATGACGACTCTGACGAGGCCTACCGCACCTACTACCATATTCTGGAAAAAAACCTCGGCCTTCGCCACAACGTAAAACCCGTGCATACGGTGGAGGAGATGCTCGACATCAAGCGCCGCTTTCCAGACCGTGTCTTCCTGTTCGGCGCCTATTTTAAGGGGAAAATGATCGCAGGCATCTGGCTCCTCAAGGCCAACCGCGACGCGTCCGTGGCCTTTTACATCAGCCACCGGATGGATTACCAGGAGGTACGCCCCACCAACCTGCTCTATTACGAAACGCTCCGTACGGTCCTCGGATGGAACCAGAAATACTATGACCTCGGCCTGTTCACCGTGAACATGGCCCCCAACTATGGCCTCGGTCGCTTCAAAGAAAGTTTTGCGGCCCAGGGCATTTTCCGCGACTATTTCCGTAAAGACATCGCTTAAATTATAAAGAAAAGAGGAAAGCATGTGCCCGAAAGATGAAACCAAATGCTGCGGCAAGGAAGTAAACGGCAACCTCGAGGAGCGGGACAATGATACCGAAATCATGCACCGTTCCAATCTCGATTTAAGCGCCCCGCCCCATCAGGCCGCCGGCACCTCGTGCGGTTGCGGCAACGTTCCGTCAAAATCCCGGCGTATATTCTGGATCTCGCTCCTGGCCCTTGCCGCTATCGTGCTGGTTGTCGCATTCCTCAAACGCTGATGCATTAAGCGCGCCATGACTCCCGCTATTTCCACTATCCGTTCACCCTGGACTTTCCGCGACCTGCTCGGCGCCTGGAAGGCGCGCTGGGGCCTCGGTCGCATGGGCTATCGCGTGCTGCCCGGCCTTTACGCGCTGAATACCCCTTCGCCCGATTCCCCGGTCCTTGTCTCCGCGAACTACAAAATGAGTTTTGACCTCCTGCGCCGCGCCATGGCCGGACGGCCCGCCTGGCTGCTGGTAATTGACACAAAGGGCATCAACGTCTGGTGCGCGGCTGGGAAGGGGACCTTTGGCACCGCGGAAATTGTCCGTCGTGTCCGTGAAACGGATCTCGCATCCGCTGTGACGCACCGGCGCCTCATTGTGCCCCAGCTCGGGGCGCCGGGCACGGCCGCGCACACGGTCCGGGCCGAAACCGGCTTTTCGGTCGTGTACGGCCCGGTACGCGCAGCGGACCTCCCAGCATTCCTGGATGCGGGCTGCCGGACAGATGCGGCCATGCGTACGGCCACCTTCACATTCCGCGAGCGGTGGGTGCTCGTGCCCGTGGAGGTCGTGGGTGCGGCCGTGCCCGCGCTGACCGCAGCGGCCCTGGCCCTGCTCCTGTCAGGGCTCACACGCCACGGCTATTCGTTGGACGCGGTACGCACGACCGGTCTGCTCTCCATATCGCTCCTGTGCATGGCCCTTCTCTCGGGCGCGGTCCTGACACCCTTGTTCCTACCCCGGATTCCGGGCCGCGCCTTTGCGGTCAAAGGGGCTCTCACGGGCGGACTGGGCGTGGCTTTACTCTGGCTTCTCAGCGCCCATTTTCAGGCCCTGAGCGGCATCGACAAGGCGGCATGGTCGCTCATGATCCCGGCGTTCTCCTCATTCCTGGCCATGAACTTTACGGGCGCCACCCCGTTCACATCGCTTTCGGGCGTGCTCAAGGAAATGCGGCTGGCCGTGCCGCTACAGGCCGGGGCTGCGGGGTTGGGGATTATCCTCTGGATTGCGGGTCGTTTTATCGGACGAGGAATATAATGGATGGATTCCGGTATCTTTCGGGCGTGACCACGCTCGTACTTGACTCAGAAAAATGCACAGGTTGCGGTATGTGCGAAAAGGTCTGCCCGCACGCGGTCTTCCGCATTGAATCACGCAAGGCCGTGCTGATGGACCGCGATGCCTGCATGGAGTGCGGTGCCTGCGCGCGGAACTGCCCGGAAAGCGCGCTCTCGGTGCGCGCGGGCGTGGGTTGCGCGGCTGGCGTCATCCTGGGATGGCTGCGGGGCACCGAAGCCTCGTGCGACTGCGGGCCCAAGGGCGGTTCCAGTTGCTGCGGATGAGATAATTTTCCCGTCCCGCTTGGTTTGCCTTCAGAAAATTTATATTTTACAATTACAGGTTCAATCATGAAACGGAAACAAATAAAACCCCTTGTGTCGGTAAAACCGGGCGTTTGCGGTGGTAAACCCTGCATCCGCAATACACGAATCGAAATCGCAGTGATTTTGGACGGGCTTGCCGAAGGAATGCGGTTGGATGAAATCCTGGAGCATTATCCACAATTGACACTCCGCGATATCAGAGCCGCGCTGGCTTACGCCGCAGACCTGGCGCAGGAATGTGTCTGGAAACCCGCCGTCGCATGAGAATCAAACTCGACGAAAACCTTTCGATCCGCCTGAAACCCCTCCTCCACAGCCTCGGACACAATATCGAAACGGTCCGGGATGAAGACCTTCTTTCCGAACCCGATACCCGGATTGCATCGGCCTGCAGAGCTGAAGACAGGATGTTGTTCACACTGGATTTGGAATTCGCGGACTTGAGAAAATATCCTCCCGGCTCGCATCCCGGTATCGTTTTGTTCCGTCCAGAGTCCATGTCGCCCTTGTCCGTCAATACCATGGTGGAAGCATTTGTCCGCAATGGCGGCCTGAAGGGTTTGCGTCATTGCGTGACCATTGTTGAACCACACCGGATACGCGTGCGAAAGCCGCAGCAGGACTGACACGTACGCCCCATTTTTTTTATATTCTTCATTACCCCCATGCGACCCGAACCCCTCTTTACCCGAAAAGGTGATCTCCGCAACCTGTTTGAAGAACGGCTTCAGCTGGTCAAGCATGAACTCGGGCGGTTGGATCCGCCCGAAACGCATGATGACGTCGACGCCATGGCCGGGGCGCTTTTCGTCCGCTACCGGATTGCCGCGCCGGTTCTTTTTGAGGATAAACGCTACGTCCACCGCCAGAACGAACTGCACCTGGACGTCAGCCACGACGCCGGCGGTTTCGTGCTTCATAAAAACGAGCCCTTTTACCACCACCAGGCGGCCATCACACTGGCCGTCCCCTTTGAAGGCGAGCGGGAGTGCTTTCACCACCGGCCCGCGGCCATTGTCAAACAAATCCCCAGTGGAAAAATCGTGGGCCAGGAGTTATGGCTGATGTATGATATCGGGGAACACAATATCGAGTGGCTGAAAAAAGTCTCCCTGGCAGAGCTTTCGCTGATTCAGCAGTGGCTTGACAATGTCCGGAAGGAATTGCAACGTTATAACAGCGCGCTCCGGCTGTTCATGCACCAGACGCTGGCCGAGACGTTAAAACCTTAAAAGGAAAGGCCGACGCGGTCCAGTGTTATTATCGGATGAGTACCGCCTTTTTCTCCCAGACCTTGTTGCCTGAGCAAAATTTAATCAAATATATACCTGAAGGCCGCGAAGACGCGACCCATGGCACCCGGCATGTTCCCGCGGCCTCTTTGGAGAGATCAACGACACAACACCCGTTTGCTGAAAAAATCCGCAGGGTCACGGGTTCCTCAACGGTAGGCAGAAGAATGGTTGTCGAAGGGTTGAAGGGGTTGGGGCTTAAGATTAAGCCTGCGTCTCCTCTCTTTTGAATTTCTTTTAAAACATGGGTCGAGTTGAACACATCGATGGGGAACCCTGAAAAGGTAAGGTGTTGCGCCAAAATAAACATGCCATATTAATCATGAATAAGTTATTTTATTGGCATGGTGATGGATACAAAGCTGGAAAGTGTTATAGTTGAAAAATATGTTTCAATTTCAGGTGAGTTCAATGAGCGAGGCCGTC
>JAZDKP010000302.1:0-12319 GCA_043802925.1 Fibrobacterota bacterium | reverse complement strand
GGCGATACCCGGGACACGCTCGTCCTCACCGCGGATTCCGCGCCGCTCCTCGCCGAACTCCTGAGCCAGAAGGGAATGGCGGACCTCGGCTTCGACAAGGCGGCCCCCAAGCGCGTCACCTTCCCGATCATGCAGCGCGGCATCATCAAGCAGGCGCTCATCAAAATCGGCTCCCCGGCCGAAGACCTCGCCGGCTACGTCGAGGGCGATCCCCATCCCATGGGCCTACGTGAAACGACCGCAGCCGGCGGGCCCTTCACCCTGCGCGACTACCAGAAGGCGTCGGCCGAGGTCTTCTACGCGGCGGGCAGCAAGAAAGGCGGCAGCGGCGTGGTGGTGCTGCCCTGCGGCGCGGGCAAGACCATCGTGGGCATGATCGCCATGCACCTGGTGGGCGAAAAGACGCTCATCCTCACCACCAATATCACCGCGGCCAAGCAGTGGCACCGTGAGCTCCTCGACAAGACGGACCTCAAGGACTCCGATATCGGCGAATACACGGGCGAGGGAAAGAGCATCCGGCCCGTCACCATCGCCACCTACCAGATCATCACTTACCGCAAGCGCAAGACCGAGGAGTTCCCGCATTTTTCCATCTTCAACCAGAACAACTGGGGCCTCATCATTTATGATGAGGTGCACCTCCTGCCCGCCCCCGTGTTCCGCATCACCGCGCTCATCCAGGCCAAGCGGCGGCTGGGGCTCACGGCCACGCTCGTGCGCGAAGACGGCAAGGAGGAGGAGGTCTTTTCGCTCATCGGCCCTAAAAAGTATGATGCGCCCTGGAAGGTGCTCGAAAAGCAGGGGTGGATTGCCGAAGCCGAATGCACGGAAATCCGCATCGAACTTCCGGACCACCTGAAGCTCGAATATGCGACCTGTGATAATCGTAGGAAAATACGCATCGCAGCGGAGAATCCGCTCAAAATTGACATGGTCAAGCACCTGTTTGAACTGCACGAGGGCGCCCTCATCCTCGTTATCGGCCAGTATCTCGACCAGATTGACGCCATCGCGCGCGCCTTCAGCCTGCCGCTCATCACGGGCCAGACGCCCACGTCCGAGCGGGAGCAACTTTACCAGAAGTTTCGCGAGGGCAGAATAAAGCGGCTCATCGTCTCCAAGGTCGGCAACTTTGCAGTGGACCTGCCCGACGCCAACGTGGCCATCCAGGTATCGGGCACCTTCGGGTCGCGGCAGGAGGAGGCGCAGCGCCTGGGCCGCATCCTCCGGCCCAAGGAGGACGGCGGCATTGCCCGTTTCTACTCCCTTGTCACGCGCAACACGTGCGAGCAGGATTTTGCCATGAATCGCCAGCTCTTCCTTACCGAGCAGGGCTATCATTACACGATTGTGGACGGCGTGACCTTTGTCCGCAAACATCCCCTGGAGTGAACGCATGTTAAAACACCTCTTCCCCCTCCTGCTTTTCACGGTCCTGCTCCGGCCCGCACCGGCCCAATCGCCGCAGGCGCAGCTCGTGGACGCCCGGGAACATAGGCTCCAAAACGGGCTCAAGGTTCTTATTGTCGAGGACAAAAGCGCGCCGCAGGTGGTCTGCCGCCTCTATTTCAAGGTGGGTTCCACCTACGAGAACATCGGCAAGACCGGCCTTTCGCACATGCTCGAGCACATGATGTTCAAGGGAACGAAAAAGGTCGGCGTCATCGATTTTGCCAAGGAGCAGGTTTTTGTGCGGCCCGTGGATTCGCTTTTCCGGCTTTCGGACGCGGCGCTGGACCGGGGCGACACCGTGGCCTTTACCACGCTCAAGCAACAGGCCGTGGCGCTCACCGAAAGACAGCGCGTTTACATGAAGAACAACGAGCTCTGGGGCCTCTATCAGAAAGAGGGCGGCACGGATCTCAACGCCTGGACGGGTGATTTCATGACCGCATACATTGTCACCCTGCCCTCCAACAAGCTCGAGCTCTTCTGCTGGCTCGAAAGTGACCGCATGGCCAACCCCGTGATGCGCGAGTTCTATACCGAGCGCGACGTGGTCATGGAGGAGCGCCGTCTCCGATACGAGAACAGCCCCTACGGCCGCTACTGGGAGTCGCTGTCCGGGCTTGTTTTTGAAGCGCACCCCTACCGCATTCCCACCATCGGTACCATGGGCGACGTCCGGCACCTCACCATGGACGACGCTTTCGGCCACTTCAAACGATACTACACGCCCAACAATGCCCTGCTTGTGCTGGCCGGCGACCTTCGCGAAAAAGAGGCGTTGGCACTGGTGACGCGTTACTTCGGACTCATCCCCAGGGGGCCCGAGGTCACGGGGCCCCTCGCGTTCGAACCCGAACAGGCCGGGCTCAAGCGGATTACGGTCAAGAAGGACGTGGGCCCGCGGTTGGACGTGCTGTACAAGACTCCGGCGCTTGGTGAAAAGGAATCCTACGCCTTCGACATCGTCGAAGGCGTGCTGAGCGGCAAGTCGGGCCGGCTGTATAAAAGACTGGTGCTCGAAAAAAAGCTCGCCACCTCGGTCTCGGCTTCGCACCAGGCCCAGAAATGGGTGAGCCTCCTGACCGTGAGCGCGGACCTTGTACAGGGCGCGGATCCGGCCGCGGCCGAGCGCGTGGTGCTCGACGAAATTGCAAAACTTCGCGATTCGCTTGTCACGGACCACGAATTGGAGAAGGTCAAAAACAATGTCACGGCCGCGCAGGTCAACGGCCTCCGGACCAATGAGATGCTCTCGGACCGGCTGGCCTATTTTGAAATCTGCGGTTCCTGGAAGCTCATCAACCGCTATGCCGACGAGGTCAAGGCCGCGACCCCGGTTGCGGTGCGCGAAGCGGCCCGGAAATACCTCGCGGAAAAGAGCGCCACCGTGGGGTGGGTTGTGAACGAAGGGAAAGGGGGTGCCAAATGAAACGGCTGCTTGTTGTCCTGCTGCTTGCCGCGCTCCTTCCGGCCCAGGTGCCGGTTCCCGAAAAGCCCGGTGACATCCGGTTCGCCCCGCAGTCCTATGCGCCGCCCAGCCTGGCCAACGCGCGCCACACGCTCAAAAACGGCATGACCGTTTTTATCGTCGAAGACCCCAAGCTGCCCGTGTTTGATATTCACGCCCGTGTCCGGGCCGGCGGCGCGCTCGAAGGCAAACGGGCCCCTATGACCTCCTCCATGACCGCGGACATGCTCGAACAGGGCGGTGTGCGCGGACTCTTGCCCGATTCCATGAACGCGCTGCTTGAGTTCCACGCGATCACCCTCTCCGCGTCCGGTAGCTTCAACGAAGCGGACATTGAGATGAGTTCGCTTCTTGAAAAGGCGGACCTCACTCTCGACCTGTTCAACCGTGTACTGCGCGAGCCGTTGTTCGATGCCAAACGGTTCGAGGTCATCCGCAAAGAAGCGCTCGAAGATATCACCAACCGTTTTGACGACCCCAAGGCCGTGGTGGGCGCGGCCTACCGCATGGCTGCCTTCGGAAAAACCCGGCGCGCCTTTCTCGCCTCGGCCGCGGAGGTGAAGCGGCTTTGCCGCGAGGACCTCGTTGCGTTCCATAAAAAGTATTACCGGCCCGAGAACATCATCCTCGGCGTCTCGGGCCGCGTGCAGTCCGTGGTCTTGCTGGCCAAACTCGACAGTCTCTTTGGCAACTGGAAGGGAGCGGACGCTTCGGTCGCCTATCCGGACATCCCGCTCGTTTCCGCGCCCGGGCTTTATTTTATTGAAAAGCCCATCAACCAGGCTTACGTGCGCATGGGACTCCCGCTCTTCAAACGGCCGCATCCGGATTACATTCCGCTCGCGCTCATGAACTATGTGCTTGGGGGCGCGGCCTTCACCTCGCGCATCATGAAAAACGTGCGTGAAAAAGAGGGGCTGGCTTACAGCGCTTACAGCAGCGCTTCGGGCGACTACTTCTATCCCTTCACCTTTAACGTGAACCTCGAGACCAAGAGCGCGTCCGCGGCTTACGCCATTGACCTCGTCTTCCGCGAAATCAAAGGCATCATCGACAGCGGGGCCACGGCGCAGGAGCTTGAGGACGCAAAAAAGAGCCTGGTAAACGCCTTTCCGTCTAATTTTGACAACGGCAACCAGACCGTGCACAGTTTCACGAACAACGCTTTTGTGCGCGAGTCGGACGACTATTTTGATCAATACCGCGCTCGCATCACCGGCGTTACTCTTGACGACGTAAAACGGGTCGCGCGCGCGTGGCTCATCCCGGAAAAGTTCGTCATCGCGCTTACGGGCAGCTTTGACGCCTGCGGGAACGGCGACGGCGTGCATCCCGTAAAGCTCGAAAGCTTCGGTACGCCGGTGCGGTTCACGGAAAAGGAACTCGAGAAGGCGCTGACCCGGAAATGAACGGCCTGAAAGCCTATCCTCTCCGTTTTGAACCTGTTTACCAGGAGCGCATCTGGGGCGGCCGCCTGCTTGAGACCCGTTTTAAAAAGTCACTCCCCCCGGGTAAAAAGATCGGCGAGTCGTGGGAGCTTTCCCCGCACCGTACCGCGGGGAGCGTCATTGCAAACGGCGCTTATCACGGCGAGACGCTGGCGGTTTTCACCGCGCGTTTCCCGGAACAGGTCCTGGGCTCCCGCATCGCTGCGTTAACGGGCAACGCTTTCCCGCTCCTCTTCAAGTTCATTGATGCGAACGACCGCCTTTCCATCCAGGTCCACCCGGGCGACGCCTATGCAAAGGCGAACGAGAACGACCTCGGCAAGACCGAGGCATGGATCGTGCTCGGGGCCGCGCCCGGCGCAAAGCTCATCTGCGGGCTTAGAAACAGGTTGACCCGCGCTGATGTCGAGGCGGGGGTGCGGAACAACACGCTCGAAACGATGCTGAACGAGTTTCCGGTCCGTGAGGGCGATTGCATTTTCGTGCCCGCGGGCACGGTGCACGCCATTGAGGCGGGCTGCCTCATTTACGAGGTGCAGCAGGCGTCCGATGTCACTTACCGCCTCTACGACTGGGGCCGCCTTGGCGACGACGGGAAGCCGCGCGCCCTGCATGTCGAGAAATCGCTTTCGGTCATGGACTATCACGATATCGCAGACCATCGAACGCACTCCTTCAGCCTGATGGAAGGGGCCAACAAGCGGATTGTCCTGGCCGCCTGCGGATATTTCGCCATTGAGCGCTTTGATATCTGGGACGTACTTTTCCGGCCGCTCGACAGCGGGTTTGAGGTGGTGACGGTCATTGCGGGCAGCGGCCGCATCAGCGGGGGCGGCCATTCCGCGGACATTGCAGCGGGCGACACGGTGCTGGTTCCGGCCGCCTGCGAAAGTTACAATATCCTGCCTCACGAGGGCGCGCTGCAACTGTTCATTACCTTTGTTCCGGAATCCAAACTCGCGTACGCGGAAGCGCTCTTGAAATCGGGCGCTGATCAAGACGATATTAAGGCTTTAGGAGGGCTGATATGAGCGACAAATTGCAGTTGGAAACCGAAGAGTACGGGAGCTTTCTTTTGGTGCGCGCTGCGGGCGAACTTTCCGAACGCACCACGGCCCGTTTCAAGAACACGCTGCTCGCGGAAATACAGGACCACGGGCACACGCACATGGTCATCGATTTTTCGGCTTGCGAGTATGTCAATAGTTCGGGTGTGGGCATCCTTAATCTCATCGCCAAAAAGCTCATGAATCTGGGCGGCCGCCTGGCCCTCATCAACCCCAGCGATTCGGTCCGCGACATCCTGGCCACCTCCACGGACGAGGACGCGCTCATCAAGGAATACACCAACCTCGAAGAAGCGGCCTCGGACCTGGCCAAGGACGCATAAGGTCACACCGTTTCGATTTTCAATAAATTCGTGCTGCCGGCGTGGAACGAATCGCCGGCCAGGATGATCACCGTATCCCCCTTCTTAAACACCCTTGATTTGAGCGCTCCTTTCAGCCCGCTGGCGATCATTTTGTCCGTACTCGGGGTGAACGGCAGAAAACCCGGCACCACGCCCCAGTAGAGCGCCATGCGGTTCATGATGCCTTGGGCGGGCGTGAGCGCGAGGATGGGGAGGTCGCGTTTGTCCTTGGACACCAGGAGCGCGGTCCGGCCGCTCCGTGTAAAGACCAGGATTCCCTTGCCGTTGATTTCTTCGCACGCGTAAAGCGCGGCCTCGGTGAGCGCGCGTTCGTGTGAATCCTCTGATTCGTTCACGAAATAGGCCTCGTGCCGGTGGAGTCCCGCGCATTCGGCGGAATAGGCGATTTTGTGCATCATGGCCACGGCCTCGACCGGGTAGTGTCCGCTCGCGGTTTCGGCCGAGAGCATGATGGCGTCCGTGCCGTCGTACACCGCGTTGGCCACGTCCGAGGCCTCGGCGCGTGTGGGGAAGGGGTTCTGGGTCATGGATTCGAGCATCTGCGTGGCTGTGATGACAAGCTTGCGCCGTTTCTGCGCCAGCTTGATGAGCTGCTTCTGCACCGCGGGCACGGCCTCGGGCGACATTTCCACGCCGAGGTCGCCGCGCGCCACCATGATGCCGTCGGCCTCGTCGAGGATGGCGTCGATATTGGCCACGGCCTCGGGCTTTTCGATTTTGGCGATGACCTGCGATTTTTTTCCGGCCCTGGCAATCATCCGTTTGACCTGGCGCACATCCTCCGGCCTGCGCACAAACGAGAGCGCCACGTAATCCACGCCCTGCTTGAGTCCGAAGACGAGGTCTTCGCGGTCCTTGGCGGATAGCGCGGGCGCACTCACTTGGGTCCCCGGCAGGTTGATGCCCTTATGGTCC
Organism: Fibrobacterota bacterium; assembly: GCA_043802925.1. Classification (GTDB taxonomy): domain Bacteria; phylum Fibrobacterota; class OXYB2-FULL-49-7; order OXYB2-FULL-49-7; family JAEUSG01; genus JAZDKP01. Next base: position 5,604 of record JAZDKP010000302.1, on the reverse strand, counting down.
GAGACCGTGCCGCCCACGACCACGGTGGTCAGCACGTCCTTGCCTGACACGCGCTTGACGCGCAGTTTGATGAGTCCGTCGTTTATGTAGATCCATTCACCCGGTTTTACATCGTGCGGGAGACCTTTGTACACGGTGCTGACGCCGCTTGCGTCCCCTGCGATGCTGCGCGTGGTGAGGGTGAACTCCGCCCCTTTTTTTATCTGCACCTGGCCGTTCTTGAAGTTGCCGACCCGTATTTTCGGGCCCTGCAGGTCCTGCAACACGGCCAGGGGTTTGCCCAGCTTTGTTGCAATCTGGCGGACAAGCCGGAGCCGGCGGGTGTGGTCGGCATAACTGCCGTGCGAAAAATTGAGGCGCGCGGCGTCCATGCCGGCTTTCACCAGGCGTTCAATCATGGTGGGGGAGGAGGAAGCGGGCCCGAGCGTGGCAAGGATTTTGGTCTTTCGGAGGCAGTTGGACATGGGAGGTCTCCTGTGAAAAAGAAGCCGGTCTTCCTTATTTCTGGAAAGACCGGCTTTAGTTTTGGCTGGGGTGCAAGGATTTGAACCTCGATAGCCAGATTCAGAGTCTGGAGTCCTACCATTGGACGACACCCCAATGCGGCATAAATATAATAGCTGATTGGCGGGAGCTTCAATAGAGTAAAGATTCTTTTGATATGGCAGGCAGGAGAGTGTATTTTTTCTTCCATGAAAATCGCCCCTCCCAAAGGCACCCGCGACTTTTATCCCGAGGACATGGCGCTCCAGAACCGCATCTTTGCGGTGTGGCGCGATACGGCGCGGCGGTTCGGCTTTGAGGAATACGAAGGGCCGGTGTTTGAAAACCTCGAACTTTTCACCCGCAAATCCGGCGACGAAATCGTCAAGCAGCTCTATAACTTCAAGGACAAATCCGACCGTGACATCGCGCTTAGGCCCGAAATTACGCCGACCCTGGCGCGCATGGTGGCGCAAAAGGGGAACGCGCTCAAAAAGCCGGTCAAATGGTTCTCCATGCCGCGGCTTTTCCGCTACGAGCGCATGCAGCGCGGACGCCTCCGCGAATTCTTCCAGTACAACCTCGACATCGTGGGCGAGGCTTCGGTCGCGGCCGAGGCCGAAATCACGGCCGCGGCCGTATCCCTGCTCAAACAACTCGGTCTCTCCCTCGCCGATTTTCGCGTACGTGTCAATTCGCGCCGTCTTATGCGCGCCATGCTGCTCGCGTCAGCCATTCCCGAGGCGCGGCTCGATGCGGCCTACACGGTGCTCGACAAGCGCGCAAAAATACCGGTCGACGCCCTGGCCCAAGCCTATCAGCAGGCCGGGTTCAGTGACATGGAACAACAGAGCGTGGAATCCATCTTTATGCTCACTACGATTGAAGCCATTCAGGGTCGTTTTGGTGCGGATGCCGAGGTGGCGGCCGCGCTTTTGGAACTTGAAACCTATTTTTCGCTCATGAACGCTTACGGTTGCGCTGAATGCGTGGTCTTTGACCCGGCAATCGTGCGCGGGTTGGCCTATTACACGGGCATTGTGTTTGAAATCTTTGATTCGGCAAAGACCTTGCGTGCGCTCGCGGGTGGCGGCCGTTACGACGGCCTCATCGCGCTCTTTGGCGGCGAACCCACGCCGGCCGTGGGCTTTGGTATGGGCGACGTGGTGGTGGCCGAGCTCTTGCGCGACAAGGGGCTGGTCGTGCCCTACGTCAAGCCTCTCACAGCATTCATCGTCAACTTCAGCCGCGACTCCCTGGTTCCGGCCGTGCAAACGGCCTCCCTGCTCCGCGCAAAAGGCGTGGATGCCGAATTCGCGCTCAAACCGGTTGGCATCAAGCGCCAGATGGAAATGGCGCAGAACGCGCGTTATGTGGTGTTTGTGGGGGGCGACGAATGGGCGAAGGGAGAGGTCAAGGTGCGGGACATGAAGACGGGTGAGGAGCGTGTTTGCGCCAAGAATGCGATAGATCTCGCCTAAATTGATGGACTAAGTTTTATTTTCCGTCTTTGGGGGCAATAAAGCGAGAATCGTGCTCGCACCTTTTACTTTGTCATTCAGCGTTACGCACAGTTTTGACGACTTGGGAATAATAATATCAGTCCGGGAACCGAATTTAATTAGCCCGAACCTTTCACCGCGGCTGACGGACTGGCTTTCTTGAAGGCGGCACACGATACGCCGCGCGATAAAGCCTGCGATTTGCCTTACCCGGATCTTATATTCGCCGCAATCCATGTCGATGCATGTCTGTTCATTTTGTGTGGACGCCTTGTTTTTCCAGGCCCCCCAAAAGCGGCCTTTTAAATAATCTATGCGCGCAATCCTGGCGGTCGCGGGAGCGCGATTGATGTGGACATCGAAGATGCTTAAAAAGATAGAGATGCGTATTGCGTCGCCACCCAAATAATCGCATTCCTCCTCTTGAACCGCGACCACCCTGCCATCGGCGGGTGAAACAATCAACCCCGGGCCGGTCGGAATTTTTCGCGTGGGGTCGCGGAAAAAAAAGGCGACAAAACCCGAGATAAACACAGCGGTTATGCCAGACCCTAGGAATATCTTAACGCCGGTGAAATAAAAAAGAAAGATTAATAAAAGAGCCGTTAAAAAGAGGGTGTTAAGAATGGGATAGCCTTCTTTTGCCATATCACAATGCCGCCTTACAAGAATTCGGCGATAGCCGAGAACCTTTTTGCGGATACGTTGTCGGGCATGGCGTCAATGATGGCCTTGCCGTTGTCCGCAAGCAAAGAGTAAGCTGTTTCAAACAAATTCGCAATAAACATGCCAACGGGAATTAGCCGATGATATGGGTAATAAAATCAGATTGCGAGTATTGCATGTACGCAACATTATGTTGAGGGGCACTGCATTAATGCAATGTTTGCTATCGGAACCGTATTTGTCCAAAATAGGCGGGAAGCCATAAAAAAGGAACGGTAAGCGGCTTTGGCACGAATGGCATGTCTATTGCAATAGCATAATATAATGATAGCCATTACTACTTGGAACGGGGTCGTTTCCCCGCTGTTTGACGCGGCCGGCACATTGGAGCTTTTTACGGAATCCGGGGCTTCAAAAGTTGTTTCCATTCTCAATCTCTCCATTGGAGAGAAGATACGGCTCTTGAAAGAAAACGGAGCCGTCCATTTGATATGCGGAGCTATTTCTTCGCCGGTTCTGGCCAGCCTTCATGAAAATGGGATAACGGTAACGCCCTGGATAAGGGGTCGAACCCAGGAGGTCTATTCCGCTTGCCTTAAAAACAGGCTGATGGCCGTGGACTTCAGGATGCCGGGCTGTAGGTTTGGGCGTCATTGTGGAAAAAAACGAAGGAAAAGGGGAGGCGTAGCATGAAGATTGCCGTGACAACAAAAGCCGCGTCGCCGGACAGCGCAATGGACGAACGGTTCGGACGGGCCGCCAAATTCGCGATATATGACACGGAGAAAAAAGAATATTCTTTTCATGACAACACCCGGAATTTGCAAGCCGCGCAAGGCGCGGGCATCCAGACTGCCGGCAACGTCGTTTGCCTCGGATGTGAAGCCCTGTTGACCGGCCATTGCGGGCCGAAGGCTTATGCGGTCCTGCGAAAGAGCGGTGTTCAAGTTTATTGCGTCAACAACAAGAGTGTGGCCGTTGCGGTCGAGGATTTCTTATCGGGACGCCTTGCCGCGCTTACGGCCGCGGATGTAGAAGGCCATTGGTAACGAAAGGATGTGTTCATGAAAATCGCCATTCCAACCGCGGAAGGAAAACTGTGCCCCCATTTTGGGCATTGCGAAAAGTTTTACATTGCGGACGCGGAGAAAAAGACCGGTGAGGTATCCAATGTCACTGAAATGACGCCCCCGCCGCACGAACCGGGAATCATCCCCAAATGGCTTCATGGCCTTGGAGTCAATGCCATCATTGCCGGCGGCATGGGCATGCGGGCCCAGCAGCTTTTCCAGGAATTCGGCATTCAGGTTATTGTCGGCGCTTCCCCTGAAGCCCCTGATAAAATAATTAAACAATGGCTTGCGGGCAGCCTGGTGACGGGCTCAAATGTCTGTGACCATTAATATCCTAAGGAGGGAATCATGTCGAAAAATTGCGAGTTACTGGAGAAATGCGGATTCTTTAGGAATTTCAAAGGAAATACAGAGGTTATCAAGCTTGGCTGGATCAGAATGTACTGTGAGAATGAAGACAAGTCGGAAGCTTGCGAGAGAAAGAAAATACGCAAGCAAACGGGCGCCCCTCCTGCAGATAATATGGCCCCCACGGGCAAATATCTCTAATGCCACTCGGGGTGGTTTAGCGCCAATTGTAATTATACTGGATAGCAAGGCGCTTCAAATGCAGGCCAATGAATTGGAAACCCGGTTCAACCGCATCAAGGCCAGACTTTCCGAAATCATGAAATAGAGGCTTTTACGCAACAGGAATCTTTTCCAAGGAATAAATATTGGTTCCCACGACCGTGTTTTTGACAAAAGGCCTTGGAAAGCATCGAAAAAAACTGGCGAGTTTTGAGATGGCATTGAGGGACGCTAAAATCGCATCCCTCAATCTCGTCCGGGTATCCAGTATTTTTCCGCCTCACGCCAGGCTCGTTTCCCAGGAAAAAGGGCTGGGATATTTGAAACAAGGCTTGATTACCTACGTTGTTATGAGTGACAACGCCACCAACGAACCGTTCCGCCTTGTCGGCGCTTCCGTGGGTATCGCGATACCGCAAAACCGCGATCATTACGGTTATTTATCGGAGTATCATTCATTCGGTGAATACGCCAGGGAAACCGGAGCCTGCGCAGAAGATCTTGCCGCGGAAATGCTGGCCTCAAGCCTTGGGATCCCTTTTAATCCAGACACTGGCTGGGATGAAAGAAAAATAGCGTTCAGAATCTCAAAAAACATCGTTCATACGCGTAATATAACGCAAACCGCGCTTGGAGATAAAAAAGGACTCTGGACAACCGTCATTGCCGCAGCCGTGCTTATTTTACAAGAGACAAAGGATGAAAGTCGCGATAGCAAGCGGTAAGGTGAGGCGGTAGGGTTGAAAATGGCTGTAATCAAATAATCATTTTCCAGTTCCTTTAAAGAAAGGTTTATTAAATGCATATAAAACTCATTCCGCTCATGACTGCCATGCTGGCCTCCGCATCCTTCGCCATTTCTTCGGCGAATATGAAGATTGTGGAATACCCGGACATGGCCAATCCCCATTCCAGCTGGGGTTCCATCGGATACTCGGCTAAGACCGATAAAGTCATTATCGGCGTTTGCGACCATTCCGAAGCAGTGGCCATTATGGAATGGGATTGCCGGAATAAGAAGATGACACGCAGGAATTGGGTGGCAACAGGCGGCCATCTTCAAAAATGGCAGTGGCAGGGGAAAATCCATACCCAAATTAATGAAAACAAGAACGACGGCTGGATGTATTTTGGAACCGACGGCGGGGAAAACCGCGAGGAGTTTTACATGGACCACCCGCGAGGGTACAACGGCGGTTACATGATGAAATATAATCCTGCGACCTTCGAAATGATTAACCTGGGCGGCGCCATCCGGTATGAAAGCGTTAAAGAATTGGTGGTTGATCAGAAGAATAACCGGCTCTACG
>JAZDKP010000301.1:0-3515 GCA_043802925.1 Fibrobacterota bacterium | reverse complement strand
GCACGCAAACTGGCCGCATCCTTCGGGGCCGGTCAAGAGGTAGGCGTGGTGGCTTTTTCCGGAGGCATGGGCGCGCTCCAGGGCCTCCACGGAGGCGTTGCGCTTGAGCACATTCGTCAGCCGCATGGTCATCCGCCCTTTTTTCCGAGCCAGTCGCCCGGGTCCAGGATTTCGCGCTGGTGGCGGAGCTCAAAATGGAGTTTGACGCCGTCAAACGAACCGGTGTCTCCGGCCCGGCCGATTTCGCGGCCTATGTCCACGGTCTGGCCCTTTTTGACGAGCATGGCGGCGAGGTTTGCGTAGAGGGAATAAAAACCCTTGCCGTGGCCCACGATTATGAAGTTGCCGAACCCGCTCGCCTGCCCTGTATAGAGGACTTCGCCCGGGGCCACGGACTTGATGGGGTCGCCCGCTTCGACCTCGATGTCAATGCCGTTGTTGATGGTCTTGGTTTTGTAGACCGGGTGCACGTTGGTGCCAAAGGGGCGGAGAATCTTCCCGGCCGCGGGCCAGGGGAGCTTCCCCTTCAGTTTCCCGAAATCGCCCAGGCTTGCCAGGCGATCCAGTTTTTTCGACCGGAGCGCGCTCTCCCGCGCGGCTTCAAGGACCTCGATAATCTTGTTCATCTCGCGCTGGCGCGCCTCGAGCTCCCGGACCATGGCGAGGTAGGAGTCCTTTTCACCCTTCACCTTGTTGAGCAGTTTATTCCGTGCCTCCTTCTGGTTCGTGAACTTCTTCTGTTCCGAATTCTTTTCCCCCTTGACGACAAGCACGTCCGAAAGGCGATCCTCAAGGTCGCGCTTTTTCTGGGCGATGCGGCGTTGTTCGCGGAAGATGGTCTGGATGAGCCGGCGGTCGTGGTCCGCGATGCGCTTGAAGAAGACGTTGCGGCGCAGGAAGTCGGAGAAGGAGTTGGCGCTGAAGAGGACGTCGAGGTCGCTGAAACGGCCGTTTTTGTAGATGGCCCGTACGCGTTGGCGGAGGACCCCCTTGCGCCATGCCAGGCCGCGGCCCGTGTTGTCGAGGTCCACGCGGATGCTGTCGATGTCGTCCTCAAGGGCGGCCTCGGTTTCGCCGAGTTTTTTCAGGTAGTGGCCCAGGAGTGTGATGTTGTCGTCGATTTTCCGGAGGCGGGTGACGAGGTCCGCCTCCTTGGTCGATAGTTTGGCGATCTCCTTGCGGCTGTCGCGGAGCTGCTGCTTGATGGACTCGAGTTCGTTTTTGCGGGTGGCGATGTCCTCGGCGGACGGTTCACCGGCCTCCTGGGCGGACAGCAGTCCCGCGCAAAGGAGTACGGCCGCGAGGAGCCGGCTAATGGTTTTCAGCGACATTCACCGATTTGACGCTGGCGATGAGGCCCAGAAAGAAGCCCATGAAGACCTGCACCGCGAACACGCGCCGGTAAAGTGTGATTTCGGGAAGGATTTTGTGAAGCAGGAACATGACAAATGCGAGCAGGACGTACGAGAGAAGGCCGCCGAGAAGGCCTTTGAGCGCGCCCTCGATGAGGAAGGGGATTTTGATTTCGTTTTCCGTGGCACCCACGAGTTCCATGACGCGCACCAGCTCGTGCCGGGTCTGGAAGGTGACGCGGATAGCCGAGGCCACCATGAAAAAGATGGCCACGCAGAGCACCAGGATGACGACCAAGGACACGCTGATGAAGATGTTGCGCACCTTTTCGAGCTTGGGCACCCAGTCTTTGACTTCGCTGACATCCTCCACAAAGGGGATGCCCTGCAGCGCCTTGCGCACCGCGGCCACGCGGTCGGGGGTGCGCCAGGCGGGCGCAATCTTGACCCGAAACGAAGCGGGCAACGGGTTGCCCTCCACGGCCGTGAGGATTTCCTTGCCCACGTCGCGCTGGAAAACCTCATAGGCCTCTTTCTTGGAGATGTACTCCGCCTCGACCACGCCTTCGGTGGCGAGGATTTCCTTCTTCAGCACCTCGGTGCCCGCGGCCTTGTCCTCGAGAAAGACCTCGAGCTGGATTTTTTCCTCGGCCGACTCGATGAGGCGGTTGAGGTTGAGGAAAGCGATGAAGAAGGCGCCAATGAAAAAGAGCGAGAGCGCGATGTTGGAAACCACCACGAAGGTCATGAAGCGGTTGGCGAGAAAACCCCGGAGGGATTCGCGGAAAAAGTAGGCGAGGCGCTGTCCCATGCCGATTATCCCCGGGTCAGGTGGCGGTACTTGATGCGGTGGGGCTGGTCGGCCTCCACGCCAAGGCGGACCTTGCGGTCCATCTCGTATTCCGTGTAATTGCCGTCAAAGAAGACCACGCGGCTGTCGCCCTCAAAGGCGAGGATGTGCGAGGCGATGCGGTCGAGGAACCAGCGATCGTGGCTCACGACCACGGCGCAACCCGCAAACGCGAGCAGTGCCTCCTCGAGGGCGCGCATGGTGTTGACGTCGATGTCGTTGGTCGGCTCGTCGAGCAAAAGCACGTTGGCGCCGGATTTCAAGATGCGCGCCAGGTGCACGCGGTTGCGCTCGCCGCCCGAGAGCACGCCCACCTTCTTCTGCTGGTCGGTGCCGTTGAAGTTGAAGCGCGACACGAACGCGCGCGAGTTGATGCTGGCCCCCCCCATGTCAATCATGTCCTGGCCGCCCGTGATGACCTCCCAGATGCTTTTGTTGGGGTCCAGCACGTCGCGGCTCTGGTCCACGTAGGCCAGTTTGACGGTCTCGCCGATACGGAAACTGCCCTTGTCCACTTTTTCCTGGCCCGTGATCATTTTGAACAGCGTGCTTTTTCCAGCGCCGTTGGGCCCGATGACGCCCACGATTCCACCGGGCGGGAGCGAAAAGTTCATGTCGTCCATCAGGACGTTGTCGCCGTATCCCTTGCATACATGCTCGGCCTCGATGACCACGTTGCCCAACCGCGGGCCCGAGGGGATGAAGATTTCGAGTTCGCGCTGGAGTTTTTCGGTCTCCTGCTTGAGCAGGTTCTCGTAGGCCGTGATGCGCGCCTTGGCCTTGGCGTGGCGGCCGTGCGGGGACATGCGGATCCATTCAAGCTCGCGGTCGAGCGTCTTTTGCCGGTCGGTCTCGGCCTTTTCCTCGTTCTGCAGGCGTTCGCGCTTCTGCTGGAGCCACGAGCTGTAGTTGCCCTTCCAGGGAATGCCGTGCCCGCGGTCAAGTTCGAGGATCCACTGGGCCACGTTGTCAAGAAAGTAGCGGTCGTGCGTGACCGCGATGATGGTACCCTCGTACCGGCGGAGGTGCTGCTCGAGCCAGGCCACGGACTCGGCGTCAAGGTGGTTGGTGGGCTCGTCGAGGAGCAGGATGTCGGGCTTTTGCAGGAGAAGGCGGCAGAGGGCCACGCGGCGGCGCTCGCCGCCGGAGAGGACGGTTATTGACGTATCGCCGGGCGGACAGCGGAGCGCGTCCATGGCCTGTTCCAGCCTGGCGTCAAGGTCCCATCCCCCGCACGCGTCTATTTTTTCCTGGACAATGCCTTGCTTTTCAATGAGTTTGTTCATGGCGTCTTCTTCCATGGGCTCGCCGAA
>JAZDKP010000300.1:0-3130 GCA_043802925.1 Fibrobacterota bacterium | reverse complement strand
AAGTTCATGGGCACCACGACAAAAGCCAAGCTGGCGGAGTTCCCGGCCATCTTAATGCAGATATACAGCCTTCAGGAGGGGTATTTCCAGGAGACGGACAAGTACGCAACCGACTTGAAGCAGCTGGATTTTACAGACCCGGAATCGAAGTATTTTGAATATACACTGGAGGGCGATGGGACGGTGTTTACGGCACAGGCAACGGTCAAGGTGACGCTGAAGGACGGGCAGGGGAATGACCTGAAGGGCGAGAGCGTGACCCTGAACCAGAAGAAGGAACACGGGGGCACGGAGAATTTGAGACGGGTGGCGAGATGGTGAGGAAGTCTTTCCTTTCCACGGTCAAGCCCGCGCCGCTCCTCGGCGTACTTCTGTTCATCATTTTCGCGTCCGTCATACTGGGCGACAACACGTCGGACTCGCTCCTCCTTGCCAATTACGACACGACGATTATTCCCTACATGTTCATCGCCAACGCGGTGCTCCTGTTCGTGATCTCGCTCTTTTTCATCACGCTCATCGATAAAAAGGACCGCGGACGCCTCATGATGGGGGTGCTGGCCGTTCACTTCCTCGCGCTCCTCGGCATCCGTTTCCTTGTGGACGCGCGGGTCTCTTTCGTTTTTCCGCTGCTTTATTCCTATGCCTACTCGGCCAAGATGATCCTTTTTCTGACGTTTTGGACCATGGCCAATGACATCATCAGCGCGCGGGAGGCCAAGGCGGCCTTTCCCCTTATTGCCGCGGGCGGCATCACGGGCGGCATCCTCATCTCTTTTTCCGTGGTTTTCCTCATGAAGATCATCCCGGCCGAAGAACTCCTGCTCTGCTGGGCTGGGCTTGCGTTTCTGGCGCTGCCGTTGACCTATCTGGTGCACCGCCGCTTTTATGTGCAGCTCAAGGCGGCCACATCCCTCCCGGGCCGCGAACGGCGCGGGCTGCAACTGGCCAACGATTTCCGGATGATCCGCAACGAGACACTGCTCAAGAACATGGCGTTCATCTATTTCCTCACCTTCATCCTCCTGTTCGCGCACGACTACCTTTTCCTTTCGACCCTTAAGCAGAGCTTCCAGGCCGCGGGAGCGGCGCTGCCGCTTAAAAAAGCCATCCCCACTTTTCTCGGATACTTCAAGGGCGCGAGCAACCTGGTCACCATCCTGCTGCAGGTCACCATCGCGGGTTTCCTTTTGAAAAAGCTCGGGACCGTGCGTTCCGCGCTGGTCATGCCCGTGGTCTTTCTCCTGACCTATACCGCGGTCCTGCTTTCCCTGCTGGGCATCCTGCCGGCTGCGGGACCGGGCGGATATCCGTTTTACGGGAGCCTTCTTTTCACGCTTATCGCCGGCAGCATCGCGCTGCGGATTGCGGTCTTTGACTCCATCTATTCCCCCAATTTCCAGATTTTCTTTTCCGCGCTGGGCAAGGAAATCCGGGGCCGCGGGAAAATCTTCATCGAGGGCATCGTCAAGCCCGTGGCCATTGTTGCCGCGGGCGGGCTCATCATCGGGCTTTTTTCGTGGTCCATTCTCCTGAGTGTCTGCGTGCTTCTTTTCCTGTCGCTGGTGCTCCTGTGGCGCTGCCTTTCCATGCGGCGCACCTATTCCGAAAGCATTTTCCGTTCGCTGGGCGGAAACCGCCTTTCCAAGATACAGAGCCTGCTGGACCTCCAGATAGGGGAAGAGGATGAATCGGTGGTCGAGATTCTCGAGGAGGTGCTGGACGATCCCGACCCCGAAGTCTCGGACTTTGCCGTGACCTACCTGGCGCAGTTGAAGGGAGACCGGGCGCGGCGCCTGCTCCGGAGCAAGCAGGACCAGGCCGAAGGCGCGACCCGTGCGCGGCTTATCGAGCTCCTGGGCGCGCTCAAGGACCCACGGTTCTGGCCTTACGTCGAGGCCGGCCTTTCCTCCGACGAGCCCCGGATACTGGCCGCGGCCCTGACCGCGGTCCACAGGTCCGGGGCGCCCGTGACGCGCGAACGGCTCATTCCCTTTCTCGCGCATCGCGATCCGGACGTGTTTGCGCGTACGGTCCTGGCACTCTGGAAACGGTCCGATGACCAGGGGCGGCTGACGCTCCGCGCCACGCTGGAGGCCCGGGTCCATTCTGCGGACGAGGCCGCGGTGCGCGCCGCGCTCGAGGCCTGCGGTGAAATCGCGGACCCCCTGCTCGTGCCGCTGCTTCTCGCGCAGGTACCCAAGGCCGACGCCTACCGGATAACGGTCATTGAAAAGGGCCTTTCCAACGGCGCACTGACCGCCTGCGAAGAGCACATGCACAACGCCCTTGGGCACAGGGACCGCCGCGTCCGGCGCATGGTGGTCCGCGTCATCGCGCGCGAAAAGGACCGCCTGTCACGTGAAGTGAAGTCCCGGCTGGCCTCGCTGGCCGAAGCGGAAATCCAGCGGCTTTACCGTTACTGGCAGTACAGCGAGTTTGTCCGGCACGAGGAGGGGGGCGATGCGGCCTCGGTGTACGCGGACCTCATCCGCGATAATCTCATCACGCGCAACTATCCCTATGTGGTCACCCTCCTGCACACCCTCTCAAACTCCGGACACTTGCTCTCTGTGGCCGACAAGGTCCTCAGCGCCAATAAGCATGTGCGCGCAAACGCATTGGAACTGGTCGAGAACAACGTGGACGGCCGCCTGGCAGGGATGTTTCTGCCTTTGTGCGAAACCGCGGACCCCCGCTCCATCGTGGAACACGGAAAAAACGAGTGGAAATTCGAGGACGTGGACATCTATTTTGTTTTGAAGGACCTGGCCGGCAACAGCGATCCCTGGGTCTGCGCGTTCACCCTCTATTATGCCATTGAAAAATACCGGCGGACCGGCCAGGCCGCCTTCCTCGACGCCGTCCGGATGGGGGAAGGGCAGGCCGTTGCAGCGCTTCGGGAGCTCGTGTATGGACAATAAGGCCGATGTTTTCCGCCTCATGGAAAACGTCATTTACTTGAAAAAGTATACGCTCTTTTCGGACCTGAACACCGAGGAGCTCCGTACGCTCGCTTTTATTGCCAGCCCCGTCGATGTCCGGGACGGCGAACGCGTGGTGCGCGAGGGCGACGCCGGGGACTCGTTCTTTATCGTAAAACGCGGCGAGCTGCGTGTTGTCAAGGGTA
>JAZDKP010000299.1:0-16878 GCA_043802925.1 Fibrobacterota bacterium | reverse complement strand
TCATCGGCAGCCTGCCCCGGCATTTATTACTACATGCATTAGGCAAAATATATTATTCCGTGCAATGGATGCGTTGTACCAGAAAGTGCTGCAGTCGGCCTCATCCGAAAAGTTTCGGATCGTACGTTTGGCGCAGCATCGGATCGGCCGAATCATGGCTTTTCGAGAAAAAGGCCGTATCATAGCGCCCTGCATGCAGGCCGTGGCGTCTCCATCGAATCTAGATGATATCGAACGCTGGTGTCTTGCGCTGACGAGTCGTGAACGACAAAAATAAAAGCATGTATATGAACAAAGGCTGGTATAACGGGCTCGTGCTGTCGTCTTCGCGGTTCATATCCGCAGTTCTGAGTTTCCTGACCATGGTTCTATTGGCAAGAAGACTCGGTGTCTATGATTATGGATTGATTACAGTCGTTTTTGCGTTCACTTCATTTATTGATCTCGCTTGTGATTTCGGGCTAACCGCTTATTTTACGCGGGAAGCTGCGAAAAACGACGATTACGTCAGAAAACATATTGGCAGGATATTTGTTTTCCGGATTGCGCTTATGGCTTTGGTTCTGCCGTTTGTACCTATCGCAGGAAAAATACTCAATTATTCCAGTAGTATGTGTCTGTTATTTCTTATTTGTGCATTGGGCAATGGGTTTTTGTCGACCGCCGTCTTAATCCGTTCCATATTCTATATCAAGCATGATCTGGTCCCGGAATCCGCAATCACGATACTGTATGCGATATTGAAGTTGGGAGTCGTGGCGATCTTGTTATGGACAGGTTATCGGTATCGTGCGATTCTAGTAGGATTGCTTTTGCTTAATATTGCTTTTGTATTTTCCGTGTATTACTATGCCAGAAGTAGATTTGATCTTCGGTTGTCTGTAAAATGGCCCGGTTTTATGGATATGCGTACGCATCTTCACCTTGCCTATGTATTCGGATTGCTGGGGCTTATCGGACTTCTGTATACGAGGATGAGCGTCCTCCTATTGTCAAAGCTGACAACGTTTGATGCGGTAGGTGTTTATGACGCTCAATACCGGTTCGTGCAGCTTGTGGCGTTATTCAGCGGGTCCGTTGGCGCTCTATTGCTGCCCCTATACTCAAAGAATCATTTACAGATGGACTGGGTCAAGGAGAACGTGCGTAATGTCAACACGTATTCGCTAAAACTGCTTGTTCCGATAGTGTTTTTTATGGTCTTTTATTCCGAAGCTTTGCTTCGGCTGTTGTTTAGCCAGGAAATCGCCTCCGGTCACGCAGTCTTGTCTGTTTTATCGCTGACGTTCTGGCTCCTGTTTGTCAATGTTAACCTGGGTTCGCTTCTCCTGGCTAAAGGGCACCAGAAAACTGCGATGTGGAATTCCCTAGCCTGTGCGCTGGTAAATATCATTCTTAATATTATTCTTATTCCGCGATTGAAAATTATGGGGTCCGCTATTGCCTATGTTGGCGCAGAGATAACGTTGTTGTCTCTCAATCTTATTTTTACGCGGAAATATTATCACGGTATAAAGGCTTTCACTTCCGACAAGACACTGTATGGAGCGATACTGGTATTTGGGGGCGGATATTGTCTGGCATTGACCGTCTATCCCGTTGCTTCCGCCATATTACTCACTGCCGCTTTTTATCTCTTTGTATTTCGAAAAGATATTATTCGATTGGCAGTGATTCGTTCAGAATGGAAGAATCGCAATAAAGAGGTCTGTAGGTCGGATCAAACAGGCGGTGTGTTGTGAGCCTAAAAACAATTTTCAAGAGCCGTGTTCCAGCAATACTTTGGAACGCTTTAAGGAAAGCAAAATCCATTTCCATGAGTTCTATATACAGAGTAAAACTTGTCAGATATCGTTTATTCGGAAGGCCTTATTATGCCGCAGAATCGACTAAGGCCAGGCCGCGACGTCTGCGGGAGGGCTATTTTCATAGCTATTGTTCCGGCAAGGGGTTGGATATCGGTTACGGGGGCGATATTATTGTAAACGGGTGTCAGGGATGGGATTATGAGCATGGTGACGCACAATACCTTAGCGGTCTTCGTGATACATCCTTTGACTTTGTTTATTCCTCACATACGCTTGAACATATGAAGGAGCCCGGTGTTGCATTGGCGAACTGGTGGCGAGTATTAAAAGTCGGCGGATATCTTCTATTGTATCTCCCGCATCGGGATTTATATGAAAAAAAGGTGAGTTTGCCTTCACGCTGGAATCATGATCACAAGCATTTTTTCTTGCTGGACAGGGATGAGCCGCCGTCCACAATTGGTGTTCTTCCTCTGATTCATGGAACACTGACAGGATACGTTGTTGAATATGCAAAATTATGTTCGGCGGGGCACACGATTACCGATCCGGAAATTCACAGCGACGGGGAGTTCTCGATTGAAGTGGTGATAAAAAAGGCCACCTGACAGATTTTGAAATTATTTGACCACCCGTGCGACAATCCGAATGCCCGGTACGGAAAGGTCCTACAGAGATTTTGATTGGAATTTAGCTGCCATTTTATCAATCAGATAATTTGGCCTGCGTCTATTGTTTTAACATTCTCTGAAAAAAACCAGGAAAAGCTTAGGACAGAAAAAAAGGCAATGGAAAAAGCCGGGACAATAAGGAAACAGTCAACGAGACCATGCACGAGATATGAAATAATCGTAAACAGCAGTCCGTACTTTAACGCAACATTGTTAACGGTCTTTGTCCGGGCGAGTTTAAATAGAATACGCAGGATGATGGAAAAGAACAGGATGAATCCGATTAACCCGAGAGAAACCATGAGCTCGGCATAGAGATTATGCGGAGACATCACCTTTTTCAAGTCTATGAAAGAATAGAAACCGTAGGAATTCTTAAGCTCAGCGAAGGAGTTGATGCCGTAACCGATAAGCAGAGCACCATCGGAAATAATTCTGCCTGCCGTCTTGAGCAGTTCAATTCGTGTCAGTGATGAAAGAAGTTGATCGCGGTCTGTAAAAGAAAGGCGGTGCTGATAACCCTGTAGGAACTGGATGGAAAAGAGGAGCGCTAAGAAAAGACCTGCGAGAAATGATTTCAGATTGAAGTCTTTGAAGAAGATAAAGAGAAAGCAAATGGAAACAGTGATAAGGCCACCCTTCGAATAGGTAAGAAGAATGCTGGTCAGAAAGAGAAGCGCTAAAAGGCCGAACGCAATCCTCGTGATAGTATTTGTGGCGCCCCAGAAAAGAAAGAACGTAAGCGGGAAGAAAAGCTCCATGTAACAGCAGACCCAGTTTGTAAAAAAATAGTTACGAATGCTGAGACGTCCCGGCTCTTCATAAGGATAGCCGAGACAGAGCACCATAAAAAAGAGCATGATAGAAAATAGGAGGCCGGATACAATATAAGATTGCAGGGCAAGCGAAAAGTTGTTGTTGCTCAACATTGCGAGTAAGAAATAGAATGAAATGAAAAAGATTATAAAACGGATGCTGTATCTTAAGACGTTCATTGAAAGGCAGCCATTCCAGCTCGCATGCAGGCATGATGCGGATAACGCAAGCAGCAAGAAGAAAAAAGTGTTCAGATATGGGAGCGAACTTAAGCGGGCTCTTTGTTGCGAAAAGAACAAGAATGGAATTAAAAGACTTGCAACAAAGAGAAAAAACTCATTAATTGAGTATCCCCAAAAAATTCCGCGGAAGACGAAAAGCGTTAATGTGTTGGAAAGGAAAAAGAATACAACCCAGACCCTTGATTTGAAGCGGGCAATAAGAAAAACTATAAAAAATGACAGAATGGGGGCCAGGGCAAGAATAAGACGATCAGATGCAATGCAGAGGCATACCACTAAGGTATAGGCAAGACCTGCGAATACCGCTGGTTTGTCAGAGAGGACGTTTTCTGAAGGCGGAAAGGACTCTCTGGTAGTCATTATTTGTCTTTATCGTGGAATAGAAATATGCCTGAAATACGATGACGAAAATCAGCATTATTGTTTCTAACAGGGTAACGGATAGTACGATATAGGACCGCTTGGGTTTAAACTTGTACTCAGCAATGATGGGGGGATCAACCACTTGGAGCGTTGTTGAGGACTTTGCTTCCTGCAGCTTGGCGATTTCAAGCTGCTGGCATAGAAGGTAGTCGATTCTTCGATTAATTTCGACATCTTTACGAATGTCAATAAAAGCGATGGCGATTTCAGGTGCGGTCTTCAGTCCAAGCATGTAGTCGTTTGAAGGATTGGTCTCAAGCTCGAGGAGCTTTTTGTTCATCACGCCGATCTCGTTGCGCAGCATGGAGATGTTTTTAGAGTCGGCATCGTAGTCGGCCGCATCCAGCTCCAACTGAATGTTCTTCATGAAGATGGATGAACGCAATTCCGCGTAAGCCTTGATAGTTTGTTCCGTCTGCTGGGGTATGTCGAGAATTTTATTCTGAAGTTGGAACGCAACCATGCGTTTTTCAGCCTCCGCCATTTTCGTGCGATTTTCCCCAAGCCGGTTTTCAACGAAAGCGCGGGCCCTCTTGGCTTTGTCATTTGAGATGCGGATGACGACTTTCTGCATCTCTACAAAAAGGAATGTAACCATGTCAAATGCGCGCTTGGCAGAAGTGTCGGAGACGGAAACGTTAAACCCGATGATGTTGGTAAAACCGAGACCTGCATTTTCCTCTTCTGTGATGGCGATTCGTTTTTGAAGGACTTTAAGCGCATCAAAATACTTACGCTTTGACTTCTTTAATTTATAGGAAGTGATCAGGTCGAATTCGTCAATCAATTTTATTCGAAGGTCTTTGCTTTCAAGTATCATTTGTATGTGCTGAGGATTGAGGCGATAATAGTCAGACATTATATTGTCGCCGGACGACAACCCTTCGCCGCTTAAAATGGCGGATATATTAATTCCTCCCTGTTCTTCAGGCGGAAGAAACGTGATGTCACTCTGGTAGTACTTTGTTAGTGTCAGTGAAAAGAGAAGGGACAAGATAAAGACGATTGCAAAATTGACAACAATCAGCCTGCGCTTCGAAATGAGAAGAATGATGTAATCCATGAATCGCATGAGATTTATTGCCTGGACAGAATTAGAAGTGTCGCACCAATTGAAATCAAGCCGCTCGTTACAGTAATAACATCCTTGAACTTGTTCCAATTATACTCGTCTGGTTTACTGGGGATCAACAGAATGTCACCCGCCTCTACGGACGCGATTCCGTGCGCAAAAATCCATCCCCCGTATTGCTTTTTATAGATTTTTACATATTTGACATACGCGTTATTATCGTAACCGCCAGCCTCATTAATATAGGCTTCCCAGTTCTTTCCGGGAGAATAGGATATCAATCCCGGTCGTAATACATTTCCGATAACACTCACTGTATTGATCTTTTTAGGTATGAAAATGATATCACCATCATAAAGGGGCGTGTTCATGTCTTTTTCAGTCTTAATGGGCTCCCCGGATAGCGAAGGGACTAAGAAAGTAGCTCCGACTATAGAAAGATCGTTCAAGCCGGCACGATACGTCGGGGACGTCTGGTTATCAAAATACTTTGGTCTGTTTAAATAGGTCACGGCCGCATCCGCATCATCCAGCATGCCTCCCGCCTGAGTTATGGCATCCGAGACAATAGCGCCCTTCTTAAGAGTGTAGACGCCAGGATTGTGCACACGACCGGTAATTGTCACGGTTACAGCCTCGTGCCAGTAGGGGATGGCGCCAACGATGATGTTGTCGTCAGGTTGAACCCGAAAAGTATCTGTTTCGGAAGGGTATTTGAGATTCCGGCTCGATAAATTGACTCCGTCAGCCAGAAAACCGGTTACGAAGATACTAGTCGTATCAGTATTGCCGATAAAGCCACCGGCAAGCCGAATGCACTCCGAAACGCTGGTTTCACGATAGTCGTATACGCGAGGCCGACCGACAGCCCCGCTAACGGTGATTGTTTTTTTTCGAACCGGAACCACGACCCGGTCGCCTGATGAAATAAATGGGTTTTCTGAAGCGAGTCCGTTTAAAAGGTAGTTTTCGAAATCATAAGTCTTGAATTTGCCATCGAAACTGTGGACTTCAACGTTCCTCAGAGATGCGTTAAACGGATAATTAATTGAATTCTCCGGATCCGAACTGGCTTTTTGAATTACTTCGGCAAGTCGGACGGTGGATGAAAAAGAATACGTTCCTGGAAACCGGATCTCGCCAGAAACAGGTACGCTGATGGATTTAATCTTGACCAACTGGATGAAGATGTCCGTATTCTTTATTTTTGTGCCAATGATTTCAATAATATCCTTTTTAAGTTCGCGGAACGTTTTATTCGCCCTGAGAGAGCCGATCTTTGGAATTAGAAGATTTCCTTCAGCATCTACAGCGATGGAGTATTCTGCATCGATTATTTTGCCTAAAAGAACGATTTGAAATTCATCGCCCGGCCCAACGTAATAACTTGAATCATTAACGGGTTCGTGAAGTGTGCCCGTCAATTTTGAAGGCGTCATCTTATCGGTCTCAGGAAAAAACCCATCATGCTTCATTTTCTTCTGAAAAAATAAATCAGCATCCATTCCTTGAGCGAAGAGGATTGGATACACCAAAAATACAACCATGGCGATTTTCATCATATTTGAAAAAATATTAAATAATTTACATTATAATCAATGTATTCGCCTCATCACCGTCACCACCTCCACATGCGGGGTCTGGGGGAACATGTCAAACGCCCTAATCGCCTCTATCTGGTAGGCTGCAGTAAGCCATACCAGGTCATCGCGCAGGGTTGCGGCGTTGCACGACACATACACAATCTTTTCCGCGTTCAGCCGCGCAACTTTGCGCGCCACCTTGCCGCCCATGCCTGTGCGGGGCGGGTCCACGACAATAGTGCTGAAATCGCGGCACTCCTTGTTCAAGAGCAGCCATTGCCGGGCGTCACTGGCTTCAAACCGGACGTTTTGGACGCTGTTCAACGCCGCATTTTCAGCAGCCAGCTCAATGGACGGCCCTTCCAGTTCAACACCCAGAACGGATTCAGCCGCATCGGATATGAAAATTGAAATGGCCCCGGCCCCGCAGAACAGGTCCAACGTCGGTCCGGACACGTTTTCGCGGACAAAGCTGAAAAGCGATTCGCAGAGCAGCCCGTTGTTCTGGAAGAAGGTGTTGGGACCTATTTTATAAGAATAGCGCCCTATCGTTTCCATGATATACGCATTCTTTAAATGACGGTGCAGACGGCCAAAGCTCGTGTCCGCGAGCCCGTCGTTGACCAGCCAGTGCACCGAGGAGGCCTGTTGTGCCGCCTTTTCCAGGAGTGGCATAATGGCCGCATCCTCGGAGGCCGTGACAAATGTGACCATCAAATCCGGAGTATTGGCCGCGACCCTGAAAATCAGATAGCGCAGATAACCTTTGTGGGTCAGGTAGTTATAGGTCTGGATTCCGGAGTCGCGGACGGCTTGTCGCAGTTCGCGGAACAGGGGCAGAAATCGCGAGGGGAGGAGATGGCATTCATCAATGTCCACGACCTCCTTGTGGCTGCCGCGCTCCCGGAGGCCGATTTTTGAAAAGGCGCAGACATAGTCCATCCGGTTCCGGTAGCCGTAAGGGGTAGGGGAAGGCACGATGTCCACATCCAGGCCGAGGACACGCTTCAGCTCTGCGCGCTTCAGTTCGAGCTGGCCTTCGGGATAAGGGAGGTCCTGGTAACGGCAGCCACCGCAGCGGTTGAAGAAGGGACACCTCACCCCCCTTTCCCCCCTCTCCTGAAGGAGAGGGGGGCTGGTTGTAACACAGGATAGATTTCGTAAGGTTGTAGAAAGACTTATCAGGACTTTGTCTAAATTATTCTCAATGTCATCATTCGTAAAGCGGATCACTTTATAACCGTTGCTTTCAAGCCATTTATCACGTTCAGCGTCTTGTAAAGTTAGCGTGTCGTGGATGGTGCCGTCAATTTCAATCACAAGTTTATATTTATGACAATAAAAATCAGCAATTGCAAGGTGTTTTTTATCGGAAGCGGAATAGGGAATGCCATACTGTCTCCGGATTTTTTCTCCGTAGATTTTATTGTCGCGTACCGCCTCCCAGAATATCTCTTCAGCCTGGGTTTGCCGCTGTCTCAACAGCCGAACCGTCTCTTTTATCATGAGGAGTATGTTTTTCTTTCTTTAAACCAAGCCCCCCTCTACTGTAGGAGAGGGGGGAAAGGGGGGTGAGGTGAAAAAGATAATATATTGTCCAATTTCCCGGCAGTTTAATATATTTACATTGCGATGAAAAACGTCTCTGTCGTCATTCCCTTCCTCAACGAGGCCGAAAGCCTGCGCGAGCTCACCGAACGCATCACGGCCGCGCTGGCAAGCGTGCCTGTGTCCGCGTACGAAATCATTTATGTGAACGACGGCAGCACGGACGGGTCGGTTCAAATTGTGAAGGAACTGGCCAAGCAGAACAGAAACATCAAGCTCATTTCGTTCCGGAAGAACTACGGCAAGGCCGCGGCCCTGGCCGTGGGCTTCGCGGCTGCGCAATACGAATGCATCGTTTCCATGGATGCGGACCTGCAGGACGACCCTGTGGCTATTCCCGACATGCTGGCCCTGCTCGACCAGGGGTACGACCTGGTGTCGGGCTGGAAGAAAAAGCGCTACGATTCCCCGCTCTTCACGCTGCCGTCGCGGGTCTGGAACAGCTTTACCTCGCGTATCGCGGGCATCCGGCTCCATGACTTCAACTGCGGATTCAAGGCCTACCGCGCCGCGGCCGCCCAATGCCTCGACATCTACGGCGAGCGGCACCGTTACCTGCCCGTGTTCGCCCACTGGAACGGCTTCAAGGTCACTGAAATGCCGGTGCCGCATCACGCGCGCAAGTACGGAAAATCAAAGTACGGGGTCGACAAGTTTGTCAAGGGCAGCCTTGACCTGCTCACCATCATCTTTCTCAGGCGTTATACCAAAAACCCCATGCACCTGTTCGGGCTCTTTGGCGTGCTGTTCATTCTGCTCGGATTTTCCATCACAGGCTACTTTGGCGCTGTGTGGCTTGTGCAGGGCAGCCTGCATCTGCGGCCCCTCATGCTGCTCGGCGTCGGGGCGTTCCTCATGGGCATCCAGCTCTTTTCCATCGGGCTCATCTGCGAAATGATTACGCATACCGCCAAGCGGGAAGAGTATCTCATTGAATCGAAAACCAATCTCGATTGACGGGCTGCCAAAAGCGCCCCGCCTCCTTGCCGTCTGCCCCATCGGCATCGGCAACCTCCTCCTGCTCCTGCCCGCGCTTAAGCATCTGAAGGAACTTGTACCGGACGCGCACTTGTCGCTCCTGGCACTCAAACCCGGCATTGTGCCCGTGGCCCGGCGTTTCGATTTTATCGACGCAATGGTTTCCATTGACGCCAATCAGAGCATGGGCCTTGCCGCAAAACTGAGCTTCATCCGCTCCCTGCGCGGCCGCTTCGATGCGTCATTCACTTTTTTTCCCTCTAACCGGCTCGAATACAACCTCCTCCCGTATCTTGCCTCCATCCCCAGGCGTTTTGCATTCCGGTATTCGGCCTTCGGCTGCCGTATGCTTTCGTTCCTTAATAACCGGCGGGTGGCGGTTGCGGATGCGGAACATGACCTCCTCCAGAATTTCCGTCTCCTCCAGTCGGCCGGCCTTCCCGCGCCCGAGGAGCCAGCGCTTGTTCCGTTCGTGTTACGGGAGGGGGAGATTGCCTATGCGCATGAATTTGCAGCGCGCGTCAATCCCGAGGGGCGCCTATTCATCGGCCTGCATCCGGGCTCCAGCGCGGAACATGGCATGGACCGGAAGCGGTGGTCCGCGGCCGCGTTTGCGGACCTGGCAAAAAAAATATTGGGAAAGAGGAGCGTACGTTTCCTGGTCTTCGGCGGGCCCGAAGAGGCCGCGCTGAAGGAGGAGGTGGTCTCAGCCATCGGCCCTTTGGCCACGGTCGTCCGCACCGGCAGTTTGTTTGAAACGGCAGCCGTCATTCAGCGCTGCTACCGTTTTATTTCCAACGATTCGGGCCTCATGCACGTGGCCGCCTGCCTCGATGTGCCCGTGTGCGGTATCTTTGGCCCCACGGACGACCGTCGCACCGCCCCGTTCGGCCCGGCCCACCGTGTGGTCCGCGGCGCGGAGCCCTGTTCGCCCTGCTGGCTGCACCGTAATGTTGGCAAGCGCGAGGAATGCCGGTACGAAGATTACCGGTGTCTGAAGAATTTGAGCGCGGACGATGTGTTTGGGAAGATAGAGGGTTGGCTGAAATAATTCGTAGGAATCAATCACGTCCCCAGTTCAGTTTTTTCCGCAGCATCCCGAAGTAATCAAAATTAAGCGGTTTTAAGAGTGTGGTCACGGAACGTGAACGCGCGATGACCACGGTGTCGCCTTCGTGGAACGGCACCACGCGCTTGCCGTCGACCATGAGCGCTGCTTTTGCGCGGCCGCGCGTGAGCGTGATGGCCACGGGCCGTTTCATGGAGAGGACGATGGGTTTTTGCGTGAGTGAATGCGAACAGATGGGCGCAATAATTGCGCACTCGAGCGCGGGGTCGGCGATGGGGCCGCCTGCGGCCATGCAGTAAGCCGTGCTGCCCGTGGGCGTGGCAACAATGAGGCCGTCGGCATTGTAGACGGATACGAGCTTTTGGCCGTGCGAGACCGAAAAGTTGAGCAGGCGCTCGCCCTTGACCACCGCATCGTTGAGGCAGACCTCGGCCAGGCATGTGCGGCCGCTGCGGAGGAGCGACACGTCGAACATGCGCCGCGATTCCTTGAAATAACGGCCGTCAAAGATGCGGCGGAGCTCGATGTTGGCATGGTTGACCGGAACGTCCGTGAGGAAGCCCAAGCCTCCCATGTTGACGCCTACCAATGGCACTTTGGCGGCAAGGACGAGACGGGAGGCCGAGAGGAAGGAGCCGTCGCCGCCGAACGAGACGAGGGCGTCGAGCGCGCCGGGAAAACGGTTGGAGGCGAGGCCGTTCAGGCGCGGATGGGAAAACCGGTTGATGCCGCGGTCGTAAAAGAAACAACAGTCCGCAAAAGCGGGGTCGTCTGCCAGGCGGAGGATGGCCTCATTGACCGCGGCCTTTTTAATGAATGTGATGATGCCTATTTTTCGGAGCGGTTTCATTTTCCGGTTTCCAGGAGGGACTCAAACTTTGTGAAGAAATCAGGCCAGACGCGGTCGAGGCTTTCGGCGCCCGTAAGTACGCTCTCGCCCTTGTTTTTGGCCGCGGCCACGGCAAAGGCCAACCCGAGGGCCGGGTGGCCGGTCACGTTGAATTCGGCGCCGTCGTATTCGCGCGCGCCCTCGATGACGATGCCGTCCTCGATTTCACCCACCTTGGCGCCCATGGTCTTGAGATTGGAAATGGTGGCCTCGAGCAGGTCGACCGGGCCGTCGCGCAAAAAGTCGGCGTCGCGGATGACTGTCTGTCCGTCGGCGTAGGCCGCGGCCACGGCCAGGAAGGGGAATTGCTCGCCCACGGCCGCGGTGAGTTCGCCCGAGATGCGGCGGCCCGCAAGGCGGATGGTTTCCGCGGTGCAGGCGAAGGTGTTTTCCGCCTTGCCCCGCTCCGTACGGAGCGGGGCGCCCATGCGGCGCAGGGCCGCAAAGAGGCCGCTTGTGGCGGAACCGCTGATGCCCTTGACCGTGACGCTGGAGTTGTTGAGGAGCGTGCCGGCCAGCAGGAAAGGGGCGGCCAGCGCAGGGTCGCCGAGGAGCGCATGGCATCCGCCTTTGAGGCGCGCACCCCCGGTGAGCGTGACCGTGCGTATGGGCTTGTCGCCCGCAGCCGCCTCTTTTTTGGTTTGGATGCGGCGGATTCGGCGGGCCAGTTCGCTGTTGTCAGGTTCGGCCGCCGCAGCATCGTCATCCACCACGGACTCGCCTTTTTTATGTGCGGAAATAGAGGCGCCCATGGTTTGCAGCAGTGTTTCAATGGAATCCGGCATGGGTACGGCCTCAATGAGCCGATTTTCACCCGTGGACGCGGAGAGCAGGGCGAAAAGGCAGGCGGTCTTGACCGCGTTGTCGCCGCGTTCCAGCGTGATCTCCACACTGTCGGGCGAGCCGGGTGAAAGCGCGAGTGAAAAGCGTCCTTCTCCTTCGGACAGGCTGAAATTGAAACCCGCACGGTCGAGCCGGCCGAGTGCCTGGCGGAAACGGCGGGTCAGGGCAAACAGGTTGCCGGTGAAAAGGCCGCCGCGGCGGAAAAAGAGCGGGGCGAGGGTCTCAAGCAGCTCGGCGTTGTCGCCCACGTCCAGCACGGCCGGGGCCTCGCCCGAAAAGCCGCCCTGTCCGCGGAAGGTATATTGCGCGCCCTCGCGCGCTGCGTTGTCGAAGTTTTGCCGGAAGAAAGCGAACAGCTCCTCACTACCGCGGCATTTGGGCGGGTTTTCGAGCAATGTGTCGCCTTCGCAGAAAAGCGAAAGCGCGGCGATTTCGAGGGCCTCCCGCAGGCTGGACGGGGGCAAGACCTCACCGGTGATGCGTTTGGCCTGGTGCAGCGTTTTGTTCACGGACATGTCCTCGTTCGATACGTTTGGTTTCGCGGATGATCGCGGAAAAGACGGCACGGGAGCCGCGTGCGTCGAAGGGGGCGCGGGCCTGCGCGGCCAGGGCCGTTAAAATGGCGCGTTCACGGGCCGGGTCCGACACCGGAAGGCGGAGCGCGCGCTTGGCCTCGCCGATGCGGCAGGCCAACCCGGAGCGTTGCTTCAGGAGGTCGAGGATGCGCCGGTTGAGCCGGTCAATGGCAACGCGGAGCCGGGTGATGTTGCGGGCGGCGGAAACAGCGCGGGCGTTTTTTTTGTTCATAGCGGTCAAATGAAAAGGAACAGCCGGCGCCAGCGGATGTGGCCCCGGTCCTGTGACCAGAATATAAATGAGGCGCGCGCCACAATCAACCGTTCGCTGATAAAGCCGGAGTAGCGGCTGTCGTAGCTGTCGTCCCAGTTGTCGCCCAGCAGGAAGTAAACGCGGGTCCGGACGCGGTAATCGGTGATTTGGCGGCCGTCCATGAACAAGGCGCGGCGGAAGGTGTAAGCGCCGGAGTCGTCGCGGGCCTGCAGGAAGTTGAGCGTGTTTTTGAGGTCGATCCAGTTCATGGCATCGTAGTGGAGCCGGCCGTCCGCCCTGCGGATGGCGCAGTTGTAATCCTCGAATTTCTGATCGTTGTCGACCCTGCCGTTGATGAGCAGGTCCGCGGTCTGCGTGATACGTGCGCCCGGGTTTTCCTGCCGGATGATGGATGCGGTAAAGTCAAACTGCTGGAGCGGGAGGCTGTCGAGCCGCAGGACCTCGTCCCGGCGGGGCACCCGGAGGGGCGCCATGTTGTCGCGGGGGGAATAGGGCTCTTCGATGGCAAACCCGTTTCCGCGATCCGCGGTCTCGGGGAAGTCCAGCCGGGATCCGTTGACAAAGCAGGCTTTGTCGCGAAGGAGGACCGTGTCGCCCGGGACCGCGGCGCAGCGCCGCACGGCAAAGGCGCGCCGGTCCGCGGGATCGCGGAAGATGACCCCGTCGCCCGGGGCCGGGGACGCGAGCGGGAACAGGCGGCGTTCGGTAAAGGGGAGGAGCGGGCCATAGATGAACTTGTTGCCGAAGAAGCGGTCGCCGGGCAGGAGTGTGTTGCGCATGCCGCTGCCGGGCACGGAGAAGGGCTGGAGCAGGAACTGGCGGAAGCAGAACGCAAGGAAAAGGACGACGACCACAAGCTCGGCCCAGTCGAGCAGCACCAGCCGCAGGTCGCGCGGCCCTTTGGGCTCCTGGGTGACTTCGTAGAACTCGCTCACTTGCCTGTCCCCTTTTCCATGGAGAGCACGGACAGGAAGGCCTCCTGCGGGATTTCCACGGAACCCACCTGCTTCATGCGCTTTTTGCCCTCTTTCTGTTTTTCGAGGAGCTTGCGTTTGCGGCTGATGTCGCCGCCGTAGCATTTGGCCGTTACGTTTTTGCGCAGCGCCTTGACCGTGGTGCGCGTGATGATGCGGTTTCCGATGGCGGCCTGGATGGCGATGTCGAACATCTGGCGCGGAATGAGATCCTTGAGTTTGACGGCCAGGGCCTGGCCCCAGTTGTAGGCCTTGTCGCGGTGGATGATGATGGAGAAGGCGTCCACGGGTTCGGCGTTGATGAGGATATCGAGTTTGATGAGATCGCTGACCCGGTATTCGCGGAACTCGTAGTCGAACGAGGCGTAGCCGCGCGACACGGACTTGAGCTTGTCGTAGAAGTCGAAGATGATTTCCGCGAGTGGGAACTCGTAGTGCAGGTCCACGCGGGTGGTGTCGAGGTATTCCATACTCTTGTAGGTGCCCCGCTTTTCCTCTCCCAGCTTCATGATGTTGCCCACGTATTCGGAGGGCACGATGATCTGGCAGGAGTAGAAAGGTTCCTCGATGCGGTCGACGCTGTTTTCGGGCGGCAGTTTGGACGGGCTTTCGAGGTAGAGCACATCGCCGTTGTTCAGCACAACCCGGTACTTGACGTTGGGCATTGTGGTGATGATGTTCACGCCAAACTCGCGGTCGAGGCGTTCCTGGATGATTTCCATGTGCAGGAGGCCGAGGAACCCGGCGCGGAAGCCGAAACCGAGGGCCGTGGAGGTTTCGGGCTCCCAGGTGATGGAGGAGTCGTTCAGTTTGAGCTTTTCCATGGAATCGCGGAGATTGTCATAATCGTTGGTGTCCACGGGGTACAAGCCGCAGTAGACCATGGGCTTGACTTCTTTGTACCCGTGGAGCGGGGCCGCGCAGCGCGCCTTGTCGTAGGTGACCGTGTCACCGGGTTTGATGTCCGCCACGCGCTTGATGTTGCCGATGAGGTAGCCCACTTCGCCGGGGCTGAGCGTGTCGGTCTTGACGCGCTCAAGCCGGAGGATGCCGACCTCGTCCACGAGGTAGGTGCGGTCCCGGGCCATCAGGTACAGGGTTTCGCCGGCGCGGAGCACGCCGTCGAACACGCGCACCAGGGCGATGGCGCCGCGGTACACATCAAAGACCGAGTCAAAGATGAGGGCCTTCAAGGGCGCTTCGGGATCGCCCTTGGGCGGCGGTACGAGCCGGATGACCTCCTCGAGGAGTTCGCGCACCCCCCGCCCTTCCTTGGCGCTGATGAGGAGGGGCTCGGTGTCGCCACCGAGCAGGTTTTTGAGCTCGCGCGTGGCCATGGCCACGTCCGCGCCGGGCAGGTCGATTTTATTGAGCGCGGTAATAATCGTGAGGTCCGCGCCCATGGCAAGGTAGAGGTTGGAAAGTGTCTGGGCCTGCACGCCCTGCGAGGCGTCGACCACCAGGATGGCGCCTTCGCAGGCCGCGAGCGACCGCGAGACCTCGTAGGTGAAGTCCACGTGGCCGGGCGTGTCGATGAGGTTGAGCACGTAGTCCTGGCCGTCGGCCGCGGTGAAGTGCATGCGGATGGCGTGCGCCTTGATGGTGATGCCCCGTTCGCGCTCGAGGTCCATGTTGTCGAGCACCTGGTCCATCATCTGGTACTTTGTGAGGGTGCCTGTGATTTCGAGCATGCGGTCCGCGAGCGTGGACTTGCCGTGATCGATGTGCGCGATAATGCAGAAGTTGCGGATATTCTTTTGTGACATAGGCTTGAAAAATAAAAAAATGGGCCGTGCCGTGGCCAGAGGTCAAATTAATTATATTTTTGACATCATGCTGAAAACTCTGCGCTGTCTTTTCCTGGCCGCGATCTTTGTGATCCCTCTTTCCGCGCAGGAGGGAGACGGCCTGCCTCCTCTTGATACGGACGACGCCGCGCCCGCGGCCTTTCTCACGGACACCACGGAGGCCGACAGCGCCGCGGACTCGCTCGCCTACGAGCTCATCGGGTTGAACGAGCACATCGGTGTCAACGGCCTGTCGTTCTCCGTATCGTTTGTGGCCCAGACCTATGGCCGGGGGACCGTCACACCGTCCACCCGCACCTTCGGGGCCGGGGTGTCGGGCGACATTCTGACCGGCCTTTCCTTCATCCATCTTGTCCCGGTGCTGCACTACTGGGGTTACGGTGAAAAGGTTTCGCTCGGGCCTGTTGTCCGCCGCGCCTACCGCGACGCCAGCCTTTCCTTTAACGCCGTTTTTATGACCCCCCGGTTCACGGCCCGGAAGCTGCGTCTTTACGGGGGCGGCGGTCCTTCCATCCACATCACAATCAGTTCCGAATACGACGAAAAGGACAACGCATGGTCCGTGCCCGCGTTCAAAAACGGTCTCGGGGGTCTTGTCGGCCTTGAGCTTCCCTTGAACGGCATGGTCTCTTTTCTTGCCACCGGTTCCTACAAACAAATCTATGACTGGAGCGAGCTCTCCCGCCGTATCTTTGTCCTCTCCCTCGGTATTTCAATCTAAAATCAGAGCGACGCAAACCAGAGCAGAATTCCGGGCAGCAGCAGGCTGAAGTCCACAACGGTGTCAAACCGTGTCGCGTCCGAAAGCTTGTTGCGCTTGAACAGCACATGCACGCCGGCCAGGTAAGCCGTGCAGAGCGTGAGCAGCGCCGCGCGAGTCGGAAGCGCGCCCGTGGCCACGCCCGCGAGCGGGAGGATGGCGGTGAGCAGCAGGGGCACGAGCGGAAAGAACTTCCGGAATTTGCGGCCCATGAGGATGGGCAGGGTCTCGCGGCCCACGATGAGGTCGCGCTGGATGTCGTGCAGGTCGTGGTAGATGGAGCGGTTGAAGACGAGCACAAAAATGAAGCCGAGGGTGAAGAACGCGCCGGGGGCCGGAAGCCCGGCGGGCCAGTCGGCTTGCAGCCAGGGCAGGCTGACGCATATCACGGACCAGGCGAGCGAGATGCCGATGTCCTTGGACAGGACGATGTCCTTGAGCTTGCGGTGGCGCAGGAGGGGGAGATTGTTTTTTGGCAACAGGGG
>JAZDKP010000298.1:0-14088 GCA_043802925.1 Fibrobacterota bacterium | reverse complement strand
GGACGCTTTGTCAGGGCAGAATTTCACGGCCGGCCCGGTAGGAACCCAAAATCTTCAGGTAGGCGGTGATCTCCTTCAAGTGCTCCACCGCTCGCCGCGTGCTCCGCGTGAAAATATCACCCTCAAAATCCAGGTAAAAGATGTATTTCCACGGGCTTCCCAGAATGGGCCGCGACTCAATCTTATGCAGGTCGATATCCTGGATGGCAAAGACGCTCAGACTCTTGTATAATGCGCCCGGCATGTTTTTAAGCGCAAAGACCACGGAAGTCTTGCAGTCGCCCTTGGGACGCACCGCCTTCCGGGTCAGGATAAAGAAACGGGTGAAATTTTTTTCGTTGTCCTCGACCCGCTTGGAAAGGACGTTCATTCCATAATCATCAGCGGCCTGTTGGCTGGCAATGGCCGCGCTGTCCAAAAGACCGCTGTCGCGCACAAACTTGACCGAACCGGCCGTATCATAATATGCCAGCGGCTCCGCATTCTTAAGTTTTTTAAGAAAGCCACGGCACTGTGACAGCGCCACAGGGTGGGAATAGACCTTGCGGACGTCACGGAGACGGACCCCTGGATTGGCGATGAGACAGTGGCTGATGCGGAGCTTGACCTCGCCGGAAATCCAGACCGGGTACTTGAGCAGCAGGTCGTAGTTTTCGTGGATGCTGCCCGAAAGCGAGTTTTCGATGGGGACGATTCCAAAGTCGCAGGTTCCGGAAAGGACGGCCTTAAACACCTCCTCAAACTTGCCACGGGGCGCCGGACGAACTTTTCCGTTGAAAAAACGAAACGCGGCCAGCTCGCTGAATGCGCCGGGTTCTCCCTGAAAGGCAATCGTTTTCATTTTTTCCGTCCCTTTCATTCCAAATAGAGCCGCCGGGCATAAGCGAACTTGCCCTGGTAATAAGCGTCATTCATATCCGTGACCGTGACTCCGCTGTACCAGCTGGCATGCGCGAACTTTCCATCCCCGAGGTAGATGCCCACATGGTTGACCCGGAAGTTGTTGATTTTGAAGAAAACCAGATCGCCGCTTTCGAGGTTTTCCACGGGAAC
The DNA here is from genome assembly GCA_043802925.1 of Fibrobacterota bacterium. Classification (GTDB taxonomy): domain Bacteria; phylum Fibrobacterota; class OXYB2-FULL-49-7; order OXYB2-FULL-49-7; family JAEUSG01; genus JAZDKP01. The sequence goes on along the minus strand of JAZDKP010000298.1, from coordinate 13,035 downwards.
GGGAACGCCGAACCGGGTCATCTCCCGTGAATTATGGGGAAGCTCAATACGCTCGCATTCCCGGTATACGGTACGGATGAAACCCGAACAGTCCATGCCTTCACGGTTTTCGCCACCCCATTGGTAGGGCACCCCGCTGTAACGGTTGACCACGTCCATGATACGACCGCGCGGGATGACGAGATAATTGAAACTGTTTTTCGGCACCCCTCCCGCGTCTGTGCCGGTCGAATAACGAACCGTAGAAACGCAGGAAAGCAGGCCGAACAGCGCGGTTACAAGGGCGGCACGAGCCGCAAAGGGTTTGAATGACATAAAAACCAAATAGTAAATATACACTTTAAAAGATAGAGGCTCCAGAAAAACGTGAAATCCGCGCACCGCGATCTCCACAATCACAGCATTGACATATTTCATCCATTTCATATATATTTAAAGTCTTAAAAACGATTCAGTATTAAAGGAGATTCATTTGGCACACCACAAATCAGCTATCAAGCGGGCGCTGACAAACGAAAAACAGCGCCTTCGCAACAAGGCAAAAAAGAGCGCGCTCCGTAATGTGGTCCGTAAATTCACGGCTGCCGAGGGCGACGCCAGGGTCGCGGCCGGTAAAGAGGTCTGCACGCTGGCTGACCACTTGGCCCGGAAAAACATCATCCACAAAAATAAAGCGGCGCGCCTCAAATCCAGGGCACAAAAGGTGAACAGCAAGAAAGCCGCCTGACGAACCAACATCCAACGCTTTCGTAAACCTTTCAAAAGCCCTCTTGCAGGGCTTTTTTTAATGAACGGACAACGACCATGAACGAATTCCAGTATCAGAACAATATTCTCCACTGTGAGGACATTCCCGTGCGGCGCCTGGCCGAAAAGTACGGCACCCCCCTCTATATTTACAGCAAGGCCGCCTTTCTCAACCGTTTTCAGGAACTCCGGCAGGGCTTCAGCGGTCTGGACCCGCTTATCTGCTACTCGGTAAAGTCCAATTCCAACATCGCGATCCTAAAGCTCCTCGCCCAAGCGGGCGCGGGCGCGGACATCGTCTCGGGCGGCGAACTCTTCCGCTGCCTTAAGGCGGGAATGACCCCGGATAAAATCGTATTCGCGGGAGTGGGCAAAACCGCGGAGGAAATCACCTATGCCCTCGACAACGGCATCCACCTGTTCAACGTGGAGTCCATGGCGGAAATGCGCGCTATCAGTTCCCTGGCCAAGGCCGGGGGTCAGACCGCGCGGGTGGGCATCCGCATCAACCCGGACGTGGACGCCAACACGCACGCCAAGACCACCACGGGAAAAAAGGAAAACAAGTTCGGCCTGAACATTTCGCAGGCCGTGGAATATTACCGCGAAGCCGCGGCCCTTCCCAACCTCAAGGTCGCGGGCGTGGACGTGCATTTGGGCTCCCCCATCTTCTCGATCGAACCCTACCTCTCGGCGCTCCGGAAACTCTTACCGCTCATTGCCGAGCTCCGGAAAAATGGCATCGCGCTGGAGGAACTCGACCTGGGCGGCGGTTTTGGCGTCGTGTATAAGGACGAAAATCCCTTTACCCCCGCGCAACTCGCCGCGGAAATAGGCCCGGCCATACGGGACACCGGACTCAAGCTCATTGTTGAACCGGGACGGTACATTGCCGGCAATTCGGCCATCCTTGTCACGCGCGTGACCTATACCAAGACCACCGACGTCAAGCGCTTTCTCATCTTGGACGCGGGCATGAACGACCTCCTCCGGCCCGCCTTCTACGGGAGCTTCCACGACATCCAGCCCGTGGAACCGCGCGAGGGCGACCGGGCCGTCTGCGACGTTGTGGGCCCCATCTGCGAGTCCTCGGACATATTTGGCAAGGATCGCGAACTGCCGGGGGTCATGGAAAATGATTATCTTTCCCTGATGAGCGCCGGCGCCTACGGTTTTGCCATGTCATCCAATTACAATTCGCGGCCCCGCGCCTGCGAAGTGCTGGTGGATCGCGACAGGGCCGTTGTCATCCGCACCCGCGAAACCCACGCGGACCTGATTCGGGGAGAACGGCTTGACGGTTAAGCTGCGCAACCTCCGGCTCTTTCCCTTCCTGCTCCTGATCTGCCTCCTCCTGCTTTTCGCCTTTGACGTGAAAGAACGCCGCGCCTCCGGGAACCTTCCCGGCGCCGGCACATCCGCCCCCCCGCTTCCCGCGGCCGAATCCGCGGTACCGGGCCCGGTGCTCCTCGAATTTTCAGCCGCCACCCTCGATGCTTCGCAACCCGGCTGGCCGGCCGCGGACCGGTTCGGCCTCTCCCCTGACAAGCGTGAGCAGCGGGTCGCCTGCCGGGTGCGCTACCGGCTTCGGGAGAATGTTCACACGCGTTTTCTTTTCGCCTGGTACAACGAAAACACGCTGTTCCAGGCCGAAACCCTCGCCCCGCCTGTCACGGAAGGCACGCTCTCAAGCGTCATCGCCATTCCGCGCGGTGGCGCGGGCCACTGGTCCGTGGACCTTTCGCTGGATGACGAAACGTTGCTCCGAACGCTCGATTTTGACACCCGCGCCCATGGGTCCGCGCCCGCGCTGTATAGGAGCGAACACCGGAACACGGAACCGTAACGGAGGAATGACATGAAACATCCATCCCGTCTCCTGTTTCTGGGCCTGTTGGCCGTGCTTGTCATGGCGGCTGGGGACGGCAAACCCGCACCCGCCGGCCGTCTCGTTAAAATGAAGGGGCCGCTCGAACGCAACGCGCGCGGCAGCGTAGCCTGGACCTTCGTGGACTCCCTGGACAGGGTGGCGGACAGCGACCGCTTTCGCACGGGCGCCCGCGCCTTTGCGCGCTTCGCGCTTCCCGGCGGACTGGGCCTCTTCCAGAACGAACAGACCGCTATCCGGCTCGAGTCCGCCGTCCACGACCCGGACCGCATCCACCTGAACCACCTCACCCTCTTTTACGGCAACGCCTTCCTCCACACCGAGGACGACAGCGCCGAGTCCTTCCAGCACCAGGCCGTGACCCCGCAGGCCAGCGTGACGACGCGCGGCACCTCCGCCTTCGCGCTCACCGTCAATCCGGAAAACGGCCTCACCACGGTCTATGTGCTGGCCGGCGTCGTGTCCGTCAAGCACCTCCAGTTTGAAAAGACGCTCACGGTCAGCGCGGGCAAAAAGATCTACGTGGACATGGGCCGCGAAATCGACCGGTCCGACCCCCTCGACAGCCTCGATCTTCGCGCACTCGGCTGGATCCATTCCATCGACTCGGGCCGCATCCGGAAGGAAATCAAGGCGGAAACGGTCCGGCACGAACGCATCAAGGCCGTGCTGTCGGGCGACCGCGACGATCGCATCCTGATCTGCCGGTTCCAAAACAAATCGGAGTACGGCGGCCTCTGGGCCCCGGAAAAGGGGCTGCCGGCCATGATCGCGGATGCGCTCCAACGGAGCCTCGGCGTCACCGCGGAGGCCACGGACTCCGTTGCCACGGACACCTTTTTCAAGAGCCAGCGCAACAAACGCGGCCTCATCCTGACCGGCGTGGTCGACACCTTCCTGTTCAGCGAAGACATCCGGACCGGCAGCAATAACGAGACAATCCGCGCACTCACCTGCAAACTCAGCCTCCGACTCACGCTGATTTCCCCGCAGGACCGCCGCACACTCACGGCTTTCACGGTTTCGGACATGATCCGGGACCGTGAATCCCCCTCCCAGACCTACAAAGACCTGGTGGATCGGCCCTTTGACCTTTCGGATGACTCCTTTGCAAACAGCGTGGCGGGCCGAACCATCCAACGCCTGCTCAAGGAAATCACGGCCCGGCTCAAGGAACCGCTGGCCTATTAATTCTTTGGATTCACGGAGGCCTGATATTATTTTACCCATGAGCCCATTGCAAACCCCTATCCCGGAAGGTGCCCTATGAAAAAAATGCTTGCCCGCACAATCATCGTGATGGCCGCGCTTTTGTTGTTTCTCATGACCGGCTGCTCGCAGACGCCCGAAGGCATGGGCGACAATTTCATGGCCATGGCGGAAAAGGCCTAGAACCCCAAGGCCCGCGAAGAACGCGAAAAAAAAGCCTATCTCAAATACCTCGAGGCCGCGGATTACTGCAAACTTTCCAACAAGCCCATCCCGAATTCTGTCAAGGAAAAAATTCTTCGTCTCACGATACGCAAGCTGAACCGTGAGGTCGACCGCTATCAGGCCAACCCCGAAGAGGCCAACGTGGAACAAATCAACCTCTGGCGGGAAGATTTCGCGAAATACCTCCCCGGGCTCAACAGCAAGGACATTAACGAAGGCTACTCCAAATTCCTCATCAAGTTCGCGGACCTGATCGAGTACGATCTGAAAACCGCCCTCGAAACGCTCGAGGAGGCCGCCAAACTCGGGGTCATGGTCTCCGAGGCCAAGGAGAAGTCCAGAACCTTCAAGAGCAAGTATGCGAATACCCTGAACACCGAAGTCCAGCAGATGATGGATGACGCCGCAGCCGCGCAACGGAAAAAAGACCCCGCAGCCAAGGAACCCCTGGTCTTTGCCGAGTACAAGACCCTGCTCGCGCTCAAGTACGACCCGGAAAACAAGACCGCGGCCGAAAACCTGAAAAAACTGCGCGGACAACTCACGGACACCTATTCCGGCTACGAGCGCTTTTCAGAAAACCTGGACCCCGAAATCGACAAGTACGACATCTACCTCTGCGTGCCCAAGCTCAAGCGCAACAAGGCCGGCGCCGCACTGGAGGTCTCGTTCTGGAACCTGACCGCGAGCCCCATCAACGTCAAGGCCGAAAGCTTCTTCCTGGTCACGGACGCGGGCGACACCATCAAGGCCAACCCCTCGTCAAAATTCAACAAGATACTCGTGGACGTAAAAACCGACACCTCGCAGGCCCTGGTCTTCAAGCTCCCGGCAGGGATCACGTCTCCGCTCAAAAACCTGCTGTACAACGACGGGAACAAGGTTTCGGAAAAGTTCTTCCATTAAACGTGTTTTTTATTGTGAACCTTTTTCGTACAATGATATTTTTTCATTGCCTGTTCCACAATTCGGCCAAGGCCGAAAATAAGAGACTGTAAATCGGCAACTTATCTACGTATTTCACGTAGATGTTGTCGATACAGAGGCGCCGTTCCATCTTTTTTGGAGTGTAAAGCACCATGATTCCAGAACAACTGATCGCTCAAAAAGTGTTTTTGACCCGGGGGGTCGGCGTCCACAAACGCAAACTCGCCAGTTTCGAGATGGCGCTCCGTAACGCGCAGATTGAGGATTTCAACCTCGTGCGCGTGTCGAGTATCTATCCACCCAAAGCCCAGCTCATCTCCCGCACCGAAGGGCTCCGCTACCTCAAGCCCGGGCAAATCGTTTTCTGCGTCATGAGCGACGTGGCCACCGACGAACCCGCGCGCCGCATCGCGGCGTCCGTGGGCATTGCCCGGCCCGTGGATCGCACACGATACGGCTACCTCTCCGAACACCACTCCTTCGGCGAAACCGGAAAGCAGGCGGGCGACTTTGCCGAAGACCTGGCCGCTGAAATGCTCGGTTCCACCATGGGCCTCGACATCAACGTGGACAAGGCCTGGGACGAAAAGCGCGGCATCTACCGCTTTCCAAAAAACATCATCAAGACGCAGAACATCACGGCCACGGCCACGGGCGACAAAAAAGGGCTCTGGACCACCTGCGTGGCGGCCTGCATTTTCATCCTCGGCGCCGACATCAACCAAACGGCCCCGGCCGGTGAGGCATGAGTGATTGCCTGTTCTGCCGGATCGTCGCCGGCAGTGTCCCATGCAAAAAGGTCCTCGAGACCGACACCCTTCTCGCGTTCCATGATATCACCCCCCAGGCGCCCGTCCACGTCCTGATCCTCCCCAAAAAGCATATCGCGGATACGGGCGCCCTGACCGAAAACGACCGTGGCCTTCTGGGCAATCTCCTGCTCGCGGCCCAACGCATCGCAAACGACCTTGGCCTGACGCAGGGACACCGGCTGGTGCTCAACTGCGGTAAGGACGGGGGCCAGGCGGTCTTCCACCTGCACCTTCATCTCCTGGGCGGCCGGCCCATGACGTGGCCTCCGGGCTAAATCGCCAATCCCACACGCCCTCTCTCCCAACCATGAAAAAGTTTTCCTTCCTCATTGTCCCGAAACTCGGCGGCCCTATCCGGGAGTATGCCTTCACCCCCCGCACACTTCTTCTGCTGCTGCTCCTTCTTGTCTTCGGCGGCGTGAGCGTCTACCTGACCGTCCGCGACATTCACCCCTTCCTTGTGGAACGGAACGAACTCCTGAACCTTCGCGCGGAAAACAAAAACCTCGAAAACCAGCTCATCGAGATGACCAAACGAATCATCCTCCTGAAAAAGAAAATCCGCAGCATCGCACAAAAGGAGACGGAAATCCGCAAGCTGGCCAATCTGGATGATGACGGCAGGACCGCCCCCGTTCCACCGGAAGTGCGGGACGCGGCCAAACAAAAAATCGAAAAAATCAACGCGGACCTCCGGAGCTTGACCACGCTCTCCCGTTATTATGATTCCCTGGTCACCCGCATTTCTTCGCAGACGGGCATCATCGAACATGTGCCCACCATCCGGCCTGTCTGCGACTCCGCCTATATTTCAGCCCGTTTCGGTATGAAGGAGGACCCCTTCTCCGCCAAGATCAAACCTCACCAGGGCGTGGACTTCGCCTTCCACACCGGAACGCCTGTTCTGGCCGCGGCCGCGGGCACAGTGGCAGTGACAGGAAAAGAAAAAGGTTTCGGTTACGTCATCCGCATCAGCCACGGTTACGGCTACGAGACCATGTACGCGCACCTCGACCAGATTGTCATTTCCATGGGACGCACCGTGTCCAAGGGCCAGGTCATCGGCACGCTGGGCAACACCGGCCGTTCCATCGGCCCCCACCTGCATTACGAGGTCCTGAAGGACGGCAAGCAGGTGGACCCGGAAACCTACTTTTAGAAACCATGTCCCGCCCGCTCGTGTCGGTCGTGATGCCGGCGTATAACGCGGCCCCTTTCATCGAATCGGCCGTACAGAGCGTGCTCTCACAGACCCTCGGTGACATTGAGCTCCTCGTCGTGGACGACGGTTCCACCGACCATACCGCAACCCGGCTCGCCGGCGTCAGCGATCCCCGTCTCCGTATCCTCCGTCTCACGCACCAAGGCGTCATGGTTGCGCTGAACGCCGGCCTTGCGGAAGCACGCGGCGAATTCTTCGCACGCATGGACGCGGACGACCTCGCTCTGCCGGAACGCCTGGAGCGGCAGGTGCGGCTGCTGGAAGAAGGGGGCCTCGACGTCACCGGGTCGCGCGTGGAAATATTCCGCGACAAAGGGCCTCTTGGGAACGGGTACCACGCTTACGAGACCTGGGTGAACGGCCTCCTGGACCATGACACCATCGTGCGGAATATCTTTATTGAGGATCCCATACCCTCCCCCACGCTCATGATGCGGCAAGAGACGCTCCGGAAACTGGGCGGGTACGATTCCGGCGTTTACCCCGATGATTATAACCTGACGCTGAAATCATTCTGTGCAGGACTCCGGTTCGGCAAATGCCCGGAAACACTCTTGCGCTGGCGCGATCATGACGCGCGCCTGTCGCGAAATGCGCCGGAACTGAAGAATCAACGCTTCTTTGACCTCAAGTCACGCTACTTCACGCGCGCAGTCCCGCTTGTGGGCCGGCAGATTGTCATCTGGGGTATCGGCCGCAACGGCAAGGCGCTCTTCAAGGCGTTGCAGAAAGCCGGCGTCGAAGCGGCCGGTTTTACCGCAGAGGCACGCTTTATCCGGGAAAAGACGCTCTACGAACGACCGGTGCGCCGGTTCCAGGAATGGGAAGGCGCCTTTTTCCTTCTGGCGACCGCGGCAAAAAAAGGGCGCGAGGAGGCGCAGGCAGCGCTCCACTCCGCAGACATGACGACACCTGCTGACTTTCTTCCCTTTTGCTAAGATACATGAACATCCGGATGAGCCCGGTATTGTTGCCCCGGTCGCAGACAATGTATTTTATACGCATGTTCCGCCTCACCCCTGCTCCTGTTTCTGTCCCTCCTGGCCCTCTCCGCTGCTGCTGGCCCGCTCACCGTGGGTATCATGCCCTTTGCCAATAACAGTCTCGCGGACCGCGAATCCGTGGCCCCGCTCTCCAAGGGGCTTGCGGACATGATGATCACCGAACTCTCCAAAATAAAATCCCTTAAGGTCATCGAGCGCGCGGACCTCGACAAGATTATCCGCGAGGCGGGCCTCTCACAGGCCGGCATCACGGACGAGAGCGCGGCGCAGAACCTCGGCAAGCTCCTGGGCGCGGACCTGCTGCTCCTCGGCAGTTTCAACAACAGCTTTGGCGGCGAACTGCGTATCGACGCACGGCTCGTAAAGGTGGAGACCGGTGAGACCGTCAAAGCCGAGGAGGCCACAGGGTCCACGAAGAGATTCTTTAAGCTGGTCAAGAAGCTCTCCTTCAAGATGGCGGAGAACCTGAATTTGGAACTCAGCAAAGAGGAGAAAAAGGCGCTCGACAACCCGGAAAACGAGGACTACGGGGCACTGCTCGAATATTCACGCGGCCTCGACGCCGAGGACCATGGCGACTTCGTGGCCGCACGGGACGCCTATCAGAAGGCACTCGCCATCAACAAAGACTTTTCGCAGGCAAAGGCCCGCCTCGATATTGTCAATGCGAAGTAATTTCACGCCAAGGAAAATAAAATGAAGAAAAGAACCCTGTTAAGCCTCCTGTTGCTCACAGCCGCTGGATTGGGCGCGCAAGTACCCGCATCGCCTCCGGTCGCTCCTGAAAACGTCACGGAGCAGAAAGCCGTGACCGCGGACGAAAAAAGCGTGCCCCCGGCCCCGGCACAGCCCGCAGCTGCGAAACCTGCGGCCCCCTCCTCTATTCCGGTCCAAACCCAGGCTCCAGCAACCGTTTCTCCCTCCCCCTCCGTAACCGACGCAGCCGCACCCGAGGTCACACCGCTTATCAAGACGGCAAAGGCCAATTTTGACAAGGGCAACTACGCGGGCACAGACAAGGCTGCGGACCTGGCCCTCAGCATCAGCCCGAACAATTACGACGCAGTCAAATACAAGGCCTTTGTGGCGCTCAAACTCGGCAATCTTGAGGCGGCCGGACAACACTTCACGCTCGCGCTCACGGCCAACAACAAGGACGCGGAATTCGACTACTACCTCGGCGGCTATTACGAGGCCGTAAAGGACTTCCTGGCCGCGGAAAAAACATTTCTCCGGCATTGCGAATATGGCCTGCTCGAACCCTTTACTCCAAAACTCCGCGATTGCGCGGCCCGGGTCCGCCCCCTGGCCGACCGCGCCCGCGCCCGCCTCGCTATTTCACAGGAAGCCTCCATTTCACCCGATGGCCTAAAATCCGGGTCCGTGGCCGTGGCCGCCTTTGCCAATACCGGCTCCGACAAGGGACTCGACCCGCTTTCAAAAGGCCTTTCGGAAATGATCGCAACAGACCTGTCGCAGGTGGAGCGCTTCACTCTCCTGGAACGGGCGCGCATGCAAGCGCTCGCGGATGAAATGGCACTCGGCCAGACCGGCCTGCTGGAGGAAAAGAACAGCGAACGTTTCGGCCGCCTGGCCGGCGCCGAGCGTGTGGTGGCCGGCAGCTTTTCCGGGAATGGGAAGGATGCCATTGAGCTTTCAGCTGCTGTGAGCGACGCCAAGACCGGATGGCACCGTGCCATCCCCGCGCAGAAAGGGGCGATGAAAGACCTCTTTAAGATTGAAAAGGACCTCGTGTTTGCAATCCTAAAGGAAATGGGCATCGTGCTCACCGAAGCGGAGCGGAAAAAGGTCGAAATCGTTGCCACGGAAAACGTACTCGCCTTCCTCGCGTACTCCAAGGGGCTTGACGCGCAGGACCGCGGCGATTTCTCGGCCGCACAGGCGTATTACACCGAGGCCGTGAAACTGGATCCCGCCTACAGCCAGGCGCGCGCCTCGCGCGACAACGCGGCCACCCTTTCCGCCGCCCCCCGTCCCGCGGACGTCCAGCCCGTAATGCAGGCGGCCCCGGTCCCGATCTTCACCGTGGGTGGACTGAACTTCACGGCCGGCCCCGCGGCCCTGCATTCGGCCGATGCGGTGAACGCCGCGTTCATGCCGGAAAAGAGCGTGTCCGCAGGCGCGCTCGGCCGGACCCTGGCGACCGTGACCACGGCGATGTCCCCGGCCACGCCTCCATCCGCGCCCGCGGCCGAACGGAACGCCTATATTGAAGCGAACAATATCGGGTTCAGCAGCGACACAAAAATAATTCGCGTCGAAATCCCCATCCCGTAATAAAGAGATAAAAGGAACGATGAACATGAAACGAATACTGATAGGGATGATGACCGGCGCGCTTGCCGCGGGCCTCTTTGCCATGGACTTGTCGTTTGTCCGCGACCGGTCGTTGGAAACCGGCGTCTACGCCAAGACCGTGCGGGTCGGCCATTCACGGGCCACGCTCTTCGCCCTTCCCACGGTTTATTCCTGCGCGCTGCCCAACGGACTCGCCTTTGACGCAGCCACGGTCCCGGTACTCGGCCTTTCAGACCTCGAAACCTCCGGCATCGCGCGGCTCTCCAATACCAAAGCGCGCCTCAGCTGGCTTTATCACGATTTTCTCATCGCCACCTTCGGCCTGCGGCTTCCCACCGGGTTCAATCAGTTTACAAGCAGCCAGCTCATCACCGCGGGCAACATCGCCTCACGTCAGTTGCTGTTCCAGAACGCCAACCTGTTCAGCAGCCTCGACCTCTCCGCCAGCCTGGCCTCCAGCCTCGCCTTCCGTGACATCGGCGATGGTGACCTCTCCCTCGGCCTCGGCCTCGCCTACCTCTATAAGGGCGCGGTGACGCCGGTTGAGGACAGCAAGCTCTCGTTCGACCCCGCGGACGAGTTCAGTATCTCGTTGGCCACGGAATACGATTTCCGCGCCTATGAACGCAAATGCCAGACATTGCTGGACCTCGGTTTTACCCTCTACGGCTCCGACCAGCAGCAAGACGCCAAGGCCCTCGCCATCGGCAACAAGTTCAACTGGGCGTTCTCGGGCGGCGTGGAGCTGGCCGAGAACCTGCCCCTCACGGTCCGCGTGGCCAACTTCATCAAAGGCGCCAACACCCACAAACTGTATGGCGAAACGAGCAAAAAATCGAGCGACCTCATCGCCTCCGTCACCTCCGGACTTCCCTTTGCGCGGCCGCAGCGGCCCTATGCCAAGCTGACGCTCGCAAGTTACTCGGGCGGCGGCCTGCAGGGATACGGGGACGCGTTCGTGACCTCACTCGCCCTGGGCGCGGCTTTCCGGCTTTCCGAACGGCTTTCGTTGCAGAACGAAATCAGCGTAGACCTGGGCTCTCTCGAGGGAAGCGGACTATTGGGGCTATCAGGCAATGCCGCATTCCGGTATCAGTTCTAAAATATCAATAGAGAGGAATGTAATTATGAAATATGTAATCTTCTTTGCGGCATTAACGGCCCTTTTTATGACAATCGGTTGCTCAGACAAAGCAACGGAACCCGCGCCCGCAGGACTGAAATGGATCTCTATGAATTCCGGTGTGTTTAAGGGCGACACGAACCAACTGCCCGGATGGGCCGCCTACCGCAGGGAGCATGCGCGACCGGATACCCTCCACGCGTTCCTTCAAAAAGCAACGGCCATCGACTTTGACGAGGCCCGCATCCTCGTAGTCTGGCCCAAGCTGTCCAACAGCTTTGATACCGCATCCGCCAATCGGCAGTTATGTGCCGAACATCAGCAAAAATCCACGGCGTTTACCGGTCGCAATCTGTATTCCTGGGAAGATGTTCTGAATGGCTGGCGCGCTTTTTCGGATTATAATGAAATCGTCTATACCGGTAAATTGACGCGCAAGGACTCCACGGTCACCGGCGACATCCTGGTCAAGCCGGGCTATAACGACGTGTTTGTGGTCTTCATCAAGGCCGGCAGCATCCTCTGGTCTTCCGCCAATTCCTACATTTACCTGAGCGACGAGATACGGCAACTCATGCCTCCCAGCTATTCGGACGGATGGATGGTCTCCTCCTGGTATGCGTGCCAATACACAGCGCCCAACTATCCTCTGGGCTGGTACACGCTATCGGTCGATTCGATGATGTTGAGCTATTACTGCACGGGCATGCCTTATTAGCCGCTACACCGTGACGCGCACCGCGGGTCGGTCGCGCCAGGTCAGCCACAGGTCCGGTAGCGGGCCGGAGAGCCCCTCCAATGCCTGCTGCGCCGTCTCCAGCGTCAGCTTCCGGTTGTTGCATTCCTCACTGATATGGGCGAGAAAAACATGACGCGGCCGCGCGCCCGGCTGGCGTAGAATCCTCGAAAGAAAATCAGTGGACTTGGCATTGGAAAGGTGCGCCCGCTTGCGGATGCGCTCCTTGACATGATAGGGCCGTCCGCTCCGTTCGAGCAGGTCGGGGTCATGGTTGGACTCGAGCACAATGGCGTCCGCGCCCGTAAAAAATGGCAGCAGACCGTCCGGCACATGGACAAAGTCCGTGGCAAAGGCCACGACGCGCGCCCCGCCGCACTCAAGCCGGAATCCGAAGCAGCCGCCCTCAGAATCGTGCGTCACTTCGAAGGGAACGATGGAAAAGTCCGCCACCTGAAAGCGCCGGCCCTCAAAGGAATGCAAAAGCGGCCCTTCGCCCGTAAAGGAAGGCAGAATCCTCCGGTAATAGGCGATGACGCCGCGACTGCCAAAATAAAAGGGGACGCCGCGTCCGTGCAGGAGGCGGAAGGCCGCGTTGGAAAGATGGTCGCTGTGGCCATGGGTGACGAGAACCGCGCTGACGGGCATCCCGGTTTCCGAAAGAAAATCCTGCAGAAGGGATTTGGTCACCCCGGCGTCGATGAGGAGCCCGTGCTTTTCATTCCACAACGCCGTGCAATTGCCCGCGCTGGAGCTGCGGAGGACCTGGAGATGCAACTCCCCCCCCTCTCTCGCCCCTCGACTTCGCTCGGGGAACGAGAGA
>JAZDKP010000297.1:0-7199 GCA_043802925.1 Fibrobacterota bacterium | reverse complement strand
GCCATCATCCGGGCCATGGTCCGACGGCCATTCGCGCGCACGGTCGCCTGGCCCGATTCCCTGTGGGAACCCATTGAACGGCTTTATCGGCGCATTCTGGCGGACTGCAATCCCGGCACGTACGGGGAGCAGGGCATGCTGACTGGTTTTGACGAAGACCTGCTGAACCGGAGCGACGCCTATTTCATGCTGTCAAATTGGGCCGCGCTTTGCGGCCGGACCGGCCCCGCAACCGCCTATCTGGACTCTGCGGACCGTTTCTGGACAAGTCTTGTCAAGACCTGCATGAACAGCAGCCGGCTCGGAGGCCGTTCGCAAGAGCTTTGCGGATATCTTCCCTGTCTCGATGTAAAAAAACTGACCGGCTACCGTAAAAACATGCTGCGATTTATGAAGGCCCGGATTCTGCTGCGTTCGGACAGTCTTGCGCTCGCGGATTCGTGCATCCGCGAAATGCTCCGTGAAGGAGCGGATATGGATGACGTGGATTGGAAAGCGAAGGCGGAAAGTTTTGAATGGGAACGTCGATTTTTGGCCCGCATCCCGCAGCCGGACACCGGACGGTTAAACCGAAAGGATTAAAATGAAAACAACGCTTCTTACCTGCTGTGTTCTCTTGGCCCTGTTCTGCGGATGCCTGACCGCCCCGCCGTCAGCGGGAGCCGCAACCGGAAAGGTCCGCGCGGCCATGATTAAAGACGCTGCGGCGCTTCCCTGCCTCTCCCGTCTGCCCCCTGCCGGTGAAATCACGGTTCGCGACAGCGCTTTTCCGATGTACGCGGCCGACAAAGAGATTTTTCAATACAGCGGAATGTCAATTCCTGAGGCGCTTCGCATGATGGCGGACTGTCTTGCGCTGGACACGGCCGGTCTGGGAACCCTTCCAAACCCGCCGGAGGAGATGAAAGGGGGCGACCGGCCCGGTCTTTTTCAGCTGGAGGAGTGCCAGGCCGCATCCGTGGTGGCGCTGATTGCCAGCGGCATTCCGGTGATGTTTGAGCACGTCGGCCAGGATGGAAGCGTTTACGGGATCTTTTACCGGCACCGGCTTGCTAAAAATACGGTCACGGTCGGTGAAATGTCAAACCGGATCGATCCGGAACTTGTCTACCTGGTCAGCAATGTCGATAATTTGCGGAACGTCTTTAAAGTGTACAGCAAACAGCGGGTGGACATGAACCAGGCGGACTATTCGCCGGACCTTTTCGACAGCGAAAAGAAGGAGAGGTACGACAATCTGCAAAAAAGCCGGTACGCGCATTCTGAAAAGAACCCGAACCAGTATTATTCCTATATCGAGACCCAGTCCACCCCGTATCAGCACCTTTTTATCAACCGGCTTTTTGTCCTGACGCCCTCCAAGGTCACGGAAACCGCACTCGCTAAAATCATCAGCTGCGCGCTGGGAGACAGGGATTTTAGCTATACGCCCCCTAAAATAAAGCGGCTGAAGTAGAGTTAAAGGCGGGGAGAAGGGGCGGGAAGGAGCGGCTAAAACCGGACCATGGGCAGCGGTTCGTTCCGCCGGATTCCCAGCAGTTTCCGGTTCAACTCAATGACACGGCTGCGGACCCGCACCTCCGCGCGCTCCTTGGGCACCGGCGAGCCGATAAGCACACGCGCCCGGTGGTAGGCCGCATCAAGCCAGTCCGTGCCGGGCACAAGCGGCAAACCGGGTATAAGTCCCACCTCATTATAATCCACACCCTGTGCGGTCTTTAATGTCATGAAGGTCATTTTGGCAAGCCCATTGGACGGCGTGGACAGCATGACCTGGCCCCGCGCTTTTCCATACGTGTGGCATCCGAGTACCGGGATATCAGGACGGTTCGTCTGAAGCGCAGTGGTCAGAAGTTCGGTCGCGCTTGCGCTCATGGAATCGACCAGGATCACAAACTTGGCCGTTAATTCGTTGTGAATCTGGATATCGGACACGAGGGTCGTATCCTGTGTCTTGCCGCCGGTCTCAGCGGGGAGTCGTATCCGTCCCAGGGCAATGGTGTCCCAGGGATCAATGAACATTCCCGTAACTTCCATACACTGCGAAATAAGGCCGCCCGGGTTGCCGCGCAGGTCGAGTACGCGCACCGGAAAAAGCGTCGGTTTCGGCAAGCGCGGCGTGCAGTTCCGCCGAGGTCCCGCCCGGGAGGGGCGTGGCGTCAAGGAAGATGTTGAGCCAGATATAAGCGACACTGTCATCCAGCGTGTCGGTGAGCACGGTGGGCACGTCAAAGGAGTCGCGGGTTACTTGAATATCGGAAAGTGTGGAATCACGTTTAATGGAGAGCGTCGCCCGGCTGCCCACTGGGCCGGACAAGCGCTCGTAGAACAGTGTATCAGAAATACCGACCAGCGTCTGTCCGTTAGCCGCAAGGAGGGTGTCGTGCTTGTGGAGTCCTGCAGACTGTGCCGGTGAATGATCGATAACGAACCGGATGAAACAGGTGTCACCCACTTTCCCTATGAATATGCCGATGCCCGCCTCGTTCTCAGACGAGAAATTTCCCAGATAGGCGTCTGCGTCTTCCGGGGGAATGTAGTGGGTCCATGGGTCGTTTGCGCTGATTGACACCTGTTCGTACATCGTTGCCGGTGAGGTGTAGTCAAGCGGGTTCTGCGGCATCTTGTCCTGAAAAATGTAGAAGACCGAAAGTGCGGTCCAACAGAAGAGCTGTTCGTTCAACGCTTCGGTATTGTCGAAGTCGGGCTTTGACGGGCCCAGGAACTCCGTGCATGAGGCGCAGAAAAGCAGGCTTGCGGCAAGCCAGGGGAGGAGAAGCCTTTGTACGCGTTCAGAATACAAAATGCAGCCCTCCCTCGAACTGGTGCGTAAAATGGGTCTGCATTTGGGACACCGAGACGCCGGCCACGAGTTCTTCGGTGAATTCAACGGGTTTCCAGTAACGGAATTTGTACTGCGCAAAGAGTCCGATGTTGGCCCCGTACATCCAGACCGCGCCCAAACCCGCGGAGGCGTTGAACGCGGTTTTGTCAAAGGCGTTGTTTTCCATGGGCACGGAGGAGCCGTCATACGGGGTGGTGTCCTCGATGACAAACGACTTGGTGACCGTATACGAGGTCACGCCCGTGCCCGCGAATGCGAAGGGAAATACGCGTCGGCCCGGATGGAACTTGTAGAGAAGGTCCACATAGAGGCCGGTGTAGGAATGGGCATAGGAGGCGCGGAGGTCGTGGTATTCATAACCGCCCGTGCTGGTGGACAGAAGTTGATTCCGCTGCAGTTCGCCTTTTTCCTTGCCCGAACCGAGTGCCCCGCTGATGCGGAGCGCATACCGGGGATTCAGCGCCTTGATAAAGCCGAGAGTGAGGCCGCCGGTGTTTACGTTGCCTGCGGCGAGGGTGGCTTTTTTACCTGCAGAGGCGACCTCAACGGTGCGCTCGGAAAAGCCGTATTCGCCGGAAAGGCAGATCCCGGAGCGGTCAAAAGGGGATTGCTGCGCGGCGAAGAGTGACGTAATACCGAGTGCAAGTGAAATGCGAAGCAGCCTGTGGAGCATGATTAAATAAATATAATTGAAAAATCCACGTTGAAGCGAAGATTCGTTGTACGTTGTTTGAAACCTACCGATGGTTACCTGGGTATTGACTGGAAAGTTTGGGGTTACGTTTTAGCCGCGCGTTGGTAAAACTGTGACTCATATCCCATGCGGAGAATAGGGCTCTTATTCTCCGCATCTTATGCGGTAAATATCTTGCCTACGGGCGATTCTAAAACCTATCTTCATGACAGCAAGCGGGTTATTATTGACCATTTATTAATAATGGATACATTTCGATAAAGCTTACGTAAAGCAATATTCATAGGAGATTATACTTAACATGCGAATTCATAAATGTATCCATTACTAGTTAAACATCAATAATGGCTAAGTATATTCATCAACAGGCCGGATGGCCTTCCTTTCTTTGGGAACAGGACGCCCTGGCGCGACCGTTGGCTGATGTGCGCCACCGGCAGGGAAGGCTTTTGGGAAGAATGGAAGCCCTTGGATTCGAACTTCAGTCGGAAGCAACATTGCAAACGCTGACCATGGATGTGCTCAAATCCAGTGAAATCGAGGGTGAATTATTGAACCGGGACCAGGTCCGTTCATCCATCGCACGGCGTCTGGGAATGGATGTTGCCGGACTGGTCCCTTCGGATCGAAATGTTGATGGGATTGTTGAAATGATGGTGGACGCCACCCGGAATTATAATGTCGCGCTTACACGGGAACGTCTGTTCGGCTGGCATTCCGCCCTGTTTCCAACGGCAAGAAGCGGCCTGCGAAAAATTACTGTTGGTACATGGCGCAATAATCCTGACGACGATCCTATGCAGGTTCTGTCGGGCCCCATGGGACGCGAGAAGGTCCACTTTGAAGCCCCCCGGTCCGGTATTCTTAACAGCGAAATGAAGAAATACCTGACCTGGTTCAACAATGAAAAGAAACTGGATCCGGCCACAAAAGCCGCCATCGCTCATTTATGGTTCGTCACCCTCCATCCTTTTGAAGACGGCAACGGCCGCATTGCGCGGGCCATCACGGACATGCTGTTGGCTGTTTCCGACGGAACCCGGCAGCGCTTTTACAGCATGTCGGCGCAAATACGCAAAGAGAGGAATGATTATTACAGCATCCTGGAAACGACACAGCGGGGATCCCTGGATATTACCTCATGGCTGATGTGGTTCCTTGGCTGCCTGGACCGGGCCTTTACCTCAACCGAAGAAATCCTTTCCCTTGTCCTGAAAAAGGCGAAGTTTTGGGAAACCCATGCCAAAACGATGTTCAACGACAGGCAAATATCCGTCCTCAATAGATTGCTGGATGGATTCGACGGAAAGCTCAGCACGTCAAAATGGGCCACAATGACGAAGTGCTCCCAGGACACGGCCCTGCGCGATATTCAGGATTTAATTCACAAGGATGTTCTGAAGCAGGAGCCGTCAGGTGGAAGAAGCACGCGCTATTTTCTGGCTGATTGAGAAACGCGCCAACTGAACACCGGCGCCTCGGGGCCACGTTTTAGCTCGCGACGTGAGTTCCATTGAAAATATCCTCGCGCTCTACCAGAGACCGGCTGCGGGGTGCAGGACAGGGTTTGTTGCGCTCGATTGGAAGCAGGCGGGGGAGGGGTTGAATAATAAACATTTTGCAAAGAGGGTTATTGTCTTTATATCTTGCAAAAGGATAAATAGCATTTTATTATCGGAAGAGATTATTGAGCTGATTGTGAAAGTGAGTTGTCCGGGTAAACGCCTTGTTCGGCACAAGCGCTGGCACTCGTGTACCACTTGTGGCGATACAGAATTTATTGGGTATGAGAGAATGAAGACGATGACGATTAATACGCATCAGGAGAATAATACTGACCAGCTGGTGAAAATCCAGTCAGGGGAAAGGTTAGCCACCACCCCAGAACCGAACTCTGCACCTGACGGGGTAACCCGTCTTCGTGAAGCCAGAGGGAGGGGATACCGGGCCGCAACGCAAGTGAAGGGATTGAGCCCCGAAATATCTCCAAGTTCCGGAAGCCGACGGCGTTCATTTGCTGGGAAGGCAGTAATCTCCTATCCGATAAGGCGAGGATATGAGAGTCCGGCGGGGTCTGAGACCGTAGCACGGTATCAAATGGAAAGTATGGGAACTCGGGAGGCCCAATGCACTCCCAATAGGGTATGTGCTGCCAAGCCCTACAAAGGCAAGGTATCACAGACGGTGTATCGGGATTCGGACCAGTTCATAGTAGTGATGAAGCAGGGTAATGCCTGTGGAGCGAAGGGACTGGCAGAAAAGTTGATATCTGACGGTTCCGCCTTGTCCGTACACAGAGACGGGTCAGTAAGCGGTTCGTTGTCGGATAAAACCCGTTTTGGCGGGGAGACTTTTCTGAAGAGCCGGATGTGGGAAATCTACAAGTCCGGTTCTGTGAGGGGGTTTGTAGTGTCTTCCCATGAATTTAACATTCAAGGGAGGTGGCTATGAGCTCTACTCGACAAATCAAAGCATCTGCGAGCCTTATCATCTTTTTTATTGTAGGAGCCATATTTGCAGCGCAACCCGTTAATATTTTGCAGGCAATACCCAATAACAATCTTCAGACTTTGTATCAGGCGAATGAAATCCAGGTCGTCTTTTCCGAACCCATGATACCCCTGATGCAATTGCCGCAGGGCGAAGGAACAGGACCGCTCATTATCGAGCCATCGATTAAAGGAAAATATCGCTGGAAAGGAACGGATTTCCTAATGTTCATTCCGGATGAGCCCCTGAAATATGCCACACGCTATAAGCTGGCGGTGCCCAAGGGAACCGTCTCGTCAGTCACCGGGAACAAGCTGAAAAAAGACTATCAATGGGAATTCATAACACCCGTCCCCAGTGTGATAGGCCACAGCATCTCCAACGGCTACCGCGAAGAGAGTAGCCTGCATCCTGTTTTCTTTTTAAAATTCAACCAACCCATAGACATTAAAGGGCTGGACAAATTCGTTTCCATATCGCCGGCAGTGCCATTTGAAATAGCCAGGCCCTGCGATACCTGCTCTCCCTACATCTATGTAAGAAACCAGGAACAAAATGAAGAGGCAAAGAAACCGTTAAACCTGGACATGATCGTTATTAAACCAAAAGTCCTGCTGCAGATGGCCACGGAATATACGTTAAGAGTGGAGAAAGGCATTGCCGCGATGAACGGCGGACCTGAAAAAGGAGATACTCCCTTCGAGGCGCGCATTAAAACATACGCCCCCTTCGATTTTATTAAGCTGACAACGCAGGACGCCAATGCGGATACCAGTCGGGGACCGGACACCATCCTGAATTTGGAGCCGCATCAAAGCATTTATGCCGCGTTCAACCATTCAGTTCCCCTGAAGGAAGTCACCGAGCACATTCACATCACGCCGGGAATAAAATTCCCGCAAGCATATGCAGAGCAAACCTGGGGGGAAAGGACGATAGAACTGAACCAGGGACTTGAACCGAGGAAACAGTATGATGTGGTTTTTGATTCGGCCCTGACTGACGAGTATGGAAACGCGCTTGGGAGGCGGATACAGTGCACGTTTACGACCGGCGATTTGAATCCTTTTGTGAAGGCGCTCACCGGGCACGGCATTGTTGAGGCTATCGGTAAAAGGCGGGTGCCCGTCGAGGCGGTGAATGTCGGCAGACTGTCAATACAGTCGAAGG
>JAZDKP010000296.1:0-3275 GCA_043802925.1 Fibrobacterota bacterium | reverse complement strand
ATGGCCGCCTCGCGGTAAAAGATGAGCGCCACCATCCAGACCGGCACGTAATTGGACGCCACAAAGCAGAGAAAAACGGTGAGCGTGCAGATTTTATCGGAAAAGGGGTCGAGGTACTTGCCGAACTTGGTCACCTCGTTGCGTTTGCGCGCAAAATAACCATCGAGCCCGTCCGTGGAAATCAGCAATATCGACAGCAGCACCGCAATGACCTGCAGGAGGAGAGAGTTGTCGCCGAAGTTGGGGTTGCGGTCATAAAAGTAAACAATCATGAAGACCGGGCTTAAAAGAAGCCGCATCAACGTTATTTTTGTGGCCAGGTTCATGTCCCGGAGGTTGTGCTTTTTCTTGTAAAAGTTCCAGGCAAAGCCCGAGGCGTCCGCGATGGAGATGACCACCACCGCGATAAGGACCAGGCTCGCGGCGGGTTCTAGGTGCAGGGCAAAGAGCGCGATGACCGCGAGCAGGGCCGCGGCGTTGAGCCCGCGCATGCTTTTGGGCGCCATGTACTGTTCGGTGCGCATGAGAAAACGGATGCCGTTGAACAGGAAGGCAATCTCTTTCGCCACGATAAAACCCACGGCCAGCACCACGAGGAAGGGAAAGCGCGGATCACTGTGGATTTCATGCGTGGCGAGGTAGAGGAGCACGGGCAAATAGGCGAAGCGGTTGATGACGCTTGCAAAAGCGCGGTTATGAACGCTGCCCGTGAACCGTTCGATGCCGGTGATGGCCACGATGACGGCCACGAGCACGACCGCGAGCACACTGCGGTCGTGCGCCAGGACGTGAATGCCCCAGCCCATGAGACCGAGTTTAACGATCGCAGACGCAATGAAGCCCGGCGCGGGCGCACCCTGAAAGCGGTCCCTCATGCGCGCTCCCGGACGAGGGACCGGGCATGGTCCAGCGCAACACGCGCCTTGCCGCCCCCCAGCATGCGCGCAATCTCGGCCACGCGCTCCTTGTCCGAAAGCGCGGCCATGCGCACCACGGTGCGCTGCCCGTCACTTTCCTTTTCCACGGAATAGTGGCGGTCCGCCTCCTTGGCAATCTGGTGCGCGTGGGTGATGCAGAAAAGCTGGTGAAAACGCGCCAGCGACCGGAGCAGTGCGCCCAGACGGCCCGCGGTTTCGCCGCCGATACCGGTGTCGATTTCGTCAAAGATGAGCACCGGGGTGTCGTCCTTTTCCGCGAGCGCGCTCTTGACCGCGAGCATGACACGGGAAATTTCACCCCCCGAGGCGATTTTTACGAGCGGCCGCACGGGCTCGCCCGGGTTCACGCGGATTTTGAACTCCACGCCATCGCGGCCATCGGGTGAAAACGCGGGCAGGTCCGCGATTTCTGTGGCAAAGCCGGCTTCAGCCATATTCATTTCTGAAAGCAGGAGGTTCACCTTCTTATCAAACTGCTTTGCGGCTTTTTTACGCGCAGCGGAAAGTTCGTCCGCGGTACGGGCTGTTTTTCCTTTTGCCGTACGGATGGCCTTTTCAATATCGTGCCGATCAATTTCCGTGCTCCCAAGAAATTCAAGGTCACGTACGGTTTCAGCGAACAGATTGACAAGACCGGCCTCGTCACGGCCGTACTTGCGCTTGAGCCGGTTGATGGCCGCGAGCTTTGCGTTCAGTTCGTCGAGGCTTTCCACCGGCGTTTCGGCCTGGGCCTTTTTCTGGAGTGCACGGGAGAGGTCCTCGAGCACCATACCGGCCTCCGAAAGTTTTTCCGCGGCCTCTTTGAACGACGCATCCATTTCCGAAAGTTTGCGCATCGCCTTGGCGGCCTTTTGCAGACCCACGAGCAGGCCGTCGTCAACAAGGCCCCGCGCCTCGGCCAGGAGGTCCGCGGTCTTGTGCCCGCTCTCCAGATATTTGATGGAAGCGCCAAGCTCGGCCTCGCGCCCGTCACGGAGTTCCGCGGCCGCCAGCGTCTTGTGCTGAAACTCGAGGAACTCTTTCCGTTCACGGATGCGCGTCTCTTTTTCAATAAGCGCCGCGAGCTTGGCCTCTTCGGCCTTCAACTCCTTGTACGAAGACGCATAAGCGTCCAACAGGTCCTGCGTACCCGCATACCCGTCAAGAAAACCGATATGCGTTTCGGGCCGCACCAGGGACTGGTGATCATTCTGGCCGTGCACGTCCACGAGCAGGTCGCCGAGGACCTTAAGAGACTGCAGCGGCGTGTTGATGCCGTTCACAAAACAGCGGTTGCGCCCTTCCGTGCTGATTTCGCGGCGCACGATGATTTCACCCTCGTCGGCATCGAATCCGAGGTCACGCGCCTTCTTGAGAAGCGCGCTGTTACCCTTGACGGTAAACGTGCCCTGCACCACGGCCTTCTCTTTTCCGTGGCGCACGGTGTCGGATTGCGCCCGTTCGCCGAGTAAAAGCGAGAGCGCTTCGATAATGATGGACTTGCCCGCGCCGGTTTCGCCGGTGATGACGTTGAAGCCTTCGCCGAACTCAATGTCGAGTTTTTCGATGAGCGCGTAATCGCGGATGGAGAGAAACGTCAGCATTTTATTCTAATATAATATGAGAACGATTATCGGGCATAATATATAAAATACAGGGGGAAAGGGGCAGATGAAAACAGAAGGCTTCTGTTTTTGCATCAAGGGCAAACAGACCAGAGTTATTATCCTATCGCTTCACGGACTTTCTGTTCAACCATCGACATGGGCACTAGAAAAGGCTTCTCCAATACTTCAATCTGATACAGGTCGTTTCCAAGCGCGCGGTAGGTTGCCTTGACGGAGCCGAGGGGCGATTGACCCGATATGGTGCCACCTGTAACGTCCCCTTCAAGCCGGACGCCAACCTTTTCCGCTGCAGCCTTTCCTTCGGCCAGACGCTTTTCCGGGTTCTTGATGGTGAGGGTGAATGTGTGGGCCATCGGTTTATTGATGAATGAAAATGTTATTCCACCCGGTTCACGATTTCAAGCCCGTGGATACCTTTAAAGCTGGATTGATATGGTCCAGAAAATCGCTGATATTCCCTATGGTAACTGCTTTTTTATATGGAAAAGACGCCTTAACCGGAGATACTATCCAGGCATCCGAAATACCCAGATCTTCCAGACAATGCCAGAATCCACGGCTTACCACTGGAGCCATGCTTGCCTTAAATTCCACGCCAACAATCCGATCGCCGCTCCGGAGAATAAGATCAACTTCCGAACCACTGCTTGTCCGGTAAAAAGATGCTTCCCACGTTCTGCCAAGTACTCCCAGTATCTGTTCCAGGGCAAAACCTTCCCACGACGCGCCG
>JAZDKP010000295.1:0-7901 GCA_043802925.1 Fibrobacterota bacterium | reverse complement strand
CAGCACGCCAGTGCCGTCAGTACCGAAAGAGTGGCGATGACCGGCTTGGAAAGCGGCAGCACAATGGTAAAAAATATGCGCAGCTCTCCCGCCCCTTCGAGGCGGGCGGCCTCAAAAATCGATTCCGGGAGCCCCTTGATGTACTGTGTGGCAAGGAAAACGCCGAAGGCGCTGTGTATTCCGGGCAGGATGATGGCAAAAAGCGTGTTCACGAGGCCTGTCGCGTTCATCAACAGATAGAGCGGAACCATATAGAGCTGAAACGGAATCATCATGGTTGCCAGGAAAAGAAGGAAAAGCGGTTTTTTGCCGGGAAAGCGCCCCTTGGCGAATGCGTAACCCGCAAAGCAGCAGTTCAGGACCTGGAGCGTGATCACCGACAGGGTGATGATAAGCGTATTCAAATAATACCGGCCGATAGGAATGGCGCTAAAGGCGCTTTTAAAGTTACCCAGGCCGGTATACCCTTCCCGAAACCAGAGCGAGGGGGGCAGTTTAAGGCCCAGGTTGGCGCTTTCGTCAAAGGCGTTGACAAGGAGCCACCAAAAGGGCAGGCAAAAGGCCAACGCGCCCAGGAGCAGGGTCACGACCCGCACGGAGGGAAAGGCTTTTCGTTCGATACGGGAGGATATTTTTTCCATCAGATTTCCTTGTTCAAGATCACCCGGTAATTGATGAGGGTGATGACCAGAATGATGGCGAACAGCAGATAGGCCGCGGCCGATGCCGCGCCGAAATTGAACGCGCCAAAGGCCAGCTCGAAAATATAGGCCACCACGGTCTGCAGGGAGCGCGCGGGCTGGCCCAGCATGCCCCCGAAGGTAAAGACGTCCTCAAACCGCTTGAGCGCGCCGATGCACCCGGTCATCACCAGGAAGACCAGGGTCGGGCGCATGTTGGGCAGCGTGATATGCCACCATTTTTGAAGACCGTTGCAACCGTCGATGCCGGCCGCCTCATAAAGCTGATCCGGCACGGACTGGAGCCCGGACAGGCAGATGAGAACCGTGTATCCCGTGCCATGCCAAAGGGCGAACAGGACGACCACAAACTTGGAGGTGACCGGGCTGGAAACCCACAGCAGATTTTGGCCAGGCAGCCCAAATTTTTGGAGCAGAAAATTGACCAGCCCCATGTCCGGTGAAAAAAGGTACTTGAACAGCACCGCAGAGGCGATGACCGAAGTCACCATGGGCATAAAATAGAGCACCTTGAAGGCGGTCCGGGCCCTTTTTTGGCTATTGATAAGGGAAGCCAAAACAAACCCGAGGGGGATGCCGAGGGTCAGGGTAAAGAGCGCGATATAGCCTGTATTGTAAAGCGCGTTGAGGAAATTAGGATCCTTCAGCACGGAGGAATAGTTGCTGAACCCCGCAAAACCTTCCATAAAACCGTTGGAATGGTATAGGCTCAGACGGAAAGACTCGGCAATGGGATACGCGAGGAAAAGAACCATGGCGCAAAGCGAGGGGAGCAGGAAAAGATACCAACCCGCATAACGGCGGAAGGTTTTACGGCCCCAGAAAAGCAGACAGAGGATGCCGAGGGCAAGCGCCACGAAAAACGGCGTGGCGAACGCGCGAAGCTGAAAAGGCCTCCTCTGCGAAGGCGGACACCGCAAAAGCGAAGCGGTCCAGGCGTCCGAGGCCCTTTGCACGGACGCCAGATACTCCCGGGCGATGGCGCGCAACCGGAGCGAGTCCCAACCGCATTCGCGCGCGGCCAGGAACGCCTTGTCGAGTTCGTTCTCCAGGGCATACCGGATGGGCGTGCTGGCGTAGGGAAAGCCTTTGACCGGCACGTTCATTTCGTCCATGGCGTACCGGAAATTTTCGTTTTCCAGGAAAACGGGGTTTTGGTAGGCGGAACGGGTGACCGGATACGTGTTCATGATGTCCACCAAATAATCCTGCGCCGCGCTCCCTTGCGACATCCATTTGATGAACCGCCAGGCTTCGGGTTTGTGGGGACTTGTCGAAACCATGGCAAGCGGGCTGCCGAACGCAAAGCCCCCGCCCCCATTGGGATTGCGGAAAATCTGGACATACCGGAAACGTTGCGTATGGTCGGGCAGCCGGATTCCGGGGGTGTAATTCTGCCGGAAAAGGTTGTTGGCATCAGCGTGGACGCGGATGCCGATGAAGTTGTCTTGCGTGCCCCATAGGGATTCGACGCCCTCGCCGCTGCCCATCAGTGAAGGGGGACAATACTGGACCGCCCTCAGGAGCCATAAGACAGCGTCTTCGTTCTGAGGCAATGTCCAGGTGCAGCGCAGCGTCCCGTCCCGGTTAATGCCTCCCCACGCGCCCCCAAACGCATCCAAAAGGTTGGTCACCAGGAAAAGCTTGTGACGCCCTTCAAAATACAGGCCATAGGTTGTTTTTCCGGTCTTCGGGTTGGTTCCGGTCATTCGTGCGGCCTTGTCGAGCACTTCCTGCGGTGAAGGCGCCGGGGACAGGGTGTCCACGCCGAAATCCCGGAAAATTTGACGGTCATAGGCGTTCATCCGCACGCCGTAATAGATGGGAAGCGCGTACCGGTGGTAGGCGCCGTCGCTCCAGATAAAAGCGGCAAAGCGATCCAGCGCACCGGGCAGATAATCGGTGGTGTCCAGGTCCCGTGCAATCCAGGGCTCCAGGTTTTCGATGGTCCGCTGGTTGGCGAAGTCGCTGACCAAGGGTGCTTCAAAGACATCGATGGCCCGGCTTAACAGGAGCGCCCTGGTTTTAGGAAGGTAACCCGTTCCACCGCTCCCCCATTGGGCCGCGATAAGTTCCAGTTTGATGTCCGGATTTTCCGCTTCAAACTTTTTGAAAAGGGAATAGACGCTTTGAATGGGACGCTTTGTGACGGGGTTTTCCGTGTCGTAAAGCGGCCAGCCGATAAGCATGACACGCAGCGGGGTCACGGCCTGCGCAGGCGTGAAAAATAACAGGGAAAGGAAAAAAGACAGGGTGGAAAAAGTTTTCATCGGTTGTCATCGTGTCCGCGGTCTTTTTCCAAACGGGGCGAGGACGCGGCGAACAACGCCTCGAACCGCTTCCCGTATTCCACGAATGTATCGAACGCCGAATCCTGCCCGCTCACATCCTGCCCAGCGTGGAAGACGGCCGAGATGTGGGGCTCCATGGAATACCAAGCGTCATAGCCCGTGCGCTGGAGGTCCGCCACGATGCGCGCCACCTGGCCGTCACCGTCGCCGGGCATCACCGCGCGGAACCCCTGGGGCGCGGAAGCGTCGATTTTATAATCCTTGATGTGAACGTGGACGATGCGGCTGCGGACCGCTTTGTAAAACTCGAAGCCGTCGTACTTCTTTTCCACCGGGTTGCCTGTATCGAAAATGAGCTGCAGCGCCGGACTTTGAATGGCGTCAAGCATTTCGAGCGTCTGCCGGAACCCCAGGCCCGCCCAGCCCGAGCAGTTTTCGTGCGCCAGAATGACACCACCATCCTCGGCCATTTCCGTGAGTTCCCGGAGCCTGCGGATCGCCTCGTCCCGCCAAGCCGTTTCCTCCCACCCATCGTTGAGGTAGCTCATGATTCGTACAAACCGGGTCCCGGTCTTTTTCATGCGGGGAATGATGCGCCGGAGCGCTTCAACGTCGACCCTGGAGTCGTTCGTTATTTTGCGCGACCCGTTGGCAATCTGACTGCCGTAGCAGATTATTTTGATGCCCGCTTTTTCCAGCTTTTCATGGATGGACTGGAAGGTCCTGTCGTCCACGTCGTCAAAATGGAGCCCTTTTGCCACCAGGCGCGTTTCAATGCCGTTCCATTCGAGTTTTTCCAACGCCTTTATCTGCCCGTCGATTTCAACCGATGCTTCGTCGGTGAAGCCCGAGAACTTTTTCATTTTTTCTTCCTTTTTGACGCATCGGTCTCGAGTTTTTTCAGGGTTTTAACATAACGCCCGTCATCCAGCGGTAACTTGACCGGCTTTTTAAGCACACCCGACATCAGCATGGCGTTTCCGAGGGCAAGGGAATTCAGCCCCTCCTCCGCGGGCGCGATGAGCGGCGCTCCCTTCAGAATGGCGTCACGGAAATTTTTCATGATACCCGCATGCTGTTCGCCGTCGCCCGCTGCCATCTGCGGAAAACCAACTTCCCAGGTATTGGGCGCGCTCCAGATTTCCTTACTCGTCCGGCAGAACTCGTCGGAGGGCACCTCGTTTCGGACAAAACGCAGTCTGTTATTGTCCTCCAATACAAGCTTCCCGCGGCTCCCCGCGACTTCGAACCGGTTGCTGCCCGGCGCCTCGCCTGTGGAGGTGACGAAAGTGCCGGTCATGCCTCCCGGAAACTCGAGAATGGCGCTGACCTCGTCCTCGACCTCGATGGCATGGTGTTTGCCGATACCGATGACAGCGGTCACGCGGTCCGGCATACCGCAAATCCATTGCAGAATATCAAGGTTGTGGGGGCACTGGTTGAGAAGAACGCCGCCCCCCTCCCCCTTCCAGGTGGCGCGCCAGGGGCTCGAACGGTAATAGGCGTCCGTGCGGTACCAGTCCGTGATGATCCAACTCACACGTTGCAGCTTTCCGAGTTCGCCCCTTTCCACGAGTTCCTTGACCTTGCAGAACGCGGGCCGCGTCCGCTGGTTGAACATGGCCGCGAAAACAACGGCCTTGTCCGTGTGCGCCTTGACCATCTTTTGGGCGTCGAGTCCGTGTACGGCAACGGGTTTTTCAACCAGCACATGGATTTTCTTTTTCAGCGCGGCCACGGCGAGCGGGACATGGTCAAAATGCGGGGTTGCGATGAGGACCGCGCCCACGCCCCCTTTTTCGATGAGTTCGCGGCCGTTCAAAAACTTTTTTTCCGGATAGTTCTGAAGGGCCGCAGGGTTCACGTCCGCCAGGGCCGTGACTTCGAATGCAGGGATGGTTTTCAGCTTCGCGTAATGGTTGCGCGCCATGGAGCCCATGCCGATGATACCGATTTTTATTTTGTCCATCGTTCCTCTGTTTGTTTACAGGCTTGAAAGGATTTCCCTCAGGAACGCGATATCGTCCTTCAACCGTTCCTCCTGCGGGCGTTCGGTGGAAAAGTCCTCGACCGAAAGCCATCCGCCGTAGCCCGCTCTTTTAAGCGCGCCCAGGAGGGCCGTGAAATCGACCTGGCCCTTGCGGAAAGGCGCGAAAACCGTTTTCCATTTCAGCCTGGCAGGCCCCTGTGACGGCTCGGAGACAGGCATGGAGTTTTTGACATGAACGTGCGCGAGATAAGGGCCGAGCAGTTCAATGCCGTTCTTGTAGTCCTCAAATCCTTCGTAGACCATGTTGCCCGCGTCGTGAATGACGCCCACTTCCGAGGGCTGGAAGTGGGAGACAAAGCGGTATGCCGCGCTCGCGGATGGCGTGATATTGCCCATGTGGATTTCGATGAGGGGTTTGACTTTATAGGCCTTTGCCGCCCCAACCACCTTCGCGTAATCGTCAAGCTCCCGTTTGAACGACTCCGGATAAGGGCGCGAAGAATCAAATTTAGAAAAATTAATGCGGAGCATGGGCGCGCCGAAAATATTGGCCACCTCCATCATGCGCTTTGCCATGACCAAGTTTGCGGCAGGCGTATAGGAACCCAGGCAGGGCGCAGCGAGCCCTTCGTTTTTCGCCATGTCAGCCACGGCCTTGAACTGCGCGTCGCTCCAGTCTTCCTGGAGCGTGCACCGGTTTCCTTTCCAGAAGCCGGGCAAGGGCGTGCTTTCCTTGTCCGTTGTAACGCGCCATTCCGCGCCCTCGTAACCATGCTTTTTCAGCAGGCGGAGGGACGGCTCGGGCGGGGTGTCGGGAAGGCTGACCGTGAAGCATGCGATTTTCATGAAAGACTCCTTTGTAAATTAAACCGCTATGGGGACGATATATTTCTGCACAAGCCGCGCCGGGTCCGCAAACTGTTTCAGCAGGAGTTTTGCGGCCTCCCTGCCGGTTTCACGGGTGGTGGATTGAAGCGAATAGACATGAAAAGGATACCGGCCATCCGGGACCGCATCGATATACGCGATATCAAAGCCGTTCCCCGGGATTTTCCCACATTTTTCAAGAAGGGAAAGGATGCTCCCCAGTGCGAGGTTCTCCACAACAAGCGCGGTGGGGACTTTCGTGCCGGCAAACATCGACTTGATTGCCTCCGCCTCCTGGTTTTTTGAGATAAGCCGAACCCATTCGGAATGATAAGGCAACTTGTATTCCAGCAGGCCCTCGAGATACCCTGAATACCGCTGCTCAGGAAAATGGTAGCGGCTCTGCCGATAACCCAGGTAGCCGATGCAACGATGGCCGGCTTTCGTAAGACGGCCTATCAGGGCGCGCACGCCTCCGCGGTTGTCAACGCAAACGAAGGAGGATTCGGGCGGGTCGCGGTAAACGACCACATGCGGCAGACCGAACGAACGCGCCTCAATGAGGAAAGTACTGTGCTGCACATCGGGCATTATGAATGCGATGCCGCGCTGGGACTTGCAGGATTCCCAGGACATGGGATGGCGGAGTTCGTTATAGGTGAAGTATTTGAGGCTGACGCCGGATCCGAAGCCCTCCAGGAGGCCGTGGATCATTTCCTGCGGCATGGAGGCGTCGCCCAGTTCGGGGGTGACCACGGCCAGGTGGCCCGAGGCCGTGCGGCGGCGCGGCAAAGCGACATAGGTGCCTTCCCCTTTTTTGGATGCAAGAACATGGTTGCCGATTAATTCCGTGACAACCTGGTCCACGGTGGCACGAGCGCATCCGAACTTGTCCATGAAAACAGCGCGGGAGTAGAGCTGGTCCCCGGGTTTGAGGCGCCGCATCCGGATTTCCCCAAGAATGAATTCGCGCAAAAGCTCACGCTTGCCAGCCCCAGGAACAATTGTTTTTTTCATACTTACTTGCCTGCCCATCTGCCTACTAAGATAAATAAAAGAAAACGGGGGCGCAAGAGGTTTTTTAGTCCTCTCCGGGAACCCATCCCCGCAGGGAAAAGGGCCTTGCCGTTGGGATTGAAGCGAATGATGCGGGTCTGGCTGAACAGGGAGCGGGCTACCGTAAAAGCAGGCCTTTTGCCAAAATCGAGTTGCCGCCAGCAAAGACTTTTACGAGGTATATTCCCGAGGAAACAGGATTCCCGACATCATCACGACCGTCCCAAATGAAAGGATGTGCCCCGCGATTAAACCGTCCCTCGCTGATTGTCCGAATCAACTTGCCGGATATATTATAAACATGCAACCGCACGAAAGTATCCTTCGTTAGGAAAACCGTCACCCGGCTGATTGGATTGAACGGGTTGGGGAAAATCGCCAGGTGAAGCAACAGGCCTGTTTCATCCGGCATTTCTTCTTGGAGTGTGACTTCCCCGGAAAAAACAAGTTCCAGGACGGGTTTGCCGGTTTCGTTTTCCCGGCTTGCAAAATCCACCAACTTATCCGTGCTGGCAGGATCCTTGACGCAAAAGCTCAGTGTAGATGGGGCCCCAATGGCTGAATCTGCAAATACCGGCATTACGTCCCACGTATAAAAAACCGATACGGCACTGGAAGCACGGAGGGTGTCGACCGGCTGACCGGCTGCCGGTTTGTTGGTCCACGTGATTACGTTTTCGCTCCAGCTGTTGTCTGCCACCTTATATACCGTAAGCGGCATGGTTTCAGGGCCGGTCAGATTATTGCTTAACGCATAGATCCTGAGTTTTGCCGACAAAAGAAGGGAATCCGCCGGTAATCCCGACAAATCAAATTTAAGGAAACTGTAGCGGGAATAGCTCGTTCCTCCCGTCTTAATGACAAGGGACGTGAGTGACCCAAAATTCTGGGAGGCATACGTGCCGTCACGGACATAGGCATCTTCAACAGAAACAAGCCGCACAACACGATTGTGGGTCACAGAAACCATGATACTGTCAACATATCCATTGACCC